>JAVYLZ010000001.1:0-29364 GCA_038740245.1 Candidatus Micrarchaeia archaeon
CGGCGCTTTTTATGCAGTATGTGCGCTTCAAGAGCCAGGGCCCCGTATTGAGCATTAAAATATTCCTTACCTAATTATCACATGCACCTTTATCAGAAGCACTCGCCCTCAAGCCTTGGCGAGTTTGCAGGCAACCCGCAGGCGGTGGAAGAGGCCAGGACGTGGGCACTGCAGTTTGAGGCGGGCAAGCCGCAGAAGCCGCTTCTGATTTACGGCCCGCCGGGTATAGGGAAGACAGCGCTTGCCTACGCGCTGGCAAAAGAGATGGGCTGGGAAATCCTTGAGTTCAATGCGTCGGACACGCGCAACAAGAATGAAGTTGAGCGGATTATGGGTGCGGCTAGCAATTCGGCAGGCCTGTTTTCGCGGCACCGGCTTATACTTATAGATGAGGTTGACGGGCTGCAGGGGACGGCGGACCGCGGCGGCGCCTCGGCAATTGCAGAGCTTGCCAAGAATGCGCGGCAGCCGCTTATCCTGATAGCCAACGACGGGTGGGACCGTAAGCTTGCCCCGTTAAGGCAGTATTGCAAGTTCATAGAGATGAAGAAGGTCAACAAGCGCACGGTTGAGTCGGTAATTGCGCGGATAGCGCGTGAGGAGCAGATTGGGCTTGGGGACGGCGATGCTGCCCGCATTGCAGATGACAGTGACGGCGACCTGCGCTCCGCAATAATTGACCTGCAGGCGCGCCTGCCCGGCTCGCAGCGCGACAGGGACAAGATGATATTTGAGTGCGTGCGCCAGCTCTTTAAGGCAACGACATATGCGGATGCGATGGAATCGTTCAACGGCACAACGCTTGACCACGACACCGTAAAGCTGTGGATTGAGCAGAACATCGCGCTTGAGTATGAGCAGCCGGAGGAGATTGCGCGCGCATACGATTTCCTGTCGCGCGCGGACATCTTTGACGGGCGCATAAGCAGGCGGCAGGCCTGGAAGCTGCTCAAGTACAGCATGGTGCTCTCACGCGCCGGTGTTGCACTCTCAAAAAATGGCAGGTACCACAAGTTTGTCAAGTATGAGTTCCCGTCATTTCTCAGGTCCATGTCCACAACCTCAGAAAAGCGTGCGGTGCGCAAATCGGTGCTGAGGAAAATAATGCGGAAATGCCACGTCTCGCTTTCTGATGCCGAAGGGTATCTTCCGCTCATAGCCGCGGCCGAGAAGAAGGGGCATTCGCTTGCGGCGTTTTTTGAGCTTGACGAGGATGAGCTTGCGTTTGTGCGGAGGGAATAGCCAGCAGAGGCGGGATATGTGCGTGATGAGCTTGTGGTATGTAGGGGCGGCGGGCTGGATGGGCATGCATTTATGCAGTTCTGTGAAGCCCTAGTGTGTTCGTATGGGGGGCACAGCCCATTGTAGGATGTGATGGCATGCGCAGGATAGCTGCAGACGCAGTGGTGATTCATAAGGGAAAGGTTTTGCTAATCAGGCGCCGGAACCCTCCATTTAAGGGCATGCTGGCACTGCCTGGCGGCATGCTTGAGGATAATGAAACGCTTGAGCAGTGTGCAGTGCGTGAGGCCCGTGAAGAGGCAGGGGCAGTGGTCCGGCCGCTGCGGCTGGTGGGCGTGTACTCGCATCCGAAGAGGGATCCGCGGGGGACAGTTTCGGTAGCGTTCAGGTGCAAGTTTACCGGCGGCACACTCTCGGCGGGAAGCGATGCGGCCTCCGTGCAGTGGGTCCCGGTAAACAGGCTGCCCAAGCTTGCGTTTGACCATAACAACATCATCAGGGATTCTCTTGCAAGAAGAAGCGGTGTGAGGGTGAATATTTGAAAGCAGTTTTAAAAATTGCACTTGCAGTTGCCTTGCTTTTCTGCATAGCATACCCTCAAAACCCCGCGTTTAACCCGATGCGCACAGAATGGCTTTCAGCGATGCTGGTAAATGAGGGCTCGGTATCAGCAACTTCAGGCGAAGTATACGATGTCCAGCTCAACATCTCAATACCGCAGGAGACGGCCTACCAAGCAGTCCGTGTTGATGCGCCGGCGCATTCTACCATCACCACTAACCGGGACAATACGGTAATTGCGATTGGGAGCGGCCCTGAAAAGGCCAGGGTTTTCAATTACAGGGTGGTCTCATATACGAATACAAGCGCGCGGCACACAAGCGCACTGCCAAAGTCATACTCTGCAGGCAGTGCATATGCAAAGTATATGCAGGAGAGCGCGCACATCGTAATTTCAGATGAGATTGGGCAGCAGGCAAGAAACATAACCCGGCACTATACTGAGGACATTGACAAGGTTGCGGCACTTGCAGTTTGGGTCAACAAAAACATGCGGTATGACATCTCGCTTGTGGGAGGCAACCGCACATCACTTGATGCGTACAGGGACAGGGAAGGGGTATGTGTTGACTACACAAACCTCTTCATTGCGATGGCCCGCTCGCTTGGGTATCCTTCCCGCTCGGTGCTTGGGTACGTGTATTCTCCAGATTATGGCTGGCAGCTGCACGCATGGGCTGAAGTGTACATCGGTGAATGGGTGGGTGTTGACCCAACCTGGCTTGAGGCGGGATATATTGATGCGACACACATACCTATGCATTTTAGTGAGGATACAGAATATATCCAATACGCAAATGCATACGTGACAGATCGTGATGCAGACATCATCTGGAGCGGGCGCGGCTCGCTTGGCCAGGAGGCCGAGGGCATAACCATACAGGAGTTTAAGGTTTCTGAGATGCCGTATACGGTGCTGCCACCCCCGCCCAACCTCACTTCTGGGAGCACTGCTGCGATCATCCTTAATGTGAACAGCCCGGACTACAGGATATTTACTATGACCGTCTCGCCTTGCACAGGTGTGCAGGAGATTGTTAATTTTCAGGAGAGGTCAATAACAAAATTCCTTCACCCGGGCATGAATAACATAATTATGCCGTTTTCCGTGCCAAGCGGCCTGAATGACGCGTATGTTTACACGTGCCCAATTGTAATTTCACACAGTTTTGGTACAGATACAGTAACTGTTAATGTTGTGCCGGGCACAGCGAAATCTCCGCTAACCGCCCAGCTTTCATCGCTTAATGCCACCGATGCAGTCATAAGAATAATCTCAGTTAACGGCGGCGAGATCACAATAATAAGCGACCGCGCAATGGAGGGTGTTACGCTGCCCCCATCGTTTACGTATGCCTATAATGTGAATATGACCGGAAGGCGTGAGACGAGGGTGGCGGTGCAGAGCGGCTCATGGTCCGATGTAATCATAATCACAAGCCCAGGTGCAAGCCCGCTCACAGGCCAGCCTTATAGCATAACATCGCTTTCAGTGAGCGCGTATATCCCTTCAGATAAAGTTGGTCGGTTGGAGGCCGCAATTGATGCATCACAGGATATGCAGCCGTTTTCCGTGAAAATATACGAGGACGGGCAACTGGTTTTCAGTGAGCGGCCTGCAGGTCCGCCATATCGCATTGATTATGAGATAAGCCCCCGTGCGCCCGGCAGGCATACGGGGCGCATGGTGCTGGACAGCGGGTTTGAGCAGTACGAGCACCCGTTCAGTTACGAGGTATTTGAGCCCAAGCTTGGCATTGCGCGCATTGAGGAAGGCGGCGTTTACAGGTTTGAGGTGAGCGGCCCCTACAAGTCATACACGCTGTATGTTGACGGTGAAAAAATTAATCCCAAGGCGGGCGTGCGCCTTAAGCACGGGATGCACAGTATGCGCGTTGAATGGGTAGACCTTGCAGGGTACAGCCGTGTGCATACAGAGGAATTTGACAGCAGCCCGCTGGCTGGCTGCATCACGCCGGCGGCCGTGCTTATGTTCTGTGCAGTTGCTCTGTTTGCGTACTTATGGTACAGGAAATAGACTGTTTTGCATTCCTATTTTAATACTTGCTTGCAAATAGTTTGTGGTGGTGTTGTATATGAAAGAGCCGAAGATAGAAGTGTGCAGCAAGCCAGCAGAAGGGCATCTTAAGGTCATGTTTGCATCCTCGGAAAAAGGAAAGGCGGTTTTTGAAAAGGGGCATGCGCAGTTTACAGCGCCAGTCATCCCAAAGGGTTCGGATTTCAGCGGCAAGCAGGGCGAGAGCCTCTACTTGTCCGGTGTGCTGCTTATCGGCCTTGGTGAAAAGGGCAAGCTTTTGCCGAGGGGCGTGCGCAGCGTGCCCCAGCAGGTGCTTGGTGCAGCCTCATTCCTGAGGAGCAGGGGGGTTAGCATTGACTGCTCGGCACTCGGCCCGCTTCACGCAAAAAACCTTGCCTATGCATTTGCCGTTAAGGTGCACAAGAGCGGCCAGTTCAAGTCAAAAAAGGATGATGATGAGGAAGGCAAGCAGGAGCTTGAGCGTGTTGAGCTTGTCTGTGCAAAGGAGGATACCGCCGTGGCGGCAAGGGATGGTTTGGCGATAGCATCACACGTAAATTATGCGCGCGACCTGTGCAACACTCCCGCGAACATTGCAACTCCCAAGTATATGGCTGCGAAGGCACGCGAGCTTGCAAAGTCGGGAGGGCTTGTGTACAAGGAGCTTTCAAAGGATGATATGAAGAAGCTGGGCATGAACGCACTGCTTGCGGTCTCAGCGGGCAGTGCACAGGAGCCGGTGCTCCCCATACTGGAATACCGCCATAAGAATGCAAAGAGAACGGTTGTGGTTGTAGGGAAAGGCATAACGTTTGACAGCGGTGGCATCTCGCTTAAGCCGAGCAGGGACATGGACCACATGAAGTTTGACAAGAGCGGCGCCTGCGCAGTGCTGGGCATAATGTCCGCAGTGGCGCAGCTGAAGCCGCAGGTCAATGTTATCGGCCTGCTGCCGTGCACCGAGAATATGCCCGGCGGCCGCGCGTCAAAGCCGGGCGATATAGTCAAGGCCTACAACGGCAAGACGATTGAGATACTTAACACCGATGCAGAGGGCCGGCTTATATTGGCTGATGCGATTGCATACGCAGAGGAGAAGTACAAGCCGGATTACATAATTGACCTGGCCACGCTTACCGGTGCATGCGTTGTGGCGCTTGGGTCTTATGCGAGCGGCCTGATGGCAAATGATGCAGCATTTGAAGAGATAATACGGAAGGCATCTGAAAACGGGTTTGATGAAGTGTGGCCGCTGCCAATGTGGGATGAATATGCAGAATTGGTGAAGGGCAAGTTTGCGGATTTGCGCAATGTAACCAATCTTGGCGAGGCTGGCACCATTACCGCCGCGTGCTTCCTAAAATCGTTTGTATCAAAGGCAAAGTGGGCGCACCTTGATATTGCAGGGACGGCGTACCGCACGCGCGCAATACCGCCCGTTGAAAACGGTGCGACCGGTGCCGGTGTCTCGCTTGTTGTTGAGTCAATACGGCTTCTTGAGAAGGAGAAATAGCACTTTTTTTCAGCTGTTTTTATTCCAGGGGCTGGAAGCCCAACTTCAATTTTGCGCAGCAAAATTACCGGGGGTTCCAGGGGCTGGAAGCCCCTGGGAGCAGGCGGTTGTAGGCCGCCTTTTGTTCGCTTTTCCCGAAGGAAAAGGTGACAGCATTGGTCTAAGCGCACATAAGTGCTTGCACGCTCACAGCCCTGATAAGCAATGATCGTTTCACCCTAACCGCGCCGAAGTCGCATGCGCTCATTCCATATGGCACGGCAGGTTGCGTTTCTGTTCATTGCCCCGCGCATTAGCACGGCCTGGGCTCTGCGTGGGCGGACCTTCCTCAATCGCTTTCTTTCGGTGCGCACGAGCGGATCAAGATCCGTGCTTTCCAAAGAAAGCGATGCCAAAGAAATGGCATTCGTGCGCAGGAAGCAAGCAACCGTAAGCTGTCCCCCGCCCGCTCGGACTAATTTGGCGCACTCTTGGTATTTAAGCTTTAATGTGCCATTCCTGCATGCGAAAAGGCAACGCAGGCGAGCAAATCCAAAAGCGGCGGCAAAAGGTTGATTTTGATGGAGAAAAGGGCTAACGCTAAGGAAACAATCCAAGAGAAAGAAGGCAAGAGGAATGTATTGCTTTTGGGCATCACAAGCTTCATCAACGATTTCAGCAGCGAGATGGTTATGCCCATACTCCCTATGTTCCTTGCATCGCTTGGTGCATCCCCAGTATTTATTGGCCTAATTGGCGGTGTGCGCGACGCGCTTACAAACGTGCTCAAGCTCCTGTTCGGCCACTACTCGGACAATATTGGGAAAAGGATGCCTTTCATTTATGCGGGCTACATCAACTCTGCTATATGGAAGATAGCGCTTGCGTTTTCCACGTCCGCGTGGTTCGCGCTTGCCGCAGTTTCGCTTGAGCGGCTCGGCAAGGGGATACGCGATGCGCCGCGCGACGCAATGATAGGCCAGCTTATGCCGAAAAAGACAGGTGCGGGCTTTGGGCTGCACCAGGCGCTTGACACAGGCGGTGCACTGCTCGGCTCAATTGTAGTTGCCGTTGTAATGCTGCTTATGCAGGTTGACTACTGGGTAATAATTGCAGCTGCAGGCTCGCTAACATTCCTTACTGTGATACCCCTGCTGGCGGTACGCGAGCCAAAATTCAGGCCGCGCAACAACAATTTCAACCTGTCGGAAATAAAAAATGCAATCCCACCCCACCTTGCATTATTCATAGCAATCTCATCGGTGTTCGCGCTCGCCAACTTCAGCTATATGTTTTTCATAATGAAGGCCCAGCTCACTGAGGGCCCAGTGATCCCCATACTTTTGTACATCCTGTTTAATTTCTCGTTTGCACTCCTGTCCTACCCGATAGGGAAGTATGCCGACAAGGTCGGCAAGCGCAGCGTGCTTATGGCAGGGTATCTCCTGTTCGCACTTGTATCGCTTGGCTTTGCGCTCGGCACATCGCTGGCATTTTACATACCTCTTTTCATCATATATGGCATTTCATTTGCGACGGTCTCAGGCACACAGAAAGCTTATGCCAGTGATATGGCGCCAAAGGAGCTGAAAGGCACGGCAATCGGCACATTCCAAATGATTACCGGCCTCATCGCAATACCTGCAGGCCTAATCGCAGGCACAATATGGGAGTCGTTTGCGCCTGAATACACATTCTACTTTGGGTTCGCAGCCGCCACAATCGCTGCACTGATGCTGGTGCTTGTTATGCCGCCTGAAAAGCAAGAACATTAAGTGGCTGTAATTGCTGGGTGCGCCCCCATTTTATATCCTGTACCTGAGTAGCGCAATCGCGCCGCCGAACGCGCGGACCCGCTCGGCAAACTGGCTTTCTGTGGGCACAATCCGTATCTCGCCGCCTGCATTTTTCACTTTCTCAAGCAGGGATTCGTATTTTGGGTCCTCACGCACAAGCGTGTCAACCATAATCAGCACTGAGATTGCGCCAGCATCGGCCGCCTGCTCAAGCTGCTTTATACCGTAAGCAGCAAGCCCGTCCCCCTTTGCAGCGCTCTTCAGGAACTTCTCTATATGGCCCAAAACGGAATGTGCAAGCTCGCCTTCAAGTATGCCCGCCAGCTCGGGGCTCTTAAGGACCTCATACACACCGCTTCGCTCGGCGTTTGATGCACTCACGAGTTTCACGCGTGCCGCCACTTTGGGGTTTTCAGCACGCAGTTTTTTTAGGAGGTTCTCCTTGGCAAAGCCCGGCCCGCCAAGCACGATTATCCCATCAGTCTTTTCAATCTCCTTGATTACCTCACTGAAAAACTCGCCCGTTTCAATCTCCTTATCCTTTTTCTTTGCGCGGTTCTCAAGCTCAAGCCCAAATTCAATGCCGTACTGCCTGAGCGATGCAAACACCGCATTCTCATTGTCCACGAGCACTATTGTCACGATGCTGCGCCTGCTTGCCTCCACCGCCTCGCGTATCCTGTCAAGTTCATATGTTTTCCACTGTTTTTCTATTTTTATCTCAGTGCCGGTTTCAACATCAATTGTGTGGTACGTGCCCAACGGCGCAATATCCTCTGGGGTAATCTGTGTTATCCTGCCGGTTATGCGCAGGCAGTTTGAGTGCTTGTGAAGCTCAACCTTCTCAGCGCTCACACTCACGTTAACGCCCACGCGCTGCTCGGTGCTGCTGCCGGAAGGCTTGTACTTGCGCGTGCTCCTAGCGCGCACAACTGCACCTTCAGTGATTATTTTTGAAAGGTGCCACAAGTCCTCAAACGTTTCAGGGACCGCAGACACAATGCCTTCCTTTTGGCTGATCCTTGCAATCATTGCTAATTATGTTGCTGTATAAGGTTATATTGCTGCCTATTGGCGCTTCGCCCGCGCAACCCATAAACTAATCAGGGCGCACCACACGTGCATAAACAGGGGCGCCCAGGGAATATATGAAAGAAGCGATTTGTTCCAGCGCGCCACCAGCTCCCTGTGCAGTGCCCACTCGCGCTCATAATCCTTCAGGCAGGATTCCAGCTCTGCAATATCCTCAACCGAAGGGCGGCGGCCTGCACCGCACGCGCGCGTGCTTAAGAGCGCTGCAGGGGCATTTGGATGCGGCCTGTGCATTGGGTATGCGCGGCACACGGCCGGCTTATATTCCTCAATGGTGCACCTGCCGAGCCCATCATACTCAAGCAGTGCGCACTCACCGGTCGGCCTCCTGGCAAGCTCCATCTTATAATATGAGAGGCCGGCACGGAACGAGTCCGCCTTCCGCCCGGCTTTAATGAAGCGCACAAGCTTGCCCCTGCCGTTTTGCACAAGGAGGTATGCATCGGCTATTGACAGCGGTATGCTAAAGGAGTAGCAGCAGTCCGCCTTGCAGCCCCTGCACATGTCCATGAGCAGGAATTCACCTGAAACTTAATAAATAGCCCTCTTAAAAAATAGCGATGGCCCAGAGAAGGATTGCAGTAATAGAGCGCAACAAATGCCTGCGCGAGAAGTGCGGCTACGTGTGCAAAAACGTGTGCCCGCTTGTGCGCATGGGCGAGGACTGCATAACTATTGATGAGAAGGGGTATCCCGTAATAGATGAGAACATATGCTCCGGCTGCGGCATATGCCCTAAAAAATGCCCTGCTTCCTGCATTAACGTGATAAACCTTGCGGGCGAGGAGGGCGAGCCGCTGTTCCAGTACGGGCCAAACACCTTCCGGCTGTATAATTTTGCGGTGCCCAAGGACGGTGCGGTTGCCGCGCTCGTGGGCAGGAACGGCATCGGAAAGACCACTTTGCTTGAGATATTGTCCGGAAGGATGGTCCCAAATTTCTTTGAGTATGACAGACAGCATACGTGGAAGGATGTGGCTGCGCGCGTGCAGAACCGTGACCTGAAAAACTACTTTGAAAGGATGTCTGCGACGCACAGGATAAGCTACAAGCTGCAGAACGTTGAGCTGCTGGCACGCGCAGCCCCTGATAAGGAGGTGTATGAGGCCCTCACAGAGTTTGCGCCCAAGGAATCCGCAGAGGATATGATTGGCCGGCTTGCAATGGGCAGGTTTGCGCATATGCGCCTGCGCGACCTCAGCGGCGGCGAGCTTCAAAAGGTTGCGATTGCAATAGCTATGCTGAAGCCCGCCAATCTCTACTTCTTTGATGAGCCGTCGGTATATCTGGACATATTTGAGCGGATGCGTGTTGCACGCGAGATATCCGCCCTCGCGGAGAAAGCAACTGTTATGGTTGTTGAGCACGACCTCGCACTGCTTGACTACCTTGCGCAGTACGTTTATGTGCTGTACGGTGAGCCGGGCGTATACGGCATTGTGAGCGGTGTAAAGAATGCGCGTGCGGGCATAAACGAGTTTATGGAGGGATACCTGCGGGACGAGAACGTGCGTTTTAGGGACCGCGAGTTGAGGATTGAGATGCATACCACTTCAGAATCCCGCAACAAGGTTATGCTGTCTTACGGCGCAATGCTAAAGAAATACGGCAAATTTACACTAAATGTTGAGCCGGGCGAGATGCGGAAAGGGGAAGTTATTGGGGTTGTAGGGCCCAATGCGATTGGTAAATCAACCTTTGTCAAGCTCATTGCCGGTGCGGAGAGGCCGGATGAAGGCGAGGCGCCCGCCGGGCTTAAGGTCTCATACAAGCCGCAGTATATAACATTTGATTTTGACGGGACCGTGCAGCAGTACGTGCTTGAGCGCAAGATTGACGCTTCATACGTAAAAGAGCTGGAGCTGGGCGTGATTTCGCACAAGCCGGTGCGCTCGCTCAGCGGCGGTGAGACACAGCGGCTGGCGGTCGCAGAGGCGCTCTCCGCAAGCGCGGACATCTATCTCCTTGACGAGCCGTCAGCATTTTTGGATGTTGAGCAGAGGATGCGGCTCTCCGCAATAATCAGGCGGGACATTGCTGACAAGGAAAGGATTGCGCTGGTTGTGGACCACGACATAGTGTTCGTTGACTCAATATCAAGCAGGATAATACGGTTCACGGGCGAATCATCTGTGCATGGCACTGCTAGCAGTCCCTCCGGCAAGGTTGAGGCGATGAACTCGTTTTTGGAAAGCCTGGACATAACGCTGCGCAGGGACCCTGACACTAACAGGCCGCGCATAAACAAGAAGGGCTCGGTGCTTGACCGCGAGCAGCGTGCCGCGCGCAACTACTATTACTACACATCTGATTAGCGCGCACCCAGCAACTCCTTGCTATCAGGGTTCAGGCAAGCCTGTCAAGCACAAGGTGTGATGCATATCCTAAAAATGCGGCCACTGCGAGCACGGGCGCATGTGCAATCCCGAGAATCGCAAGCGCAACGAAAAGGGCGAGCGCCGCGCCCGCACCGAACAGGTACGTGTGCATAATGCCCCTGTGCCGCGGGATTGCGAGCTCGCTGATTGCAGCGAGAGGGATTGCAAATGCCGCGGCAATTGCAAGCGAGTAAAGCAGGCCCACGCCAAGCACCTGCGCTGAAACAACGAAAAGCAAAATTGCAAGTGCAAGCGGCATAATTCTTCTGTAGTATTTCCTTGCGGTTGCCCTCTCATGGTCCAAATCAGGCAGGAATGAAAAGATGAACGCGATAATGCCAGCACCCGCCTTAACCTCAAGCGGCCCGCTAACTAATGAAGCTATGGCAATACCCGCAAGCGCGCCGGCTGCTGAATGTGCAAGTGCGTTTGGCATCGCAATAAATATGCAGGCACTCTTTTAATGGCTTAATCGTAGTAAAGCCCGCGCTTAGGCGTCCGCTTGCCACCCTTCATGCGCAGGTAAATGTATGATTTCTTTTGGCCGTACAGGTGCGCCCATGTAGCGGCGGTCCTGCCAAGGTTGTCCTGCAAATTCACGTGGGCCCCCGCCTTTATGAGGGAATCAATAATGTGCAGGTTGCCGCACATTGCGGCGAGCATAAGCGGCGTCCTTCCAACATATGAAACTGCATTGACGTTTGCACCGTTTTTGATAAGCAGCTGTGCAATTTCAGTGTTGTTTGAGCTGCATGCAAGGCACAGCGGAGTCCAGCCAACCCTGCTTGCGGCGTTAACGTCCGCACCCTTTTCAATGAGCAGTGAAACAATCTCCTTTTTGCCCATCCGTGCGGCCACCATAAGCGGCGTCTGGTCGTTGAACAGCTCGCTGTTTATGGGAAAGCCGCCGTCAATTATTTTTGCAACGCGTGCGGCATCGCCGCGCGATATTGCAGCATAAAGCATTTTGCAGGTCGCCTGATGGTCAAGCGGCCCCGGCCATTTTGGCCTGTGTTCCTTTGTGACTTTTTCCGTTATCTTGATGTCCATAGCGGCAATTAAAGGGGCTTAACCTCAAAAACGTTTTGGAAGGGGAAAAAGGAGAGGTGGAATATAATAAACGGTTTAGAACCCGCTCTCAAGGAACCTTACATTCCTTTTGCGGATCCAAATGCGGTCTGCACCGGGCCTAAATGCGCTGCTCATATTTCATACCCTATCATACTTTTAACACAAAATCTTATAAGCTTTAAATAAAATGGCTGGGGGAGGGCTACAGAACGCGTTGAGTGTGTGGTGGTCCCCCAGCCATCGCTCGCAGCATCCCTGGGAGGTGCAAGCGTTGATGGCCTGAGCGCTAAATAAGCACCATAACGCGGTGCTTGCGCTCAATTGCAAGGTCTTTCCCAGAGAGCATTCTCTCAAGGTCCTTCAGCTTAATGCCGTCCACTCCAAACTTCACATGCATCACCAAGAGCAGTTTTAGTGGGGGCATATATTGTGCTTGTGCAAGCGCCTTTCCAGTGTTTCCCGGTTTAGAAATGTTTATTAGAGGATACATATGCTAACAAATAGCATGAGCCAAGAGCTTGTGCAGCCGGCGGCGATGAGAAAAAGCCGGTTTGACCCATTCTTCTATGAGAAATCACTTTCAACCAAGCTGAAGCAGTGCGGCGTTGAAAAGGAGGTTCGGATGGCGGTGCGCTGCGACCCGCTTACTGGGTTTGCTGCGTACCTCTCAGAGGAGCGTGCCAAAAGGAAAATGCAGATACTGCGCACGCACATACATTACGAGAAGAATTGCGATTTCTGCAACCCGTATACCAATACCCCAGAACCGCGCAAGCACCATGAGGGCGGTGCGGTAAGCGTCCCAAACTTTTATCCTTGGTGGCTGTGCCAGTTCGTAACGATATATCCGCCGTTCAGGAGGGAGGGGGAGACCGGCGAGGTGTTACACCGCCTGTTCCCGTCCGAGCTAGACCAGAAGGACCTGACATCAATGGTTGAGTCCATGTGGGACCTTGCAAATTATGCCTATGCACAGCGTGCCCAGTCGTTTCTCTCATTTATGAACTGGGGGCCCTATGCGGGCGCATCACGGCAGCACCCCCATTCACAGTTCACATTTATGGAATACGGCGGCCCCATATTCTCGCTGCTCAGGCTTGAGATGGACAGGGCACGGGAGTACTATCTTGAGACCGGCCGCAACATATACGACGACTACATTGCATATGAGGAAAGCGGCGCCGCACGCAAAATTTACAGCGACGGTGAGGTGTATATCGGCGCGCCCTTTGCACCCCGCTTTACCGATGAGATTATAATAATCCCAAAGCTGCCTGTATCTTCAATCTTGGGCCTGGAATCACGCGAGCACAGGCAGTCGCTTATACAGCCCGCATGGGGCATATTCCCGTTCCTTTACTTTTACAGATCAGTTGCCAACTTCAACGTAGTTGCCCACAACGCGCCGATAGTGCAGGTTGAGGAGGATGCGGAGCACGGCATATCTCCGGACAAGTATTACAGGATGCACTTCCACATTTTACCGCGCAGGGGCTCGCTCCCAATTGAGATTGCAGGTGCGGAAGTGGGTGCGCTGGGCTCAGTGCTCTCAAAGTATCCCGAGGATACTGCAGCTTCCGCACGCAAGTGGTATGCCGGCCCAAGCGAGGATGAGATTCCGAAAAAGCTTGTGCGCGAAGGCGAAGCGGCGGTTGAGATACCAGACGAGGAGCTTATAGAGCAGTTCAGGGCCTGCATGAGGTCCATGCCCCAGCAGCAGTTTTACTGGATAGAATAAGTCGTTTATTGCTTTTCCTTTGCTGGCTTAGGATTGGCTTCCTTCGTCTGTAAAGAGTTAGGCCGTATATCCTCTTTCTTCTCAGCATCAAAAAGCAGGCGGGCCTTTCTCCCGCTGCGTATCTTCTTCTGCAGCTTCTTCCTGTGGGTGCTGTTAGTGCCAGACATACGCTTCACATTCCATTCAGGATATGGTGCACGCGCTCCAGCCGCACTCTTTGCACGCCACGCAGCCCGACTCATTGTGTATGTTCTTGCTTTCGCAGGCGGGGCAGCTCTCAAAATTGTGCCTCACTTTCTTTGCCTCCTTTACGAGCGGTGCTATTGCTTTCTCAAGCTTTTGCTGGTCAGGAAGTATGTCCGCTTCAACAACCGTCTCTGCACCAGCCCCGTTTATGCTGAGCTGGACAAGCGTGGCGCCGACCGCACTGCCCAGCGCGGCTGCAGTTGCAGGCGCAGCCATTGCGGCCTGTGCCCTGGGCAGCGGCAGCTTTATGTAATCACGCAGGTAGGCCTTCTCTGAAACAAGGCGTTCAATTGCAGAGAGCGTGTACGCGCTCACTTCCGCCTTGAACTTCTTTTCCTTGACATCTGCGTTTATGTTGAGCACCTGCTTGCTCTTTGACTCGTCGCGGTATATTGTTATGCCCTTGCAGCCAAGCTCATGCGCCATCAGGTATGCCTGCTCAACATCCTCAACCGTTATGTCAGAGGGCATGTTGATGGTCTTGCTTATTGAGTCGGTGACCCACAGCTGCATAACCGCCTGTGCCATTATGTGGTCTGCCCAGTGGATATCCATTGCCGTTACGAAAACATCCTTGATTTCGCGGGGGACGGCATCATCGGGCAGGCCCTGCACGCTGCCGTAGTTCTCAACGATTGACTTCACGAGGTCGTTTGAGTACAGGTTGCGCTTCTTCAGCTCCTCCTCAAATATCTCGTTCGTGTAGTAGAATGAGCCCACCGACACGCGCTTCTCAAATGCCAGCGAGAATACGGGCTCAATGCCGGTGCTTGCATCGGCAATCATGCCTATGGAGCCGGTCGGGGGCGCGGTTGTGACCATTGCGTTGCGTAGGCCGTTCTCCTTTATCTTTATGACCAGCGCGTCCCAGTCAAGCGTCCACTCCTCCCTCCTGTAGTAGCCCTCAATTGGCAGCTCGCCCTTCGTGTAATCGGTCATCTCGTACAGCGGGAAAGTGCCGCGCTCGGAGGCAACCTGGACCGACTCCTCGTATGAATAGTATGTCAGGTGCTCTGCAAGCCTCTTCATAAACGCAAATCCCTGCTCGCTGTTGTACCGTATCTTGAGCATGAACAGCGCATTTGCGACGCCCATCAGCCCAACGCCAATCCTGCGCGTTTTCTTTGTTGTCCTGTCAATCTCCTCAAGCGGGTACTTGTTTATACTTATAACATTGTCAAGCGTGCGCGCAACAAAGCGGACAACCTTGTCAAAGCGCTCCCAGTCAAATACATATTTGCCGTCCTTGCCCTTGACCACGAAGTTGCCCGCGTTTATGCTTGCAAGGTTGCAGGACTCGTATGGGTAAAGCGGTTCCTCACCGCAGGGGTTGGTGACTTTAACATCGCCGCGGAAGGACCTCATCACGTTCCTGCGGTTTGTGTTGTCAAAGAACAGCACGCCGGGGTCTGCAGTTGCCCATGCATTGTATGCGATGAGATTGAACAGCTTGCGCGGGTCAACCGTGCGGACAACCTTGCCGGTCTTCGGGTGCCTGAGCGGGTAGTCCTCGCCCTTCTCAAAGTATTCCCAGAAGTCCGCGTTTATGCCCACTGATATGTTGAAGTTCTCAAGCACACCATCTTTCTGCTTAGAGGTTATGAACCGCTCAATGTCCGGGTGCCATACCTCAAGTATGCCCATGTTGGCCGCACGGCGCACACCGCCCTGCTTTATCACATCGGCAACCGCATCAATCATCTTCATGAATGAGATTGGGCCGCTGGCAACGCCCGTCGTGGACGCGACAACATCTCCCTCCTGCCTGAGCTTTGAGAAGTTCATGCCAGTGCCGCCGCCGCTCTTGTGCACCATTGCACAGTCGTGCGCGAGCTTCATGATGGACTCCATATTGTCCTCAACGTCAAGCGTGAAGCACGCGGACAGCATGCCCAGCCGCCTGCCCGCATTCACAAGCGTTGGCGTGTTTGGCATAAAGTCCTTGTTGACCATAAGGTCAAACACCTGCTGTGCAACCTCCTCCGCCTTCCTGAACTCGCGCGCCTCAAGCATCTCAAGCAAACGCTTGAAGGGCACCCTCATCCTGCCTTCCGCGGCAAGCTCGCTGTAAAGCGCAATCATGCGCTCAAAATGCCACTTGTTTATTGGCCAGCCGTTCAATGAGTACTTGCAGTCATAGTTGTCCAGCTTTGAGGAATAGGCACCCAGCTCAATATCCGCATCCTCACGCCGCACCTCATACTTTGCCTCCTTGCTGAACACGCGCGGGTCGTAAAACACTTCAGGCAGCGCCATCGCCACAGCAACGCGCTGGAACAGCTGTGCAGGCGTCTCGGTAGGGATTCCCTTCTCATCCTTCACAAGATACCTCGCGGCAAGCAGGCGCAGCGCGTTCACGCTGAATTTTTTGTCAATCTCGTCAAGCTCGGACTTGCCGAGCACCTTTTTCTTCTCTTCGCGTATCTCGGTCTTCTTGCTCCTGTAAAGTATGTAGGCCTTTGCGACCTCAAACATCCTGTTCTTCATCAGGGACACTTCAATTATGTCCTGCACTTCCTCAACAGTGGGGGTCTTGTCCCTGAATACCTCGCCTATTGTGGCCGTGACATCGCCAACCACCTTGCTGAGCGCGTCGGGGCTGTAAACGCCCTTGGCAACCATCGCCTTGCGTATTGAGCTGCGTATGCGCTCCACATCAAAAGGGACTTCCCTGCCATCCCTCTTTATAATTGTAGCCGGATAACTCATGCCCACACCCCAAAAACACAACAGATATGCGTTTTGCAGGTTAGGTTTATATTCATGCCTTCTCAGGCGGTTTATAAACTGTCGGTGGTTCCGGCATATCGCCCCCATAAGCAAAAACGTGCCTAAAATTCCTTGTTTCAGCAAATACGGGCCTATAATGCCTTATTTTCAAAATAAGTGCTTGGGCGTTTTTATTTGATAGCCAACATTGCTCTAATCGCCCCGTTTCCCAAAATTTTTTGGAAAACGGGTGAAAAATGTATATATAGGGCCGGCAAGCCCGAAAACGCAGCCCCCACATTTTTAACCTTGCCCGCCTAATCCTCCCTTATGAAGCCGATAATAACACTCTCTATAGGCGGGAGCATGCTCATCCCCGCCACGCCGGCTGGCCCCGAGCCGGACTTTGGGTACATACGCGCGCTGGGCAAGATGCTGGTGCGCCTGTCATCCAAGTACAAGTTTGCAATCGTGACGGGCGGCGGTGCGGCCGCGCGCATCTACTCAAAGGGCATACGCGAATTGTCGGGAAACGAGTTTATGGCCGACCAGGCCGCGATACTCACAACGTGGCAGAACGCCTACCTTTTGCTTTCAGTGCTTGAGGGCAAGGCTTACAAGGCGCTGCCAAGGACGTTTGATGAGGCCGCGCAGGCGTTTGAGTCAAGCGACATAGTGATTATGGGAGGCACGCTGCCGGGCATCACAACAGATACGGATGCTGTGCTGTTTGGGGAGCGCGTGGGCTCAAAGCGGATTGTGAACGTGAGCAACGTTGATGCAATTTATACAGCAGACCCGCGCAAGGACAGCACGGCCCGCAAAATCCCAAGGATGACCCACTCAGAGCTTGCAATGATGGCTGCGCAGAGCGACACACGCAAGGCGGGCGAGAACTTCGTGTTTGACATGCTCGCGTGCAAATTGCTTTCAAGGGCCGGGATGGAGGCGCACTTTGTGAGCGGCAAGAACCTCAAGGACCTTGAGAATGCGATTCAGGGCAAGAGGCACAGCGGCACTGTTGTCGTGCCGGACAAATGAAAAATGGGCCAATAAAAAATTAGCTAAAGCTCCCACTGGCCCTTGAATGAGACCGTTTTGGCGCCGAGGTCCTTGAGCTCGCGCGCCACAAGCGCAACTGCAGTGGAGTCCCTGGCCCTCTTCTCGTCATACTTGTTGGAGCCAAGGTCAATTTCCACACTGTCGCCGCTTGCCTTTACATTGCATTTCATCTCGTACTTGTCGGCTAGCAGCTGCGCCTTCTCCTCAAGCGTTTTTGCGGCCTTAAGCACTTTCACGGAGTATTTCAGCGTAACGCCCGCAAGCGGGTGGTTGAAGTCCACCACCACACGGCCGCTGTTCACCGCCTTGATTGTGGCTGGCGTATCGTCAATGTTTACAACCTGCCCTGGCACGGGGTTCATGCCCGCCTCCCTGAACTGGCGCAGCGGGATTATGCGCACAAGATTGTCGTTGCGCTGGCCGAACGATTTCTCGGGGGGCACCTCAAACTCCTTTGACGCGCCCTCGTTTATGCCCACGAGCTGCTCATCAACGCCCTGCAGCACGTCACCCGCGCCCACACGCACCACTGCCGGCCCGTACCGCTTCTTTGGGTCGTATATCCCGCCCTTTTTGGCGGCCTCTGCATCAGTGGTGTCAACGAGCGCACCGCTGCTTTTCATGTATGCTGAATACTCAACCTTGACAAGGTCTCCCTTTTCAGTTGCCATTTAATGCACCTTTGCTGGTGCTATTTGAGCCATATAATACTTTAAAAGATTCCCTGCCAGCCAAGCGGGCGCACTGCTTTAAACATTTCCAATTTTATCTAATGCCATGGGCTTCAGCATAACACGCAGCCAGGCAATACAGGCGATTGTGGTATTGGTTGCACTGGCGTTCATACTGTCCACGATAAGCACGTGGTTTTCAGGAAGCGGTGCACACCAGCCGCCCTCGGTTACCCCTTCCACCAATGGGAGCGTTGATGTAGAGGGGGTTGTCGCGAGCGGCACGGTACTCCTTAAGCTTGACGCATACAGCCCGGTCATAAGGATAGTTGGGCCGTCCGCTGAGGCTAAGGAGTACGTCTCGCAGCTGCAGGCAAACGGCACGGTCACCTATGTGGACTGGGGCAGCCAGCAGTACACCACAATAGCGCTTTCAGACGGCGCGCATGCGTATGATGTTGGCAGGCAGCTGAGGAAGCTGAGCCCGAACTCAACAATTATGCTTGAGGTGTACGTGTCAAGCGATAGGGAATTTTCGTTTGCGGGCGCAAACGGCACGGTGCGCGCGAGGATACCGCGCAGCAAGACCACTATAATGTACCCGCAAAAGGTGGGCTCAGAGATACCGTTCAAGGCGCTTGTGCAGGTGTACGAGGGCCAGGTGATTGCGGGGAAGCTGACACCGCTTGCAATAGAGAAGGATGTCACCCTGCCTGTCATTGTGAATTCGCTCGGGGACAAATATTATGCACGCCTGTTTTTCAGCTGGCACGACCGCGTTGCAGTCAACGAGTCCATACAGGACCTTGTGCAGCTGCTTGAGTCCGCCGGCGCAGAAAACGTTCAGACCAACTTCAAGAGGGATGACACTGTTTACCTGAGCAGGCCGGTTGAGAATGATGAGGATACCCGGCTAAAGGAGCTGCTTCCAGGAATAAAGGCAATCCAGATGACACGCCTGATAATATACAGCAACTACTCATATAGCGAGGATGAGGTCAGTGATGCAGTGCACGCGGCTATGGGTAATGATACGGAAGTCACTTTCTCAATGCCCATGCTTGAGCTTGCGTTCAGCAGCAGTTCAGGAGATGATGGGGCCATAGCGCAGGCGTTCTCAAGCTACACGTACAAGCCGCTCAAGCAGTACGTATACCGGCTTGCAAACGTGAGCACCGGAGGCATTTCAGTGAAGTTTGGCAATGATGAGTATTATGTTGAGGAGATGAGGCGCACGCTGTGGGTGCCGCTTGGCGCCGAAGAAGGTTCAATGCAGCCGCTGGACTTTACGGCCGATGTGCTCGGCGAGGATATAGTGTCCGTTGAGCAGAAGCTGCCTGATGGCAGATAGCGGCAAAAGCCCGCCCTCTCTTTTATTTAATTTGCCGGGCATATTTCTGCGTGCCAATGAGGAGCTATTCAAAGGGCGCGCGGTTTGAGCGCGAGCTTGCAGACCTGCTTGTGCAGAAGGGATTTATGGTGGTGCGTGCAGCCGGGTCGGGGGTATACACCACAGCACCGGACCTTCTGGCATTCAGGAAAAGCGAGAGCTACGTGTTTGAGTGCAAGGCGTGGAACAGCGGCAGGCTCGCATTGCGCAGGGAGCAGTTTGCACTGCTTAAGGAATGGGAGGAGAAGACGAGCGTTTCTGCATATGTTGCGTGGCGCGTGCCGCGCAAGGGCTGGCTGTTCATACGGCCGGCCGAGCTGAGCGAGAATGCATCAATCTCGCTTGAGAAAGCGCAAATGATAGGGCGCACGATTGACCAGCTGGTATAACACTTGCGGCAAAAGAAAATTGCAATTATGTGGCTTGTGGTGCAAGGTATGCTTGCGTTGAGGGTTCATAAAAAGGATGGTGAGGCTACACGCAGGGAGCTGGTGCGGCTCGGGCTGCTCAGCGAGGACTATTCAATAGGGCATGACGGCGACTATCTCCTGTTTCCGCTAAAATCAGCTGACAGCCCTTTCCTCAAAGGCAAGGAAATTGTTGATGTTGAGCTTGAGCGGCGTGAACGGCAGCCGCAGTCGCTGCCAGACGCGCTGGAAGGGTGCGGCCTGCGGGCGTTTGATGTAATCGGCGACATTGCAGTGGTTGAGATCCCAGACCACCTCAAACCGCGCGAGCGTGAGATAGGTGAGACGCTGCTGAGGATGCACCGCAGCCTGAAGACCGTAGTTGCAAAGGAAAGCGGGGTGAGCGGCGAGTACCGCGTGCGCCAGGTGAGGCACATTGCCGGCGAGGAAAAGACCGAGACGGTGCACAGGGAGCACGGCTGCAAGTTTCTTGTGGACGTCTCAAAAGTTTATTTCTCTCCGCGGCTGTCGCACGAGCGGCTGCGCATCGCACAGCAGGTGCATGAAAACGAGAACGTGCTTGTGCTGTTCGGCGGTGTGGGGCCGTTTGCAATAGTAATTGCAAAGATGCATCCCTCCGCGCGCGTCTACTCAATTGAGCTTAACCCAGAAGGGCACCGATATGCGCTTGAGAACGCGCGCCTCAACAGGCTGAAAAACGTCGTGCCGGTGCTCGGTGATGTACGCGAGGTTCTCAGGGACAGGCGGTTTTGGGGCTGGGCGGACCGCATCGTAATGCCTTTACCGAAGGACGCACTCTCATTTCTGCCGGATGTGGCGCACACTGCAAAGCCCGGCTGTATAATACACGCATATGCATTCTGCCAGAAAGGGCGGGAGGCCGAGCTCGCAGAGGAGGCCAGGCGCCTGCTTGGCAGACCCTGCGAAATAGTATACTCAAGGCGCGTGCGAACATATTCGCCCGAGACAGACCAGTACGTGCTTGACATGCGCGTTTTGGAATGATTTATTTGCCCGCGCCGCCCACCGCATGCAATTTGGCAGCCACCCGTGTAGGCGGCAACCGTTGTTATCAGGTTTTTTTAATCCGCTCCCTTAGGATATCCGCGCGTGCCTGCATTGCAACCTCTGCAGCGGAAACTATCTCCTTAAACGAGGCGATTTTTTGGTCTGCAGGCAGGCCGCCGGCAGATGCTTTCTCAATCTCGGACAGCCCAACAGCGTATATATCCTCAATATCCTTAATTGCGCGCCTGATATCACTTCCCAAACTTGGGCCCGCCTGCGCATACAATTTGTCTAGCTCGTTAAGCCTGCGTTCAAGCGCATTATCAAGCCGCTTAAGCGCCTCACGCCGCTCGCGCTCCTCCGCGATTATTGCCGAGATTTTGGCTATGCCGTTCTGCACTGAGTAAAGGAACTCATTGATTAGGTTTGACTCGGATATGAGGTTGCTGGCCTTTTCCTCAGCGCTCCTGTCCTGCTTCTCGGCAACATACGCCATATTCCACATATCTCCCCGCTTTATTTTAAATGTTGCAGGGCCTTAATACCCATATGCAGCTCGCCGACCTTGAATACACCTACATTGCAGGAGAGCTCGACGCAAAGCTTAGCGGCGCAAGGGTCGGCAAGGCATACCAGATAACCGAATCGCTGTTCAAGATACAGTTCTCCGGTAAGGATGGGAAGCACACGCTCGTTGTGCAGCTCCCGGATTACCTCACACTGACCTCCCGTGATATCCCCTCACCGCAGCAGCCGTCCAGCTTCATTATGGCACTGCGCAAGCGCATTGAGAATGCAGTTGTTGAAGGTGTTTCCCAGCCAGGTGCCGAGCGCATAATCGTAATCTCGCTTGACTGCAAGGGCCAGAAGTGCCGCCTGATACTTGAGATGTTCTCAAACGGCAACATAATCTTCTGTGTCGGGGATGATATTGACTTGATTTACAGGAGGGAAAGCTGGCGTGACCGTGAGCTGCGCAAGGGTGTGAGGTATGTGCCTCCTCCTAGCAAGGTGCCGCCGCTTGAGGCCACAGCGGGCATGCTTTCGCTGAACGGCAAGGCAACGCTCATCTCAGGGATAATGTCGGTTGTTGCACTGGCCCCCAAGTACTTGGAGGAAGCGATGGTGCGTGCGGGTATCCCGCCAAAATCCAAGGATGAGCCAAGCGCCTCGGAAAAGGAGCGGCTGATGATGGCCGTACGCGAGGTGTGCACAGAGCAGAAGTACGTGGCGTACCTTGAAGGCGGTGCAGTAAAGGATTATGCGGTTTGCACGCTTTCAAGATACTCCGGCCTTGAGCAGAAGCTGTTTGGCAGCGTGTGCGGGCTCGTTGATTACGCGTATGAGCCGCAGCTCGCCGCTGCTAGGCAGGATGGCGAGAGCCTGAAGAAAAAGGAAGCCGCCGAGCAGGCGATGCGCAGCCGCCTCACTGAGCTTGAGGCGGAGGCCGTGCAGTGCAAGCAAGCTGGCGACTGGATATACAGCCGCTACAGCGAAGTTGAGAGGGCGCTGGGGATTGCAGCAAAAATGCACAGGCAAAATAAGAGCGACGAGGAGATATCACAGGAAGTTGCAAAAGTGCTCCCCGGGGCACGGTTTAAGGATGGCAGGATTATTGTACCGTTTGAAAATGATGTTAAGTAAGGTGATGTTGTGGGCAAGTTTTACATTACAACTGCAATACCATACGTGAATGCGGCGCCGCATATAGGGCACGCGCTTGAGTTTGTGCAGACCGATGCAATTGCACGCTACCGCCGCCTGCGCGGCGATGATGTTGCGCTTGTGACAGGTGCGGATGAGAACAGCCTCAAGAATGTGCAGGCCGCCGAGGCAAAGGGAATAACGCCGCAACAGCTGTGCGAGCAGAACGCAGCGCTGTTCAGGAAGATGGCCGACGCAATCGGCCTGTCATACACGAGTTTTGTGCGGACGTCGGTTTCGCAGGGGCACTTCGCAGGCGTCAGGGATATGTGGGAACGCTGCGCCAGGGCCGGCGATATTTACAAGAAAAATTACAGGGGCCTCTACTGCGTAGGGTGCGAGGCGTTCCTTACCGAGAGCGAGCTCGTGGATGGCATGTGCCCCGAGCATAAGAAAGTGCCCGAGGTGGTTGAGGAGGAGAATTACTTTTTCAGGCTTTCAAAGTACCAGAAGCGGCTTGAGGAACTGATTGAGAGCGGGCGACTCAAAGTTGTTCCTGAATCTAGGATGAACGAGATGCTGCATTTTGTGCGCGAAGGCCTTGAGGATTTCAGCATATCGCGCTCAGTGAAGCGCGCGAAGGGATGGGGTGTGCCCGTCCCCGGCGACGAGTCGCAGATAATGTATGTATGGTTTGATGCGCTCGGCACTTACATAACGGGGATTGGCTACGGCTCGGATAAGAACGAGTTTAAGAGGTGGTGGCCGGCCGATGCGCACGTGATAGGCAAAGGCATCCTGCGCTTCCATGCAATATACTGGCCAGCAATGCTGCTCTCAATGGGCGAGCAGCTGCCCACGGGGATTATGGTCCACGGGTATGTCACTGTTGAGGGCCAGAAGATGAGCAAATCTCTCGGGAATATTGTTGATCCCATGCACCTCATAGAAAAGTACGGGCAGGACGCCGTCAGGTATTGCCTGCTAAGCGAGATATCAACGTTTGATGACGGGGATTTCTCGGAGCGTGCGCTTGCAGAGCGCAACAACAACGAGCTTGTGGCCAACTTAGGTAATCTTGCAAATAGAGTCTTTATATTCACGCACAATAATTTTGACGGGCATGTGCCTTCATGTTCGCCAAACAACGAAGATATTGCGTTCATGTCTGAGCAGAAGGAGAAGGGTTTGCGTGTATCACATCTAATGGACAGTTACCGGATAAAAGATGCGCTTGCAGTTGTAATGGAGTTTTCAAGCAGCGCTAACAAGTACTTCCAGCAAAATGAGCCGTGGAAATTAATAAAATCAGACAGGGCACGTGCAGCCACTGTGATGGCCGTGCTCATAAACCAGGTCAAGGACCTTGCAATACTTATTGAGCCGTTCATGCCGCACGCAAGCGCCGAGTTGTTCAGACAGCTTGGCATATCCCCGCGCAAGTGGGACGACATCGGCACTCTTTCGCTTAAGGAAGGGCATGCGCTCGGTGCGCACGCGCCATTATTCAGGAAAATTGAGGTTGAGGCGGCAGCGGTGCAGCAGAAGGCCAAGGCACCCCAAGCAGGCATCTCAATAGATGATGTGTGCCTTGAGGTCGGCGAGATAATCTCGGTTGAGAAGCACCCGAACGCGGAGAAGCTGCTCATTGAAAGGGTGCGCATGGGCACGGGCGGGCGGCAGATTGTATCGGGGCTTGTTGGCCACTATACGCCCGAGCAATTGGTTGGCAAGAAAGTGATAATAGTGGCCAACCTCAAGCCGGCCGTGCTCAGAGGGGTGAAATCCGAGGGCATGCTGCTCGCCGCAGAATCCGCAGGCGCGGTTGAGGTTCTTGAATTACCTGCAGCTGAGCCGGGCGCGCGTGCAGTTCGTGAAGGTGGCACGGCGCGGGATTCATACAGGGAAATTACCATAAATGAGTTCCAAAAGGTGCCGCTTGAAATCCGCAACGGAGTGCTATACTCTGGCGACAAACGTGTGCTGGTTAGCGGGCAGCCAGTGAAAACTTTACGTATAAGTAACGGTAATGTATGCTAGGCCGTTTTTAGGGGGTTGTTAAAGCGAGTTCGGCAAAAGCTTATATAACTCGGCAGGCACCGAATTGCAGCCCCACTCTTACATTTAAATAGTTTATTGCGTATTGTTAGCTGTTAAGGTGGTTTTATGCCGAAATATGTTATAGCTAAACAGCTCGCAGGCAAGAAGATCATAACCAGTGATGGTGAGGACCTTGGCAGGCTTGTGGACATAAAGGTTGCCGAAGTCGGCGGCCGTCTCCAGACGCTTGTTATTGAGCCAAGCGCGGACAGCCCGGTTGCATCAAGGCTGCAGAGGGATGACCAGGGCCACTCGCTAGTGCCTTATGATTCCGTGATGGCGGTCTCTGATTTCGTAATAGTTGACAAGAAGACCATACCGCTCCAGGGCTAACCGGAGCATTTTTAGTATTTTAACACTTAACTAATCCTTATGATTGCGGGTATGGATGAGGCGGGCAGGGGCTCAGTGCTCGGCCCGCTTGCAATTTCCGTGGTGGCCGGCCGCGAAAAGGACTTCTTATCGCTGGGGCTCAAGGACTCAAAGCTGCTCACGCGCGAGCAGCGCGAGGAGCTTTATCCAGAAATAACGAAAAAGTTCTACCACGCAACCGTGCTCGTAACCGCTGCAGAATTGAACGAGCTTATGAAAACGCATTCGCTCAACGAGATTGAGGCGATGAAGGGCGCATACCTGCTTGATGAGATGCCGCACAAGTGCAGGGAGGTTATAGTTGACTCGCCGGACCCGCACGCGCACAAGTTTGCCGAGCGCATACTGTCTCACTCATCAAAGAAGCACACCATACGTGCCGAGCACAAGGCGGACTTCAATTACCCGGTTGTGAGCGCAGCCTCAATAGTCGCAAAGGTGCGGCGTGACTGGGAGATTGACAGGATACGTGAGGAGCTGCGCCTTAATTTCTCCTCAGGGTACCCGTCAGACGAGGCAACAGTTGATGCGGTGCGCGAGATGCTGCGCACAGGAAAAGGAAAACAGTACGTGCGCATGCGCTGGAGCACCGTTGAGAGCATCCTTGCAAACCAGCAGAAGCTTCACGACTATTTTTAAGTGCATTATACCTGGAGCTGGGCAGCAATTTCTGAGCCGAACCGCTCCAAAAACAGGTTGAGGTGCTCTGGGGCTACCGTGGCGCCAGCCGCAATATCGTGCCCCCCACCAACACCGACACCGCCCTCGCACGCAACATTCAGTGCCCTGCCGAGGTTAACGCCCGACTGCACAAGGCGCTTTGTGGCACGCGTGCTCACCTTGACGTTTCCGTCTGCATCAAGCGCAACTGCGAGTATGGGCTTGTCGGCACGCACGCTTCCGTAAAGCATGCCTGCAACAACACCTATAATCCCATCCTCAATCACGCCTCGTGCATCAACAAAATACATTACGCCAAGGTCAACAGCCGAGCGCTCGGCATACTCAATGCCCTGCCTCAGCATCCGCCGGTGCAGCTCCAAGAGCGCCCTTGCGGTTTCATATGCGCCGGGCCTTTTCAGCAAAACATCTACACCCACATCTGGCTTGCTGTGCCTGCCGCACGCATTAAGCAGTGTTGAGAATTCGCTTGCATCTCGCATTTCGGTGCCCTCCGGATAAGCTGTAAGCTCGTACACCTCGCTGATAAGGGATTTTGCATCGTGTGCGCGGCCCTTCTCATAAAGGTATGCGGCAAGCGCGCCGCGCAGCAGTGTTTTCTCCTGCTCGGTGAGGTCCCTGTATGTGCGCCAGCGGTCGCCGTCTTTTATGGCAATCCCAAGCTCATCGTAAAATGATAGCACGGCCTGCTCGTTGTTTGTGAGGCCGGGCAAATATGGGTCTATTGAATACTGCAGGAACGGCACGAGCGGCCGGCTCACCCTGCCGAACATGCATAGGTCATTGTAATGCCTGACGATGCCAGCCTCTTCGGCCTCCACAAGCATGCGGCGGTTCCATCCATTCAGCGGGGCCTGTATATCGCCGACCGCGCCTACAATCCCGATTGGCGCAAGCTCAACCATCGCGAATGTGAAGTATGCAGTTGATGCACCGGACATCTCAGTAGAGCCGTCAATGCCGAAGAGGCGCGGGTTGACCTGAAGCACAGAGTTCTCCCCGCCCTGGTGGTGGTCAATCACAATTGCATTTTTGCCGAGCTTCTCAATGCCATCAATTGCGCCTGCACCAAAATCCACGAAAATTACATCCTTTTCGTTGCGCGCGCCAACCTCTGCAAGCTCCCTGTCTGAAAGCTTCCTGTAGCAAACGCGCGAGTAGTCCTTGCCCATCTTTTCAAGCGCCGCCGCTGCAAGCGCGCCGCCGCTCAACCCGTCGGCATCGTAATGGTGCACAATAAGCACGTGGTTCATCCGCGATATTGCCTGCCGTGCCTCTTCGCACCTCTCAAGAAACCCCATAATACATCAACTTTCTGGCATTATGACTGCTTTTTGGGTTGTCGCCTAAAGCTTTAATAATTGTGCGGGAGCAAATGCCCTTTATGAAGCTTGATTGGCGGCATGCCCTTGCAGTTTACATTGCATTTACACTTGTATTTACACTTCCAACCATCGGTGCTCCCGTGGCTGCGCTTACAGGCAACGATGCAGCTGCATCCGTGCTTTACAATGCGGCCGCACCGCTTTGCCACCAGTGGATATACCGCTCGCACTGCATATTCAGCACTCAGTCCGGCTGGATGATTGACGACTGCATCCCCGCAGGGCATGAAGGCAAAGCAGTAATTGCAACAAAATACACCTCGGCAACACACGCGTATGACGGCGTTTTTGAGTATTCGCGGCAGCAGGTGGGGCGCAACAGGGCGGAGTATGTTGAGCGCGACGGCATGTTTGGCTATAAGCTTGCGGTGTGCACGCGCGACTCTGCAATGTATCTCGGGATGCTTGCGGCAGCGCTGGTGTTTGCATTGTTCCGCACGCGCATGCGCGGCGTGCCGCACATCGGCTACCTGTTGCTCGGCCTCGTGCCCATGGGCATAGACGGCACGGCACAGCTGTTCGGCCTTTGGGAAAGCACGCAGCTTTCACGCATAGTAACGGGCGCAATCGCCGGCCTTGCAATAGGCATCTACATAGTGCTCCTGCTTAACGAAATGTTTGCCCAACGCAAAAAATAAGCCAATCCTTTTCGCAGGGCGAGAAAGGGCTTCCGAAAGCCTTTTTAAGGATTTAGGGCCCTAATCCCACCATGCTCCCGTTCAGGGACACTTCTGAAATCCGGCTCCCCCAGAGCCCTCTTGAGCAGGTGATCGGCCAGGAGCACGTGCTTGAGATTGCAAGCATAGTGGCACGGCAGAAAAGGCACCTGCTTCTCGTTGGGCCGCCTGGCACGGGCAAAAGCTTCATAGCCAATACAATATCCTCAATACTGCCAAGGCCCACACAGCAGGTTGCGGTGCTCGCAAATCCTGAAAATCCGGACCGCCCCATACTTGAAGTCAAGAATATTGAGGAGATAGAGCGCGAGCGCCGCGAGCGGGCCAAGGCCCGGCTTTTGGACCCGCGGGATGCACCGTATTACGTTTCAGAGAAGCTCGGGTTCAGGTGCCGCAAGTGCGGGACCATAAGCGACCCGGACTCAAACATCTGCCTATACTGCGGCGCAGAAAAATACCGCAAGCAGCGCAACCTTGAGGATGTGGTTGCCGAGATGCCCCGCCTAAACCGCGATGACAAGATACTCTACAAGAGGACAGGCCCCGACGGCAAGGAAGAGGAAGTGTTTTACGAGCGCGTGGGCAGCAAAATCAAGGTGTATAAGAATACGGGCAAGAACGGGATGGAAGAGCTCAGGAAGGTTATTGTGCCGCTTGAGCGGAAGGTGTTTGTGCAGGCGACTGGTGCGAGCGAATCTGAGCTGTTGGGAGATGTGCGGCACGACCCATACGGTGGCCATCCCAACATCGGGATACCGCCGCACGAGCGCGTAATCCCCGGTGCGGTCCACGAGGCGCATGAGGGTGTGCTGTTCATAGATGAGCTTTCAACGCTCGGCGAGCTTCAGCGGCACCTGCTTACAGCCATGCAGGAGAAAAGATTCCCAATAACGGGGCGCAACTCAACCAGCACGGGCGCGGCGGTCCGCGTTGATAACGTGCCGTGCGATTTCATACTTGTTGGTGCGGTGAACATAAACGATGTGCAGTCATTGCTACCGCCGCTGCGCTCGCGCATAATCGGCTCCGGGTATGAGGTCTTGCTCAACACCGTGATGCCGGATACTGAGCAGAACAGGATGAAAATGTGCCAGTTTATCGCACAGGAGATTGTAAAGGCGGGCAACATCCCCCACGCAACTGCGGAGGCCTGCGAGCGCATCATATCAGAAGCCCGCCTGCGCGCACGCCAGATAGATGGCAAGGACGGCCTTACCTTGCGCCTTCGCGAGCTGAGTGGCATAATAAAAATGGCAGGCGATATTGCGATAATAGAAGGCGAACCTTACATAACGCACGAGCACATAAAAAGGGCAGTCATACGCGCCCGCTCAATTGAGGAGCAGCTTCTTGACTCGTACGGCAGCGCCTACCGCGCAGGCATGAGTGACTACGGCCAAAAGCGGCGTGCCGGCTACTCAAGCGAGGTCCGTTAGAGGGGGCGGGGCCCCCCGCTATTTTCGCTTACACGAAAATGGCTCTCTTGTGGATGCTCTATCTAGGTTTTGCGCAATTAGAAACATTTAAATACAAATTCCTTTCCAACAGGAGCATAGGTGCTTATATGCAGAGTACACATGCAC
>JAVYLZ010000001.1:29374-64844 GCA_038740245.1 Candidatus Micrarchaeia archaeon
CAAGGAGGCGGTCAGGATAGCTGCATTTGCAGGCATGCTGGCTGCCGCGCCGGCGTTTACGTCCTGCGGAACGGTTTCAAACGTCCGCAGCGGCAATGCAGTTGAGCAGTACCAGATTGAGGCGGGCGCAACTGCCAAAAGGTCAATATGGGAAGGCGTGGTCGGCGCAAAGGCCGAGGCTGCGAAGCAGGAAAAGAAGGCAAAGGAATGCACTGAGTATACGGATGTATGCAAGTCCATAAAGAATGATGAGCGTGCATCCAAAGAAGCGCTTTTGAAGTGGCTGATCGCGGCGGAGCTGCTTGAGACGTTCATTGAGAAATACCCACAGCACATGGACCTTCTTGAGAAGGCGGGCGACCTTGCAAAGGAGGGCAAGCCCGAGCAGGTTGTGAAGGAGCTGGAGAATGCCACGCTTAAGGCAATAGAGCGTGAGCTTTAAGGGTGATTATGATGCAAAAGAGCGAGAATGTTGCCAAGAAGCCCGAGGCTAGGAAGGCGAGCCCGTTTATGAAGATGCTTGCCGCGGGCACCATAATGCTGGCGGTGGCGTGCGGCAGCAAGGAGGAGCAGAAGGCCGATGCTGATGCAACTAAAGCCGAGTCCGCAAAGGAGATGGTATGCCGCATGCCCGAGAGCTACGAGATTATGCTCAAGACACTTGCCGGCTCTGCTGGCGGCCCCGTGTGCAGGGAAGGCGCGAAAGGCGCAGATGCACCCAAGAAGGTGTGCAAGGGCACTGCATGTGCCTATGTATACCCCCGCGAGAAGGAGGCCTTGGCTACACCTGAAGCAAAGGAGGAAGCGAAGGCCGCAGAGCCAAAGGTGAAGAAGGCAAAGGCATTCAGCGTTGAGAGAATCAACATCCCCGAGATTCCAAAGGAGCCGAAGACGCTTGAGGAGCTCAAGATGAAGCCCGAGGACAGGAAGCGCCTTCAGGAGGACATTGCACGCCTTAAGAAGCACCTCGGCATTAAGGATTGAGTTTCCCTATTTTCCCATCTGTATTTTTTAGCGTTAGTATCCTTATTTTAGGCTGTGCGCAGCGATGTTGAAGACAGGGTAATATGCTTCTACTCAAAATACCCATACCCAACGATTAGGTTCCCGTTTGGCAAGCGGCACCGCCAGTTTGTCAGCCGGCTGGTTTCTTTATGGAGATTCAGCCCTGACAGCATAAAAGGGAAAGAGGTGCTTGATGCGGGGTGCGGCACGGGCGAGAAATCGCTTTTGCTTGCGCATATGGGGGCGCGAGTAACGGCAGTGGATATATGCCCTGCGCAGGTGGAGCGTGCCCGCGCACTAGCACGTAAATATGGGCAGGACATTGAATTCAAGGTAGCGGACGTAACAACGCTTGATTTGGGCCGCAAGTTTGACGGCATCATATGCTCCGGAGTGCTTCACCACACCGTTGACCCGCATGAGGGATTTAGGCGCCTGTGCAGCCACCTTAGGCCTGGTGGTCGTATCCTTATTGGCCTCTACAATGCCTACAGCCGCGCGCATTACAGGATGGCACGAGCCGTCCTGCATACGGCCTTTGATGGCGATCCCGACCGCATAATGTCATTTATAGCCAAGAGCCCGCTTGCCGCACCGCTGCGCACCGCTTCCCTTCCCACGCTTTATGACAGGTATGCCGTGCCGCACGAGTCGTACCACACGCTCGGTGAGGTGCGCCGCCTTTTTGAAAGCAACGGCCTTCGCATATGCACTGTTTATCCCGCAGAAGTTTTCAACAGTGATTTGCTTACCCAGCTCTCCTGGCTGGTTTCAGGAAAATCATTCTTTTTTGTGGCGGGGGAGAAGCTGCGCAGCGGACCGTAAGCATATGCGGTCTTTCAGGTACAACTGTGCCCAAAGCCGCATATAATTTTTACTGCTAAAAAGCAAGCATGAGGAATCCCTTATTTCTGCTTCTGCTGACTTTCGCGGTGCTGGGCGCACTTGGATGCACAGAAAATAGCGGCCAAGATCAAATTCAGGGCAAGAGCGGCGATGCCGGCTTAGGCCAGCAGGGAACCCAAGAAGCCGCTGAAAATGCCGGCACTGAGAACGGCAGTGGAGAGGGTTCAGATGCGGAACCGTTTTCAGCAAGGGCCGGCTTGGAACGCGCCAAATCGCTGGCGCTTAAATATGCGCCAGATGCGGTGCTAATCTCAATATACGGGCTGGCTGGTTCCGACGGCAAGGCAATGCAATGGGAGTATGTTTTCAATTCGTTATCACGCAAAAAATCATACAAGATTTTAATCCCTCAGGGGATTGCCCGCGAGCAGCCGTATTCCTTTATTGAGTCTCTCCCAGAGATGTTCGCAGACAGCACGGAAATCCCATGCCGTTCGGCAGGCGAGTATTCAGTTGAAGTTGAGGAGGGCTCGGTGGTATGGGTTGTGGCATCTGGCGGCGATGTGTGCCGCAGCGGTGGTGATTAAATGAGGCAGGTCTTAATACTGCTTTTACTGTCCGGCGCTCTTTTTGCGCAGTTTAGCAATGTTGAGGTAAGCATAAACGGCTCGTCAGCAGCCATCAGTTGGGATACAGTGTACAATTGCAGTAGCCGTGTTTTGTATGGCAAGGACCAGAGTCTGGCTTCCTCAGCAACTAATTACACGAAGTCAACATCTCATATAGTTTTTCTTCGCTCACTTTCACATTCCGTTAAGTACTATTACAAGCTCCAGTGCACTTACAACTCAACAGTTTACGAGTCAGAAATTATGTCTTTTGAGATGCCCGCAGTATACCCTGATTTAGTTGTATCAAATGTTACGTTTACGCCGGCCGCCATATACACAGGAAAAAACATCACCGTTAAGGCATACATCAAAAATGCCGGAGAAGAGCGTGCCACAAACGTTTCTCTCATGGTGCAATGCGGTGATGGCACACGGCAGTTCAAAAACATGCAATACATAGGTACAGGGGCAACACAAACAGTGTCCATCCAGTGCACGCCGCCATCTACAGCAGGCACAGTGCAAATTGCGGTGGCACTTGATCCTTCAAACGAGATAATTGAGAAAGACGAGGGAAATAATGAGGTGGCTCTGGCCGTTACCTACCTCCCTGCGCCAAAGCCGGACCTGGCAGTTTCAGAGCAGGATATTGCCTACCAGCTCAAGGAGGCAAGCGGCCAGCAAAACATATCACTTACGGTGAGCGTGCGCAACATCGGCTCAGAGAAGGCATCTAACGTGCCTGTGTGCGCCAACGCAAGATGCTCCAAAATCTCAGCCATCCCCGCAAACTCAACCGCGCGCATCACTCTGCTGTTGCCGCCGTCAGAGCGCTCTATAAGCATTTTTGTTGACCCGAACAACACAGTGGATGAGCTTAGCGAGCAAAACAACAAGGCGGTGATCCAGATATCCGAGAGCACATTCCTGCCGGACATCCACATTGATGATTCGCTGGTTTCACACACGCCCTCCATTTTGCGCACTGGCTCAACAGCCACGCTTCGTGCAAAGGTTTATAACTACGGGCAGGCGGCTGCGAGGAATGTAACGGTTGTGTTCAAGCGCGCTGAAAGGATAGAGGTGTATGAGCAAAAGGGTGAAGAATCATCTTTCTCTGAAATTGAGATGTATCAGCTGCGGAGAAGCGCCATTTCATCACTATTGAAGAAGGATGCAGGATACGGTGCGCCAACTGTAAACATTGAAGGTGAGGTGGTTGGCAGGGCAACAATTGATTCGTTAGCGCCCGGTGCCAGCAGGACTGTCTACGCAAATGTTGTCATGCCACCAAATGCCAAGCATATTGATATTGCCGTTATCGTTGACCCGGACAACGGCGTGCGCGAGATAAATGAGGAAAACAATTTAGCCGTGCATCCTCTTGATATAGAAACTCTGTACCCTGACCTTGCAATAAACAAGACAAGCGGCATAAGCGTATCTCCGATTCCTGAGCCCGGAAAGACCTCCAAGGTTACTGCAAAGGTTGAGAACCTCGGCACCTTCACTGCGCGGAATGTATCGGTTGATTTCTATTTCTCTGCTGATGGGGAGAAATATTCGCTTTTCAAGCACGCGACAGTGGACGTGCTTAATGCCAAGGCCTCAAGAAGCGTATACGCTGACTGGGCTGTCCCGGCAGGTGTAAAGGAGGTATCTTTTTTGGTTAAGGTTGATGAAGAGGATGCAATTTTTGAGCTGCCCCATGATAACAATGATGCTGCCAAAGCCGTAAATGTTTCACTGCCGGACCTGAGTGTGCAGGGCATAAACTACAGCGGAACAGTATCAGTAGGGTCTAATATAACGCTTAAGGCCGAGTTAAAAAATATTGGCACTTCAAGGGCCACAAACGTGCAGGTTGTGTTTTATTACGTAAAGCCGTCCGGGGAGATGGTGGAGATTGGCTCAAAAGCCATCAGCTCGCTTTCAGCGGGCGCATCTTCTGTCCAAAGCATACAATGGAACATCCCTCCAGGCATACCGCAGCACCCAACAGTTCTCGTCAAGGCAAATCCATCGCGTGCCATATACGAGCGTGATTTCGGCAACAACGACGCATCTCTTTCACTGGACGCCAGGCTTCCGGACCTTTCAGCATCCCTTTCGTCTGATAAGAGTGCGGCCATAGTGCCTAGCGCTGCCGGCTACAATTCGTATGTCAAGGTATCCGCTTCAGTGAGGAATTCAGGGAATGCCCCTGCAACGGCCATCCCTGTGCAGGTTTTTGCGAACGGCGTTAAGATAAAGGAAGAGACAATACAGAAGCTTGAGCCCGGTGCATCTGCAGAGGTTGTTGATTACTTCAGGATAAACAATACCTACAGCGGGAGAGAGGTTGTATTCTCTGCGGTTGTGAACCCATCCGGCACCATAACTGAAACCATCATGGACAACAATAACGCAGAGCTTAGGCTGCCAACTGTCCAGAACAGCCCGCCGAATGCCGTAATCGCTGCGGACAGGGCAAGCGCGCTCAGAGGGCAACTGTTCACATTCGACTGCAGAAACTCTTCTGATAGGGACAGTTCTTACTATTACTGCAAGTGGAGGTTTGACAACGCCGGCGAGTGGGAAGACGGGTGGGTGGTTTCAAAATCATTCCCAACTGCAGGCCAGCATCTTGTCACGCTGATGGTCACCGATAACCACGGCGGCAGTGATACAGAGCAGATTTATGTGACAGTATTGGGCAACCAGCCACCGATCGCAGTGCTTGACAGCACACAATACCTTGCGTATAAGGGCGAACCGATATCTTTCAGCCCGCTTTCATCAATTGACCGCGACGGAGGGATTGCATCGGTCTATTGGGAGTTTGGCGACGGCAGCACTGCAACAGAATCTTTTGATGTTGTAACCCACACATACTCAGCCACCGGTGTTTATACGCTTAGGATGCGCGTAACAGATACTGACGGCGCAACGTCAACAGCCACTGCACAGGTCACGGTTGTCCAGCCACCGCAGATGGTTACTAAAACTGGCACCGAGTATTACATAAGCCATACATACCACTCGCCGTGGGCAGCCGGACCGCAGGCAGCCGTATACTACGGCATTTACAGGATTGATTACAAGATAAGGTATACACCCTCAGATAACGTAATCCGCTATTTTGAGTATAATATCTCTGCCGGCCCGGCTATAGTTACGCAGGTTACGGATAATGATGCCGAGAGCCTGTATATGGATATGACCGCAACCGCTGCCAACGGCAGGACATCGCTTAATGTTAACAAGGTTGAGATACGCAACGGCAATGAGGTTGCTTGGTCTGCATTAGGGGGCCCAGAAATCAGTGCATCGCAGGTTTCGCGCAAGATGTCCTACTCTGGGCTGGAAGTCCCAATGTCCGGCTCACATACATACGTCGTGGTTGATATGGATATCACCTACCCCGGCCAGATGTGTGCTGCAGAGCAGTATGACTGCCAGTGGCAGGTGGCGTTTTGGCAGGCACGCTAATGCACGCCTACTTTGGGCCCGTAATATTAGGAGAATAGGCGCTCAACTATTTCCTTTATTTTGCCTGCATCATACGTCAGCTTGATGAACCGGGTCTGGCCGCGCGTGCCCTTGCCTGAGGATGTAAGCGCGATTAGGCCAAGCATATCAAGGTCGTGCAGGTATTCGGAGAACCAGCGCGCCGTGCGCGGGGTTATGCCCAGCTGCTTGCACGCGGCAACGTAGCTGTCATACACTTCACCTGAGATAAACACGTCCTGCCCGTCATCACTGAGTTTTCTGTAGCTGCTTCCCTTGAGGTGCAACAGTGATATGCCGTAAAGCGCAATCTGCTCGTGCTGCGGCAGTGTGGTTATCGCCTCAATAACGAGCTCGTCATCAACACTCCTGCGCGCACTGTCAACATGTGCATCCGTTACGCGGTCGTCGCCACTGTCATTTGCAATCACGCCTGCTTTTTGCAGCAGCTTCAGCGCATATCTTGCATCGCCGGTTTCGCGTGCCGCAAGCGCAGCCGACATGTGAAGTGCAGAATCATCAACCGCATTTTCATTAAAGGCAATGGATGCACGGTGCCTTAATATCTCATAAAGCTGGTTTGCGCTGTAGGGCCTGAATATTATCTCCTTCTCGTAAAGCGCGCTTTTGCTGCGCGGGTCAAGCCGGTCCTTGAAATGCAGCCGGTTTGATATCCCCATTATTGATATGCTGCCGCGCTCCAGCTCATCGTTCACGCGGGTCATCGTATACACTAGGTCGTCAACATCCCTTACAATGTCTATCTCATCAAGCACGATTATCAGGTGCGTGTTGCTTTCCTCAACCCACTCGAGCATGCTCTCGTAAAGCTTTGAGAGCGGGTACCCCATCTTTGCATCGCTCTTGCAGACCTCATTCACAATCTTGAAAGTTATCTTGTAGCGTGAGTCATAGATCCTGCAGTTCATATACTTCATCATTGCATTGCGGTTCATGCTATTGAATTTCTCCATAACGAGGCGTGAGCAGCAGGTTTTTCCCGTGCCGGTCTTGCCGTACAAAAACACGTTCTTGGGCTTTGCACCCTTGAGGGCCGGAGCCACGGACTTCATTATTGCCTCAATCTCGGCTTCCCTGTGCGGGAAAACATCAGGTACATAGTGCGGCGAAAGCGCATTCATGTCCTTGAATACGCCGCCCTTCTCCATGAGCTCCTCAAAGGTAAGCATGGCTGATTTTCAGGGCGGGAAACTATATATGCTTAACTTCCACTATTGGTTTTAACGTCGGAATTAGTGGAACTGCGCCGCAGACCGGCATAAGCTCCCAATTCATATTTATATTCTTTATTGCCGAATTACTTCTGGTGGTAATATGGGTATACTGCAGAAGTTTTCTGATGCTCTTGGGCTCGGAGGCAAGGAGATGAACGTACAGGAATACCTTGACAGCGAGGACCTGGAGAACCTGCACGATACGGATGAGGAGGCGGCGGCATACGTCAAGCCGGTGGCGCTTGAGAACGTGAATGTAATCACGGAGATAAAGGAGGAGCTTAGGAACGGCAACCTCATACTTCTCAACATCACACCGATGCTGAAGAATGAGAAGGTGCTCACGCAGGTTATTGACAAGCTCAAGGAATACACGAAGAGCATACGCGGGGACATTGCAAGGATTGACAACGAGAAGATCCTGCTGACACCTGCAAAAATGAAGATTGTAAAGAGGAGAAAGTAAACTCCTAATTTTTAACTTAACTCTTTTCTTGGCCTTGTGTTCGCGTTGCTTGATTCTTCTGTATTGCTGCTTTTTGGCTTGTCCGGGGCAGGGACACTGCCCTCCTTAAGCCGGCGTGCGGCTTCCTTGAGCACGCACATCATCGCCCGCATCTCCTTCTGCTCAACATTGCCACTTGAAAGCAGATTGCTGAACGCCTTCTTGCTTTTTGCAGGGTTGCGCAAATGCGTCCGTACCGCATCTGTGATTTCTGCGAAGTACTGTGCCGCACGGCGCACCATCATTTTATCAGCAGGGTTGCGTTCAATTGTGCGCCCAATTGATCCCCTGAGTGCATAAAACAGGATTGACGCGGCATTTGAGATGTTCATGGAGGGATATCTATTATCAGTTTCAATAAAGGCAACAATATCCGACTTGATAACCAGCTCACGCGGCAGCCCAAAATCTTCCCTCCCAAGCAGCAGAGCCGCCTTTGACAAGTTTATCTTCTTGCGTGAGAGCTCGCTCAGCGGAATTGGCCGTGATAGGCCGCCCTTGCCCTTATCCAATGATGCAGTTGTCGCAATCACAGGATACCTCCCCTTGACAGCAACCTCAATCGAATCAACAATTTTTGCGCGTTTGAGTATGTTTTTTGCATGGCGGGCGTATTTTTCAGCTTCAAGACCCAACGGTGCAATGGGCCTCACAATCCACAAGTCAGAAAGCCCAAAGTTAGCCATAGCACGGCATACCATCCCCACATTAATATCATATATCGGCTCTACAAGCACAACACGCATCATCCACTCACCGAATTTAGGCGCGCAGGCGCAGCTCAACCGCAAATATCTTTTCAAAGAAAAGGGCCTTCTCCCCGACAACCTCCCATGTATAGCCCATCCGTATTGCTTCTGTGCGGTACCTGCTGTAGCCGCGGTCTGAAATCACCATAAGTATGGCGCCGTCTTTTTCCAAGTGGCCTTTTGCCTCTTCCATAAACCTGATAATCACATCCCTGCCGTTCTGCATGTGCGTCCACGCAATGTCGCGCGGCTCGCTGTCGTCAAGGTATGGGGTGTTGAACGCAATAAGGTCAAACTTGCCATTAATATTGCCGAAAAGGTCGCTGACAACAAATTTGGTGTTTGGGCGCTTTACGCGCGCACGCGCCTCCTCAACAGCTTCTCTATTTATATCCGCGCAAATAATTTCATCTGCATGCCCAATGCTCTCGGCTTGTATGCCCGCCCCGCAACCCATATCAAGAAACCGCCTGCACGTGCGTGACGCAAGCACTTCCGCCAGCAGGTATGAGTCGTCAGATGGCGTATAAACTGCCATGCTATGCTTGTGCCAAGTTAAATTAAAAATGGTTGTTTGAGAATAATGGATATGCAGAGCCAAAGCTTGCAGTCCCCTCCTGTGGGGGCAGGCGCCGCTGTTAAAGCGCGCAGGAGTTTTGAAAGTGTCCGCCCCAAGCAGTTCAGCAATCCCGAAGAGTTTTTGAATTTTGTTGAGCGGGCACTTCGCGAGCACAGGTTCTCAAAAGGCGGTGCAAAGCGCATAATGCGTTTCTTTGAGGCCTACCTGCACTGCAGGCAGGAGGAGAACGCAATAACTGAGCGGACGTACGAACTGCTTTCAAACCTGCTGATGCGTGCAATCTCATCACGGAGGCGGCGCTCGCCGGATAAGGTTGTGCGTGAGGTAAAGGAAGGGATTGCACGATGATAAAATTCTTGGGGTGAGCATATGAAAATAAGAATTGAGAAAACAAACATCGGAAACATAATGTCCGTTTATATGGATAAGGGGGATATGATATGCGCAGAGCCCGGCGCCATAATCTCATCAACAGGTGAGATTGAGATAAGCAGCGAGCTTGCCGGCGGCCTGGCGTCAAGCGCGCTTAGGTTTATCGGCGGCGGGGAAAGCGCATTCATAAACAGGATTACCGCAAAGGAAAACCTAACTTTGCAGCTTGGCACTCCAATCCCAAGCGAGATTGCTGAAGTGCCGCTTAACGGCGGCATGATACTCGGCGATGGAGTTTACCTTGCGCACACCGGAGACATAACAATCTCATCAAAGTTTGGCGGCCTCACTTCGCTGAGCGCGGGTGCGGGATTCATGTTCCTGCATGCATCCGGCAAGGGAAAGCTCTACCTTGCAGGCGGTGAGGCCCTGTTCAAGAAATCCCTTAAAGATGGCGAGGCGTTCATAGTGGACAATGCGTGCTTTGTGGGTGTTGAGGACAGCGCAAAGATGGAAAAATTCATCGCCGGAAAGAACCTGATGAGCAAGCTTGCGGGCGGCGAGGGCATTATGCTAAAGATAACCGGTCCCGCAACGGTATATTACCAGACGGAAAGCCCGGCATCGCTTGCATCATATCTGGCAAAGTATGTTAAGGGATAACTGCAGAACCTTTTTCACCTTTTTGTATGCACTCCCCTCCTAAATCGTGCTTGGCCACCACTATATCTTTTTATTAATTGGTCCAGACTACATAGCATATGGAAAAGATGGATATATTATGGGGGACCGGTTTATTGGTTTTCCTTATATCATTTTTGGTTGGTTTTGCGGAGCTGCCTTATGTCCTGTATACCGCTGTAAGTTCGATCTCCCCACTATTGCTTGCAGTTATATGTGCCATCGCGTGCTACATATTTTGGAGCGAATATCGCCCGCAGCATCTGTATCTGTTTATGATAGCCATGTTCTTGTGGGCTTTGGGTGAGACACTCTGGTTTTGTGCGCAGTATATTGAAGATGTCCCTCCTGAGTATGCCGACCTGCTTTGGCTGGCAGGGTATCCCTTCCTCGTATTCGGATTTGTTGATTACATAAGAAAAAACAATATCCGTGCAGATTCAATTGTTCTTGCAACAATCTCGGCCATCTCTATAGTCTACATTACGGTGCTTCTTAAGTACCTGCTTCCGGTAACACTTGATTTTGAGGGAATTGTAAACCTAGTTTATCCGATCGGCGATGTTATATTGCTTGCGCTATCATTCTATATAGTCCTAGGCCAAGACAAAAATAACTGCTTTGGCGGAATTGCTAGGTCAATGCTGTTGTTCACGATATTTGACTCGCTATATACTTATTCCGTTAAAATCGGTGCATATAATGATCTCGCACCATTCATAGACCCGATATATGTGCTGGCATATCTAGTGTTCCTGTATGCGGTGTATTCCCGCTACCGTGATGTTGCCGGCTCAAAAGAGATTGCCGTCAGCCGCGTGAAGAAACGTGCGCGCCAATCTCGGAAGCGGTAAGTGCCCTGCTGTATATTGCAACTTCATCAACCACGCCGTTGAAATACCTTGCACCGCCTGTTGTGCGGCATATGTTTACTGAAGTGGTTGAGGACCTGAGTGCCCCGCTCGCCGACACACTGCGCTCATTATTCCCGTTGATGTATATTTTTAGTGCTGAGCCGTCGTACACACACGCGACGTGGTACCATTCCCCCTGGATTGGCGAAGTGGTGCTGTTCACGCTTATTGTGTGCGTGGCATTGCGTATTGTGCATGTGAAGTAAGTGTTGTTTATGCTGTGGCCAAGCGTATAGTGCGCAGTGTTTCCCTTATCAAGTATTACCGCCTGCGACGTGCCGCTTGAAGGCGGGATGTTCCACTTTACGAATGCCTCGTATGTTATTTGGTTTCCTATAATGTTAAGGGAAGCGCTGTTTGGTGATGAGATGTAGCCGCTGGAACCGCAGTTTACCCCGCTGCCCGCCTTGCCGGCATCCCATGCCGCAGTGCCAGCAAGCGTGCCCACATTGTTGTTGCCAGAATCGTCAAATGTGCGTGTACCGCTTCCCTCATTCATATACCATATTGCGCTTGCGTTGGTCTCGCTGTAGCAGTCCGTTGTCACTGATGAGTTTTCGCCGAACTCGCATATTCTGTTGCCAGGCGTATAATCAACACGCGAGTAAAAGTGCGACGCAATCTCAGCAGCGCTCAGCGTGCGGTTGTAAATTATGACCTCATCAACAACGCCGTTGAAGTATCTTGTGCCTCCTGTAAGCCGGCAGAGGTTGACTGCGGTTGTTGAGGGCCGCAGTGCACCGCCAGCAGTCACATTTTTCTCAAGCTTCCCGTTCACGTAAATACTCAGCAATTCCCCATCATATGTGCATGCAACATGGTACCATCTGCCGCGCACCGGCTGTGTGATGCTCGTTACCGAGCGTACTGCAGTTGAGTTCCTTATTGTGCACTGGAAATACTGGTTGCTGGTGCTGTGCGTCAGCGTATAATGCGCGCCGTTTCCCTTATCCAGTATAACTGCCTGCGATGTGCCGTTCGCTGGCACGATGTTCCACTTAACCCAGGCCTCATAAGTAATGTTTGCGCCACTGAGGTTGAGCGACCTGCTGTTTGGCACAAGGACATATCCGCTGCCGGTGCAGTTTAGCGCCGTGCCGCCGCTCCCCGAGACCCATGCAATTGCGCCGCTTAGGCTGCCCGTGTTGTTGTTTCCTGAGCTGTCATAGGCGAGCAGCCCTGAACCTTCATTAAGATACCAGGCGGCACCGGCACCGCTGAGGTTGTAGCAGTCACCGGTTATAGTTGAGTTTTCACCCGGCTCGCATATTTTGTTGCCCAGCGTAAATTCAACTGCAGAGGGCGCACAGTCGCCGATTAGCGGCTTTGAGCCAACAAATTTGTTGCCAGTGATTGTTGTCCCCTTTGCTGAAATTATGTCACACGTAAGCATCAAGTCATAGCCGAAGCTTTTCCCGCTGCAAGGCACAGGCAATATCCCAGATACAGTGTGCCTCTCGCCAGCTGAGAATATCACGGTGGATATGTTCATTGGCTTCCCTGAAAGTGAGACCTCAGTCAGGCGAATGCGCGAGCTTTTCCGGTTTTCAAAGGTGATCTCAACAAAGTTGCCCTTAATGTTGTAGCTTACGATGGACAACGGTGTGGCGCTTTCCCAATAGCTGGCGCTCTGTGTTTTTTCAACATGGCTAAAAGGCTGAATTATTACGAATGCAACAAGCGCGACTAAAATTGCAACTATAAGCAAGAGCTTATATTCCGCGCTTACCTGCCCGCGCCGCATGCTACTATATTGCACCTTTATTTTATATTGGTGATATGTTTCCTATACCTTAACTACCTGCCAGATATACTGGCCCCTTGTGGTTATTGGCGTAATGCTTACTTTCAGCCGGTGTTGTGCCAGGAACTCATTGAGCCGCGCCTCCAAATCCTCCGGGATCTGGTCGCAGCTTGTCCACGTGCACACCTCTTTTGTCACTATGCAGTCGTATACAGTGTCCGCATCCACATCTGATATGCCCATGCCCATCAATAGGGCCATATACTCCTCTTTAGCCATATAGCACCACTCCATACGCCTATCGCACAAAACCTTTATATATGAAATTTTGCCGAACTCGGCACCGCATTCCCCCCACAAAATCAAAATAAATACTATGTGCGCCTAAATAAGCCACAGGGTGCGCATGTGAAAATTGCAATACTCGGCGATTTCCATTTTGGGTATGACCGCTTTTACGATGACAGCTTTGTTCAGGCGGAGCGCGCGCTCAGGGCCGCCTGCGAACGTGCAGACCTTGTTCTTGTTGCAGGCGATATTTTTGACGAGCGCGTGCCCAAGCAGGAAACTATCGCAAGGGCATTTGAGGTTTTTTCATGTGTAACCAAGCCAGTTTTTGTGATTGCGGGCACGCACGAGCGCAGGCCGCAGGGCTTTGTGAATCCTGTTGAGCTGCTGTGCAAGGCAGGGTTTGCACAGTCGTGCCACGCACGCACATGCATTTTTGAGAAGGACGGCGAGAAGGTTGCGCTGTACGGGCTTGCAGGCGTGCCGGAGGAATACGCAAAAGCCGCGGTTGAGCGGCTCGCGCCAAAGCCGGTTGAGGGCGCGTTTAACATATTCATGTTCCACCAGAATGTTAAGGAGCTTATGCCTGCAGTTGAGCACGGGCTTGCAACCGAGGACCTCCCGAAGGGGTTTGACCTGTACGTGTGCGGCCACCTGCACAAGAATTATGAGCTGCACAAGCAGGGCGTGCATTTGCTTGTGCCTGGCAGCACTGTGCTCACACAGCTGCGCAGGGAAGAGGCGCAGAAGGGATTTTACATATATGATACAAAGGCAAGAACGGCGGAGTACATAACTATTGAGACGCGGCCTTTTATTTACCGAGAGGTTGTGGTTGGCGAGCCCGCTGCACTCAAGCAAACTGTTGAAGCCGAGCTTTCGCGCATTGACCCTGTGGGCAGGCCGATCGTGCGCATAGACATCTCATGCGAGGGGCTGTGCGCTTCAGACCTGCGTGAGTTGCATTTGATTGAGGAGGCATATGCAGGAAAATTTTTCCTTAGTATAAACGTAGCTGGTGCAGAGGCGGGGCTTGAGGGCGATGTGCAGGAGCAAATGCTTCCAAGTGAGGGCACGGTGCGCGAGCGCGGCATAGCCGTGCTTAAGAAGGTAATTGGGAAAAACGGCCATGCATTCGGCAATGTTGAGGAGCTGTTTGAGCTTGCCTGCGATGCAAGCGAGGAGCAGTTCAGGGAGTATGTTCTTTCAATGGTGCGTGAAAAAGGCAGCAGCAAGTAATGCATAAGGTGTTGTGATGGCTGAAAAGGTGAAGAAGGATTTGGTTGGCTCAATACGCAATGATATTGCAGCGGGCATCGGTATAATAAGCGACTCCATAAGCGCGGGTGCTCAGGCCTCCGTTTCAAAGGGGATTTTGCTGATTAAATATCTCGTAATGACGTTCGTGGTTGCGTTTGCATATGCGATGCTTTTGGGCATCCCTTATATGGGCGATACCATATTCATCCCGCTTGCGCTGCTCATACTAATGTTCCATTATGAATTCCTTGGCATGCCGGCAAACGACCGCATGCGGCTGGCCAAAAACACACTGCTGAGCGCCATAATTTTGGCAGTGGTATTCTATTTGTTCATGTTCTCATCAGGGGGTAAGAGTGCGGCCGCAGTTGCCGATGATGGCGCGGCACCCGGCCAGCAAGAACAAGCTGGCCAAGGCGAAGCCGCACAGCCATCTGTGGCGGCAATACTTGCATCCTCCATTTCAATTTTCCTGTTTGTGCTATTCGTGTTTATGCCCATTTATATGGTAAAGGCGGGTGCCGGCTTTATGCAGGCCGCCAGATCCTCGTTTAAGTTCATATCCAAAAACTCCATGAAAACGATGTCATACGTGCTTTTGTTGCTGCTGTCATTCTCAACGCTTTCATCACTCCCCGCATTGGTTGGGCTGACACCGCTGTCAGCGCTTTTGTTTATGCTTCTCGGCTATGCGTTCTTCGTATTTACGTACTCCTTTTGGGAGCGGTGCCGGCCTGCATAGGCTTAAAAACATCCCCGCATAATCATATCGGTGTTCATATGAAGTTTGTTGCAAGTGCAGGCATAGGCCTGCTTCTGTCCGTGTTGCTGATTGCGATACCGATGGTATTGGCATTTATACCCGGCGTTGGGGCAGTTGTGAACATCTGCAGATGCCTGCTCTGGCCCGGCCTCTCAGCGGTTGCCGGCTACGCTGCTGCATCAGTAGCAGGCGTGCGGAAGGAGGATTGGAGCGGGCTTGCAACTGAGATGGCGGTTCTTGCACTGTCGTTTGCAGTCGTGTCGCTTGTGCTCCAGATTCTCTCAGCGGTTCTCGGGCTGGGCATAAATGTTGCCACAGGCAGCAATGCAGTCGGCGCGGCGTTCCTTGCAGGCATGGGCATAATAAGTGCGGTGTGCAGCATTGTCATGAGTTTCGGCATCACTTTTGTGGCTGCATTAATAGGCGGCGCGATTTGCCTGGCAACAAAGAAGTAACCGCCGCATCTGATTTTTATTTCTTTATGCCAAGTGGTATAGGTGGCAAGCAATACCATTCTTTACGGTGCGGCCAACATACTCATAGGCCTTCTGCTTTATGCGGCGTTTTCAACCTACGTGCCGGAATATCTGGATTCAATGGGCATGCCTTGCACAAAAGGCGATGGCCTTACGTGCTCAACATTTCTTGATTTTGCAACTGCAGTTGCGCTTATAATCGGGGTTGTAGGGCTCGGCCAGATACTCTACTGGGCCATTTTTGAGCGGGGCAGGGATGTGCAGGTGAGTGTGAGCTCGCGGCTGGATGCGAGCGCGCGCACCGAGCCGCCGCCGAAGGGCTTCCGCATATGCCCTGAGTGCAACCTTGCAAACGAGCCGTCCGCCAAGTTTTGCAGTGATTGTGGAGCACCATTGGCAAAAGGCAACAAGCGGGATAAGCAGGGGAACGGTTAGCTTATGCTATACATAAAAGGAGTGGGATAATGTCAAATGCAGTGAAAAAGGATGCATACGGAAACGGCAAGTACCAGTGGGTATGCCTTGCAAAGCAGCTTTCTGAGCGTGTGACAATAAACGGTGAATCGGATTTTTGCAGGAAGCGGAAATGCAAGGGGCGGTGGAGGACCTTTGACGCCAAGAAGCCGGCGCCCGAGTGCCCATTGGCAATAGTCATACTTATGGAATCAAAGGATTGTGATGACAACTAGCTAACCCTTCTGCTGCTATCTTCCGCGAGCCAGCTCGTCAATAAGCACGGTTGCATAGCTGCCCTTCTGAAGCGCAAACCTGAGCCGCACAATCCCCTCACCAAGGTCCGTGGCATCAAAATTGATGATGGGTGCATACAATGGCCTGTACCCGCCTTTAACATCAAATGCCTTGAATTCCTGACATGAAATTCCATATTCATCTAGCAGTGCGCGCTTATACCTGTTTATGGCCCTGCATTCATAACCCACCAATAGCCCCACCGTAAACTCATTGCCCTCAACATTAACATCTGCAAAGCCGTACCTGTTCCTGCCGCAGGCATATTCGCCCTCAAGCACGCCGGTCTCGCCGTCGCGTATGCGCATCTCAAGCTCCCGGTTGAACAGCAGCGACTGGAATGCGTGCGTGCACAGCTTGAACAGCCGCATATTACTCCTGATGAACCGTTCAGCGCCCATTTTCCTGCTTTGCTGCAGCATCCGTTCCTCCCATTTCTCAAGCCCTACCTCCTCAGGGAAATACTCGGCAACCGCGCCCTCATAATCCCCCTTGAGCAGTTTAAGGCCTACCATTGCAGTGTTCTTGCGCAGGCTGCCGAACCGCTGCTCACCGAAATAGTTTGGGAACCGGTCAGGCGCATTCTTCATAATGTCCGATGCGCTGAAGCCGCACTCCCTCAGCGTAATGTCAAACATATTCCCGACCATATCCTCGCTTTTTATCCAGCGGTTGGCTCTCCAGAATGACAGCACTTCCACATCTTTTATCCGCCGTATCCTTTCCACAATCTCCTCATCATTGCCCTTTATGCAAACCGAAAAAACCTGATATGCCACAGCATTCCTATCCTTTATGCCCGCATAGTTGACGCGCTTCTCGTTTACGCGCACGCGCTTTGCAATCTCCTTGGCAAGGTCTATTGTGTTCCAGTTGACCTTTTTTATTGCAATCCACAGGAACGCGCCGCCGGCCGCAGGGTCCCCCTTGGCAACGGATGCACCCTCACCGCTTGCAAGTATCTCGTCAACAACAAAATCCTCTGGATACACCTTAATTTTGTACAACCCAAACTCCCCTTCCTGCCTTGATTTAAAATGCAAATCCTTTTTATTTGTGCCAGAATGCGCTATTAAAATTTAGCGCGCTAATTGCAGCATGGAAACGTTCCAGAAGCTGTTCATAATTGCACTGCTGCTTTCGGGCACGGCCATTGCAGCCACACGGCTCGGCGATGTGCTCTCTGCAACAGAGCAGCAGATGCAGGGCACAATCCCGCTTATCTCAGCAATACTAATCGCGGTGGGCGCAATTATCGCGGTAGCGGCATACGCAGCCACAAAGTTTATCTCGTTCAGTGAGCAGAACGAAAAGCTAATTATGGGGATCGCACTTGCAGTTACTGCCATATTCATACTCTTTGGGGCAATCGGCCTTGTGCTGGCCTTTATGTCCGGCTGGCTGAGCAACCTATTTTGAGCGGGCAGTGTGCAGCAGTGCATACCTCTGAAGCGGTTTAGGTACCGCCAAAACCACCTTTTCCCTGAGCGTTTTCAGGGCCCTTCTCATTTCTGAACCCGCCCCGCCAGCGGACAGCGCATCCTCAAGCACGCGTATTGTGTTATCATAGTCAGCACGCTGCACAGGGAACGGTATCCCGTCCTTGCCGCCGTGCGCAAACGAATACTTTACAGGGTCTCTCCAAGTAATCTTCGTGCCATACACAAGGTCGGCTACGAGCGCAAGCGCCCTTATTTTCTTCGGGCCCATGCCTTCAAGCATTATGAGCTCCTCGTAGCTGCGCGGCTGCAGTTCATATGCCATCTCAAGCACGCGCCTGTCACTCTCACTCAAATCAATTCCCCTTATGTAATGGTCTCTTTTTAGTGTTAGCGTATCCTCTTCCAGGTATTCACAAATGGATGCCTGCCCTTTAAAATACCTGTAAATATGCCGCGGGTTGTCCTTAACAATATCAAGGGAAGCTTTGCGCACATCGCGGTTTTCAGGGGCACTTAGGTCAAGCACATCCCTTTCAAATGCACCCGCAATCCCTGTGTGCGGCCCATCCGTGAACCCGTGCGCGGCCACGCTTTCAGAGGTCCAATGATACCGCCGTGCATACCCGTTCGCATCGTTCAGCCCCTGCTGCACAACTGCATACCTGCCCGCACAGTCAAAAAACATGCAGTGGTGGTAAAGCTGGTAGCCATCCTGCACAACCGCACTGTCAACTTTTGCAATTATCCTGCTGGCGTGCACCAATTCATCTGCATGCCTTATATTCCTTGAATGTATTTCAGCGGGGGCATTTCTGGCAGTTGCACCCTTCCCCCCGGCCGCATATACCCCCATGTCATTGTGTTCCATATACTCTTTCAGTGCGCCGCACGTTGTGGTAGTAAGGCCGCTTGAGTGCCAGTCAAACCCGAGCGCGCACCCGAGTGCCTGGAAAAAGAACGGGTTCCCAAGCCGCCTTAAAAATTCTGCGGTACCGTATTCATCTATTATGAATTCGGCTATTAGCCCGCCAAGCCGCACCATCCTCCTGAAAAGCCATTTTGGTGCCCTGCCGGTATGCAGCGGTAGGTTCGCACTGCCACTGCGGATTGGCCAGTTGTACATAAAGTTAGCTCGCAATTGCTGGTTTTAATCAGTATGCGGCCGTGTTTCCAGTATTTGTTGTCCAGGATATATTCTGACATGCCACGCCAAGAAGACTGGAGTTCCCCCAGTATGAAAATTTATATTATTTCCAGTAAATACGGAGTTATGAGGCAGCAGTTCCTATTGCTGTTATTGTTAGGGTCTGTGTGGGCCTGCGTTGATCTCTCAGAGCCAGGGACATGGGCTGGGAACATCGTTAATGTTTCCCCAAGCAACAAGTCTTTTTATGTTGTAAATAATACCACTTTATGCAGGCAGGACATTACAATCCCTACCGTACACCCCCTTTTCATAGTAAACCAAAGCAATACCGTGATTGACCTTAACGGCTCAACACTGCGCGGTACCGGTCTGGGGAATGGAGTGTTAAGCCGTTATAACGGCACAGTAATTAGGAATGGCGTATTCAGAGACTTCTCAAATGCAATCGGCATATTTGATATAGACGAAAATAATAGGGACCTTTATTGGTCGTATTCTGAGAATCCAGGCAGTACTGCAGATGCTGCAAATATTGCGTTCGTTGATCCCGATGGGAACTATATAGTTGGTGGATATGAATCATCCAGTGGCAATAATGCGTGGTTTGTGAAAAAATTTTCCCCGGATGGGGATCAAATTTTCAATTTTAGTTACAATCCGAGTACCCTAAGCGATATATTGTTTGGAGGTTGCGTTGATTCTGCTGAGAACTATATCTTTTCCGGCGGTGATACTTCCACAGGCAATATGCAATGGAGAATTATGAAGTTGTCTGCGGATGGTTCAACCCTCTGGTCACGAGCGTATGACATAAGTTCAGGTAACGACTATGCAGCTTCAATTGCAGTTGATGGGGATGGGAACTATGTGGCTGCCGGCATAGATCGCGTGCCAGGCAATTTCCAAATGAGGGTTATGAAGATTTCACCCAGTGGCGATTCTATTTGGAACTGGACCCTAAACCCAAGCTCCGGGCAGGATTATTTAACTGCAGTTGCAGTTGATCCCGCAGGTGACTATATAGTTGGGGGATATGATAATACACCGGGCAACGCACAGTGGCGCGTTGTAAAAATCTCCCCAAATGGAACTGCCCTATGGAACTGGACCCAGAACCCAAGCGCTGGCTTTGATGCTCTTAACTACATAACTGTAGATCTTGAAGGGAGCTATGTTGCAGTGGGATATGATTATTCCCTAGGCAATGCACAGTGGCGCGTTGTAAAAATCTCCCCAAATGGAACTGCCCTATGGAACTGGACCCAAAACCCAAGCGCTGGCTTTGATTCTTTAACTTCAGTTGCAATAGATGAGGACGGTAACTATATCATTTTGGGCTACGACTTTGTTCTAGGGTATATGAGACCAGTTTTACTAGCGATATCGCCTAATGGTAACTTGCTATGGCAATTTTCAGTAAATACTGGCGGCGCTGGCCTTTTATCCTCTGTGGTGGTCGACAGCGAGGGCAATTACCTGGTATGTGGTTATGATTCCATCCCTGGAAACGCGGAATTGTTTATTGCAAAGATTGGCACTGAAAAGAACGCCCTGTCAGGCATTTTGCTTCAAGACATCTCAATTTATGATTCTAATATGTCAACTTTTCTGTCATTGCCTAATGCGGATGCAACGGCAAACAATCTCACATTGGGGTATAATGAAGAAGTGGGCGTTTTGCAATATGAATCCCTGGTTTCTATTGATAACGCGGTATCAAACAGTTACGGGGTTTTGCTAAGACCGAATTTCATTTCAGTTAACAGCGGTTCAATCCCTTCTTTTGATGCCCCCGCTAGCATTATCCTCTACGCACCGTTGTGTACAGACCGTAGCGTATACACAACTTATAAGGGACCGGGCTTCCCTCGGAGCAGCTCAGAAATAATAAGTTATGATGAGGTGTATATTCCATTAAGCTCTGAATGCAGGTCCCCCACCTCTTTTATGTTTGAGGTTGGTTCGTTTAGCGGCTATGCGTTGTCTTATGGTGGATGTATTGACCTCTCTGATAACCGGACTTGGGCCGAAAATAAAGTACATGCGATAGGAAACGGTTCAATGCTGCATATACTGCGCAACATTACCCTATGCAGGCAGGACATTACAATCCCTACCGTACACCCCCTTTTCATAGTAAACCAAAGCAATACCGTGATTGACCTTAACGGCTCAACACTGCGCGGTACCGGTCTGGGGAAGGGGGTGTTAAGCCGTTATAACGGGACTGCTATTAGAAACGGAGTATTTGATAATTTTGGAAATGCGATAAGCATATACGACATAGACGATGGTTCACCCACAGTTGATTTCAAATTGAATTTTACAGATGGTGCGATTTTCTCAGTGGATGTTGACCAGGACGGAAATTATGTAATAGGTGGCGCATATAATTTCAGTTCTGGCAATCCTGGCCTTTATGTTGCGAAGATGCTTCCAAATGGCAGCATTGTTTGGGAATGGAAAAGGGGACCTTCCGGCGCGCAGAATTCAATATTGGATGTAGCAATTGATCAGGACGGCAGTTGCATCGCCGTAGGGTTTGATTCAGCCTCTGGTAGCCAGCGGATGTTTGCTGTTAAGCTTTATGCCAATGGCTCTGAGGGATGGACTTGGGGCAAAGATATTAGTCCAAATGCCGATTATGCCACTTCCGTTGCAGTTGATCGCGATGGGAATTATATCTTAGCCGGGATGGATTACTTATCAGGCAGGTATGGTATGAGGGCGATTAAGCTTAGCAGCAGCGGTTCAGAGCTTTGGAATTGGAGTTTTATTGGTCCACTTGGGAATTATGAAGCTTATGATGTGGCGGTTGATTCGGATAACAACTATATGATAGTTGGATCAGGGTATAATAGCTCTTTGGGAAATTATGAGATGAGGGCTGTTAAATTAAGCGGGGGAGGAGATACCCTGTTTAATGTTACAATTAATCCGACCGCAGGATACAACATATTATATTCCGTGGCAGTTGACCAGGATGGTAACTATGTTTGTGTCGGGGTTGCAGATGATGAAGGCGTATTAGTTAAGCTTTATCCAAATGGAAGCCTGATCTATATGGGATCTTATGATGTTATGGCCGGAGATGAACAACTTGTTTCGGTTGCAGTGGATCAAGATAACAACTATGTTCTTGGTGGCGATGGTTGGTCTTCTTCTGGCAACAATGAATGGTTCATCATAAAAACCTTGAAAAATGGGAGAGAGTTGTTTAGTTCTCCCCAGAACTTTGCCCCGGATGACGATTTTATTAGTAAAGTTGCAGTGGATTTCAACGGTGACATAATTGCAGTTGGGGATGGGACAGACTCTAGCAGCCAGTTTATGGAAGTGTTGAAGCTTAAAACAAATAAACACAGTCTCTCAGGAGTTTTATTGTCCAACGTTTCGATTTATGACTCAAATATGTCTACGTTTTTGGCTCTGCCCAGCGCAAACGCAGAACTAATAAACACGATTGTGGGGTACAATGAAACGGCAGGCAAAGTAAGGTATTCTTCTGTTCCAGCAGCTGGCGGGTTGTTGGCAAATAATATGACTATTCTGTTGCGCCCTGAGTTTGTATCACTTGATGAAACTCAAGTTCCATCATTTAGCACCAATGCAGAGATAACACTCTACGTGCCAAACTGCTCAACTCCAAATAAGTATGCAGTATACCGATTGGCAGGATTCCCGCAAAGCAGGGATGAAATAATTGCTACTGGAAGCGTTTACTCTTCTACAAGCAAGGTTTGCCAATCAGAATCTTTGCTTGCATTTGGGGTTACCTCGTTTAGCGGCTATTCTCTCAATGAAACAATAGATGCGCCTCAACCACCCAGTGGAGGATCCGGGGGGACCAGCAGGAGGCATCTTCTTAGGGTAGCCCCCATAGAGAAGCAATACGTGAGAGTTAATGAGCCGCTATTGCTGCAAGTAACGATTGAAAATACAGGGGATTATACAGAAAGAAAAATCTCAGTTGGTTTAGAGCCTCAGGATTACATTGTGGCAGCTAATTCAACAATATACTCGCTTGAAAGTGGATATTCGGCCAATTCCTCGATTGCAATTACCGGTCTTAAGCCAGGCGAATATCTGCTTCGCATTATCGTGAGTAGTGAGAGTGGAGCGGGTGATGAGGCTGGACTTGAGCTATCGGTGCTTCCGCAGTGCAGTTCAGATTTTCAGTGCAAGTCGGATGAGTATTGCGACGAAGGAGTTTGTTCAAAGCTGAAATGCGAAAAGGGGAGAATAGAAAATAACAGGTGCGTATACTATGAATGCATTATGGACTCTGATTGCAGTGGGGGCGGCAGATGCATTGAACACAAATGCATTGAGATAAATTGCAGCCGCTTTGAGAAGATAGTGGCAAATGAATGCCAACCTCTTAAAGCTGAGATCGGCTTATCGGCAAGCAGTGTAACGGTTGGCGATGATTTTGTAGTGTTTGTGCTAATAGACGGTGTAAAAACAGCTGGTGTCCCCCTCCTTGTCAAATATCCAGATGGATCTATTGAAAGAATCATTTCAGAACCAGAAGGGGCAAGAGTACGTGCATTAAATGCAGGCATTTATGTATTTTCAATTGAGGAACTTCCAGAGCATACCAAAAAAGCATATGCGTATGAATTGCCTGCGATAACACCAGAGCCCGTTTCTGAAACCGTTTCTACGCAAGTACAAACGCCGCAGCCAAAATGCTGCCTTATTGGGATTTGTTTAGAGCTGTTTGGTGTATGCTGGTATTATTGGGTATTCGCCGCAATTGCAACACTAGTTGTATTAAGGCTGGTGCTTAAGCAAAATAAAAAGTTGCAAAAATCAAGAAAATACTAGATTAGATCAATTCAATTTCCCTATCTCGCTATCAAACGATGATGCCAATTAAACTTATTGACGAACCACAGCTCACGGGTTATCTTTACTATACTTTGCATATGCCTGTACGCATGCCGGCGAACTTTTAAGCTCCAGGTCTACCGGCGATGCAGCAGAAGGCGATAATGTGAGGAGTGCACCCTGCCAAAACGGCCATCTTAAGAAATGGCTTGCTCGTCGGCCTGCATTTGCAATTAAATGTGGCGTATCCTTGCAACTGGCTCATATACGTAACGCATCCTCTTTTATTAAATGTTGCGATTTTGATGGCAGGCACGGAAAATGCATAAAAGTATGTTGGGGGATATGCATGTATGCCCTACAAGTTCCTATACGAGCGCAGCGACACCTGGCTGCAACGGCACGAGGCGCTTGAGCTGTTTGGGTTTTCATTGCTTTTGCTCACACTGCCGTTCATCATCCCTGGCCCGCAGTTTATCACGGGCACGCTGGTTAATGCAATACTCATACTCTCTGCATTGCACCTCCGTGGCGCCCAGCTCATGCCAATAATCATGCTGCCATCCATAGCAGTGTATGTTACAGGATACATATTCGGTTCTGCATCGCCAGCACTGATTTACATAATTCCTGCAATTTGGCTTGGGAATTCAGTGCTCGTTTTCGGCATGAAGTACCTGCACGTGCACAAGGGGTGGGGCTATGCAAGGGCGCTTTTAGTGTCCGCAGCAGCAAAGGCCGCGATACTCTTTGCAAGCGCATATGCACTTTTCACAGGGAACCTTATTCCGCAGGCAATACTTAGTGCAATGGGTGTGATACAGCTTGCAACTGCGCTTATGGGCGGTGCGCTTGCATACTCAGTAGCGGGCATAATGTCAGCATGCCTGCGGAGCCGGCCTTAGCGTTTTATTCTGTGCGCAGCTCATATGCTATTGTAAATTGTGGCACGCACTTCCTCCGAGATTGAAATGATGTCAATGAACTTCCCTATAAAGCCTTGGTTTAGCAGGTTTGCACTAACTACGTTGTTGAACTGCGATGAGTAAACTACCTCCATGAGTATCTCATCCTTGCCGAGTAACGGAGAGGTGCGCCAGCAGGCGAGCATTTTTTCAAGCGGAGGCCTTGCCTTTTCAAGGAGTGTTGCATAGTATAGGTTTGCATGGCCGTAGCTTATCTCAAATGTCTCTGTCTCAGAATAGCCGTTTGGTGCATGCTGCTGGAATTTGAATGTATTTTTTTCATCTAAGGAGAGCGCGAGCTGGAGCTCCTGCAGGAGTGTCTTGTGCGCATTTGCATTGAAGAGCTTGGCACGCTGCACAATCTCGTCAAAAATCCGAGGTGCGTTGCCCCAGAGCCTAACACCGATAATGCCCTGTGAATGCTTTGCAATGGTGATATCCTCAAGCAAGCCAATGCACTTGAATGCATTGTTCTGACTGCCGCTAACAATGGCTTTTTTTTGTAGCTCCATAGTACCACTCCATTTCAATTAGGTATTGGCTGCATTAAGCAGCCAACAAATTTAAACCTACTTAGCGAATGCTAATTATGGAAGAGATTTACCTAGGCAAGACAGACCTGCTCATACAGAAGCTTGAAGAGGAGCTGAAGGGCCCTAAAACTGTCGTCGTCCAGATTGCACCTGCGGTCCGCGTAACGCTCGGTGAGATGTTCAGCCGCCCGTACGGCGAGGATAACACAGGGAAAGTGATAGGCGCGCTGCAGGCGCTGGGGTTCACGCACGTTGTTGATACCTCAATAGGCGCGGATGCGGCTTCATACTTGGAGGCGCGCGAGCTTGTCAAGTACCTTGAGAAAGGCGACAATTCAGTGTTCCCAAAGTTCAACTCCTGCTGCATCGGCTGGATGCTATACGTAAAGCGCAGGCACAAGGAGCTGCTGCAGAAAAGCTCAATATGCCCGGTGCTCTCGCCGCAGCTCGCAACCGGCGCGCTCGTAAAGCTCTATTCCTCAAAAAAGCTCGGCCTTACGCCAGACGACATAATCGTTGTTTCAATAATGCCCTGCACGATGAAGAAGGAGGAGGCGCTTGAGCGCTCCCGCGAGGGCCGGCGCCACGTTGACTATGTGATGACCACGGTTGAGCTTGCCGAGTGGATGAAGAAGCGTGGCATTGATTTCAATTCGGTTAAGGAAGGCTCGCTCAGCCCAATACTGCCCGTCCCCTCACGTCTTGGCGTGGGGTTCGGCGCAACCGGAGGCGTGTCAGAATCAATAATGGAGACGGCTGCGCATTTCTTGGGCGAGCGCCCGGTGCTCGCGGACCTGCGCAACGACGACCAGATATACAGGAAAACCTACCGCATAGGGAAATATGAAGTGAAAATGGCAAAGGTGTTCGGATTCAGGAACCTTGAGGCGGTGCTCAAGGAGATTGAAGGCGGTAAGTTCTACCATTTTGTAGAGGTTATGCAGTGCGAGTACGGCTGCGTTGGCGGGCCTGGCCAGCCGCAAGCGTCCAGCGAGCAGATAAAGCTGAGGGCGGCAGGCATGCGCGGGGCATCTATAAAAGCAAAGGCAAACGATGTGCTTGACACCCCGTCACTTAAGGAGATAATTGATGAGGTTCTGGGTGTGCAGGGCGAGTGCACGCTTAATTTCTCTTGGATGTAAAATGCCCCCTTTTGGGGCCGTGAAAATTAATTGAAAAATTAGGAATCGCCGATGCCGTCCTCGGTCACCGTGAATATGACCTCGCCTTCAGGCAGGCTTGGCGAGTCCACGAGCCTTGCAATCCTCTTCTCCGCCTTCCCTTTCCTCAGGTAAACGCGGAATGTTGCGTTGTGCGCAAGCACGTGGCCGCCGATTGGCGCAGTTGGGTCGCCGAAAAGTATGTCCGGCCTGTCCATAACCTGGTTGGTAATATAAATCGCGATGTTGTACATATCGGCGAGCTTCTGGAGCTGGTGCAGGTGCCTGTTTAGTTTCTGCTGGCGCTCGCCGAGCGCACCGCGGCCCATATAATCGCTCCTGAAGTGCGACATCATTGAGTCCACAACAATGAGCTTGATGTTTTTCTCCTTTATGAGGTTGGCCGCCTTCTCCGCAAGTATTATCTGGTGGTCCGAGTTTATTGCCTTCGCAACATAAATGTTCTTGAGCACCTGCTGCGGGTCAAGGTTCTTGGCCTCGGCCATCTGCACAATCCTCTCGGGCCTGAACGTTGACTCGGTGTCAATGAACAGGCACGCGCCGCCAAGCCCGCCCTCCTCGGGGGGCAATTGCACATTGACCGCGAGCTGGAACCCAACCTGGCTTTTACCGGACGAGAATTTGCCGTAGCATTCGGTTATCGCCTGCGTCTCCACACCGCCGCCCAGCAGCTTGTCAAGCTCCTTTGACCCGGTGCTTATGCGCGCAATGGTTTTCCGGCGCTCCATAATCACGTCTGCGCTCTCAAACCCCATCTCAAGCGCATCCCTTGCCGCGCTTATTGCCTTCTTTGCGGTCTCCACGCCAATCTCAGCAATCTCGCTTATCTCGTGGGCGGATGCGGTGGCAACCTTCTCAAACGAGTCGTACCCGGCCTTCCGGAGCTTCTCAGCGGTGGCCTTCCCGATGCCCGGCAGGTCCTCAAGCCTCTGCACATTCTTGCCTGCGGGCAGCTCCTCATACTCCATTTCCTCAACAACTTCCTCTTCACGTGCCATTTAAACACACCGCTAATTAGTTGTGGGTTTCAGTGTTTAATAAGTTTTCAGGGTGGGTTTCCAGTGACTTTTCGAGCTACACTCTCTTGCAAATGTTATAGAAACCGCAGTCCGCGCACTTTTTTAGGTAATCAGCGGCCTCAGGCATCTCCTCTGTTTTGATGGTTTCTCGCATTGAGCTTAGCACAGCCAAAAATTCCGCATCAGAATAGGCCCCCACCCTCACTTTGATTAGTCGCTTATCTTTCAAGTATTTTACATATGCACAATATATTTGCAATCCTAAGACTTTTCTCACGAGATATGCCTCTGCAAATAACTGGAATTTTTGGGTCCGGTATAACATTCGCGGTGCAAATGAATCCTTTGCCTGCAATACGTACGCAGAATTGTTCTTGGTATCAATCATAAGGCAGTCCAGAACAGTCCTGAACCCGCTATCACTATCCTCAAGAAATACATCATACTTTTTTTCGTAACCCCTAAATTCATCGGCAATCATTGCCCGCTTTGAATTCGTGTTGAATTTTTTGTGGAACTCTCTGCCCCTGTATTCTTTAACTGTGGTTGCTTGTGGTATATGAAGTACACGTTCAAAATACAGTATGCGGGGGCAATAAATGTAATTCATCAGGTCTCGCACGGTAAAATACTGTTCCCAATTCATTATTCCACCAGATAAAAGTCTTTTTCACGTACACGCTCCTCATCAAGGAACCCAACTATGATTTTGTTGTGCATACATCCTTCACAAGCAGGTATGAGAAATGCCACGTCAGTTTCTTTATTTAGTGCGTCTTCTATCTCAGATCCAAGCATTTCAGCCTTATTTTTCGAGAGTGTTCCTAAAAAAGCACTCTTTTGAACACGCAAAAGCCCATAGTTCTTACAAAGCTTAACGACATAATTTCTAACCTTAGTTTCACTAATGTCATATATAACCCAGTAGTTCATCTCATCACCATTTGTGCACAAACGCCCTGAACTTGTAGTTATCATCAGTAAGCGCTCTCGCAATATTTCGCGATTGCCTAAGAATAAGATCCTTTATTGATGCGCGCCTACCCTCAAATGAGATTTCAGTAGTAAGCCGCTTAAGTACCTCACTCAATATCTTATCGCGACCGCTTTTTGAAAGCCTACCGCCTTCAAAATCTTCTTCGGTTGCCATCTTTCTTGAGAAAATAGTTATAACCGCACGATCGACTATAACCGGCCTAAAGTTTTCTATCAGATCAAGAACCATTGAGGGTTTTCCATAGCGATCTTTGTGATAAAAACCTAAATAGGGATCTAGACCTGAGATAATACATGCCCGCTCCACTTCGGAATACAATATACCGTATCCGTAGTTAAGGAAAGCATTTGTCAAATTATCTCCTTTTTTATCCCTATTCCCAAGAGGCATTAATTCAGATAGTGCATCCCAATATAAGCTGCCACAGTAGCCCTCAATCCCCAGTAAAGTTTCACCCACTTTAGCAAGGTTCAGTTCTAACAGATCTATCTTCTCAACCTGTGAAATTATTATATTGGCGTTTCGAGTGACTTTCTCATTTGGTCTTTCCTTGGCAAGTGCCTTAAGGAGGTATGCCTGGTTTTTCACTTTTGCGTCGATTATTGATTTGATTATTCGTGCGCCGGTTGGTGTTGCACTTGCCTCAAGCTGTTTTTTCCGTATTAGGGTCGTGCCACCCAGTTTACACGGGTATGTTCTCGCAAGCGGTGTACCTCTCCAGTCAAGGTAAGTAATATCTATATCGTGCTCCATCGCAAGCTCGATCGCACCCATGGAAATTGATGAAGCCCTTGCAATTAAAATTTGCTCTACCTTTTCAGCTGCAAATTCTTCCTCGGGCTTTTCAGGAATGCGCACGTAAAATCGTTCGGAGCGACGGCCTATGAAGGCGGCGTAGTCATTAATCACTAATTCCATATGGAAACATCAAATGCAAAAATTAAATACTCACTTATACTAAAGTATAACATGCTCGCATTCAAGCTTAAGCTTAACCCGTCCTCAGAACAGCAGGCTCAGCTGGATTTAATATTTAGGAAGTGGGCGTATATGGCAAGCCGTGCCGCAAAGTTTGAAAAGAAGAGATGGAAGAAAGAAGTTGATTCAATGAGTTCAACTACCTCTGGTTTTGGGAAAACCCAGTTGGTCCACAAGATATTTGATGACATTGAGGCAGCCAAAAAGGGGATGGAGCACCAAAAACAGCGCCTGGAATGGGGTTTGAGGAAAGACGAGCTACGGCTTCAGGATTACAAGTTGCTTATTGACGATGAATCTGCCAGGGAATATAAGCCCGGTGGCAGAGGGTCGTTTAGGATGGCCGGCAGGGGAATCGGGACTTATAAAACCTTGAAAGAATGGCAATCAGAGTACGAAAAGCAGGAGAGACGCATTTACAAAGTCAAGAAAACGCTTGACAAAATAACGCGTGTCTTGGAGGGGAAGCAACCGGTGCAGTTTAAGCCTACTAGAATAACGCTCTGGAATACAGTTTACTCTTTGGATTTCGCTAATAAACTCCTAGAGCTTTCATTGCTTAAAGATTCAAAGATGTCAATTCCATTTGTTACCGCACCATATGCTTTAAGAGGCAAATCAAACAAAAATAGCTCAGAATTTATCGAAGAATCTTTGCTGAACTTCGTTAAGTTTGCACTGCACACTGGATATCTGTATGGGTTTTCATCATCGGAAAAAGCAAAATTGCGCTCGAATAAGCCTGAATATGCTGAGAAAAAACTAAAAATAATCTCGTCAAAGCGTGATAAGATCAAGAATAAGTTTCCAAAATTCTTCAATAAGGTAATGAAGCGTGGGATCTCTCAAGAAGAGCAGGAAATCTTGCTTAAGGTATTAGATGATATAGTAGCCGGCAATGATGTTTCCACTAACAATGCTTACCAAAACCTGCTGGAACAAATGTCACGAAATATTCTTGCGGGTGATATTGAGTTTAGGCCGTTAAAATACCCAATATTAATTAGAAAGCCACTCCCCTCAAAAAAATACAAGAAGCTTAAAAACCTAAAGCCGCAAGAGTGGAAGTACTACCTTCAGCTTTCATATGAGCCATTCAGGCAGGGTACTGTTCCAGAAAAAACAATAATGGGCATCGATCGGGGTATAAGGCATTTGGTTGCCGTTTCAGTATTTGATCCGAAATCCGGTAAATTCATATTAAACAAGCTTATAGACAATCCCGTAAGGGGGTGGAAAATAAAGTTGCGTGCGCTTAAGGCTCATATCCGAAATAGGGAGCGACGGCTACGTGCCAAAAAAAATATCCATATTAAGGAAAATCAGGCAAAGAAAAGCCTAAGATCACTAAGAAATAAAATCAGAAATTATACCCACGAGATTTCACGTGTGATAGTGAATGATGCCAAAAGGTTAAACGCAGCAATAGTTTTTGAGGATCTTTTTGATGTAAAGCGCAGCGGTCGCAAAAAAAGCAAGTTTACCAAGAACCTTGATTATACGCTTAGCCTATTTGACTATGGGCAAATATATCGTATGATAAAGTACAAGGCAATCAAGGAGGGGATCCAAGTCTATAAGGTAAAGCCAGATTACACAAGTCAAAGGTGCGCAAAGTGTCTTCTTACTGGATTTAGCCAAAGCACTTACATAAGGGGGGTGCCGCGTAAGGGAGACAAGCATAAAATAAACTCAAAGGTTGGAGTGTGCAAAAATTGTTGCGGATCAGGCAAAGATTACACTATTGACGCAGACCTGAATGCTGCACGTGTGATCGCCCTTTGCAAATTCAAAAACCTTAATAATCCTCAGCCAGATAATTAATCATGCAGTACACGCCAATGCGTGTACGGTGTTACACTACTAGGTCAGAGCGCTATATAGTGAGCGTAAAAAACCTGTGGATGCCATTCCCTATATGGGACGTGGCAGATATGGCCCGTTGCAGGCCACCTGGGTCCATAAGTTCCCGCATTGGGTTCTAACGGCCCGATTGCTCTTTGGTTCAAAGCTTAGCCGCTCGGTGGGTCTTTATAAATGCTAATGCAATTTATGGTCCGCGTGCGGCGCTCTGCAATAAGTGACTTTCTAGTGATGCATAAGCTCTAAAATAGTGCATTTTTGGCTATTGCAGAGCCCGAATAGACAAAGAGTGAGATGCAACTTAAATATCGTGATGTGATAAGGGCGATTGGCTACTTTATGTAATTGCAGAGCCCGAATAGACAAAGAGTGAGATGCAACACGGTGTTTGGACACCTATGGAAAGCAACCGTGCCCACAATTGCAGAGCCCGAATAGACAAAGAGTGAGATGCAACGGAGGTTTCCCCATCCATATAGTAGCCTTGATAACTTATTGCAGAGCCCGAATAGACAAAGAGTGAGATGCAACCCAGCCGATTACTTCATCTGGTCATACATTAGGAGGATTGCAGAGCCCGAATAGACAAAGAGTGAGATGCAACCTCATCGGCAGTCTTGCTATGGGCGTAATAAGCATATTGCAGAGCCCGAATAGACAAAGAGTGAGATGCAACTCGCCATGAGGTTACCTGATGACGTGCCAGTTTCGATTGCAGAGCCCGAATAGACAAAGAGTGAGATGCAAGTTGTATGTCGTGCGAGGGAAGGATTCAGACAGCCTGAACGATTTTGCAAGCCGTGTTGAGTACCTCATTGCATAATCCGCGCTCGTTACAAGGATGAATAGCGAGGTGAGTAGGAGTATCAGCTGGTGCAGCACGGCGCTCATCTTCAGGGCATCTCAGTGTAATTATAAAAATTTTCGGCAAAAAACAAGATGGGTGACCTTATGGTTTCACTGAAGCAGATAGGTCCATACGCATACATTGCAGGCGTTGTTTTGGCCCTTATACTTGGTTTTGTTGCGCCTAGCAGCCTGTTGTGGGCTCTGATACTGGGCCTGCTCGGCATTGTTGTGGGCTTGCTTAACATAACCGACAAGGAGGTCAACACATTCTTGCTTGCCTCAGTTGCATTCATAGTATCGGCTTCAAGCCTGTCTGACCTGCTGGTAAAGCTCGGCCAGATGCTTGGCATGGATGCAACTGCGATGGTGGGTGGAGGCCTTGCAAGCGCACTGGGCTACATGGTTGCGTTCACTGCACCTGCAGCAGCCCTGATTGCAGTGCTCGCGCTGTACCGCCTTGCAAAGGACTAAACTTTTTTTTAACTTTTAATTTCTCAACATTTTAATTCTCAACAACGGTGTAATGTATGGTTAGGATTGGTGAAACTATCGGCGATTTTGAAATGGATGCATTCCATAATGGCGACCTCAGGAAAATCAGGCTGTCTGATTACCGTGGGAAATGGCTTGTGCTGTTTTTCTATCCAGCGGATTTCACGTTTGTGTGCCCCACAGAATTGGGGGAGCTTGCGGATTATTATGATAGGATTAGGCAACTTGGTGCAGAGGTGATGAGTGTAAGCACTGATACGCATTACACTCACCTCGCGTGGCATATGAGCTCGCCACAGGTTAGCAAAGTTAAGTTCCCGATGCTGGCCGATCCTGCAGGTAAGCTTGGCAGGCATTTTGGTGTTTATATAGAAGATGAAGGGGTTACTTTGCGCGGAACGTTTATCATCAATCCTGAAGGTAAGCTTGTTGCTGCTGAAGTTAATGACAACAGCATAGGCAGGAGTGCAAAAGAGCTCCTTAGGAAGCTGCAGGCAGCAAAGCATGTGTATGAAAACGGCGGTGTTGTTGCGTGCCCCGCAAGCTGGGAGCCCGGCAAAAGCGACTTAAAGCCGAGTGCCGGTTTGGTAGGGAAGATTTAGTTTTCTATTTTATTAACTTTAATAGCGCAATTTTACATATGGCATACACACCTAAAAATTATGACGCGCTTCTGGGCACGGCTGGCCTGAGCGATACGCTATTGAGGAACCATTTCACGCTTTACAACGGCTACGTTGCCAACTTCAACAAGCTTGATGAAATGATAATGCAGATGGAGAAGGAGGGCAAATTTGGCACGCCTGAATATGCGGAATTGAACAGGCGGCTTGGCTGGGAGTTCAACGGCATGCGGCTGCACGAGCTTTACTTCGGCAACATGTGCGGGGGCGGCAGGCCGTTAAGCAGGGACGGCCAGCTGGCACAGCAGATAAAAAAAGAGTGGGGCTCGCTGGAATTGTGGGAGAAGGATTTCCGTGCGATGGGTGCTATGCGCGGCATCGGCTGGGTAATACTTTACTATGACAATGCTGAGAAACGGCTGTTCAACGTGTGGATAAATGAGCATGACGTGGGCCATTTTGCGGGGTGCACGCCGCTATTAGTGATGGACGTGTTTGAGCACGCGTACATGCTTGACTACGGCCTGAAGCGTGCCGATTACATTGAGGCATTTTTCAGGGCAATTGACTGGGGCGCGGTGGAAGCACGCCTTTCAGCCTGCAATTCACATATATAATACTATATTGAGATTTGTTAGCAGGTGGATGTTTATGAGTGACCTTTCAAATCTCGTTAAGGAGGCAACTTCGCGCAAGATGCCCGAATACACGCCCGGCAAGGATGACCCCAACATAATTGAGGGGGGCGGTGATGCGCCTGAGGATGTGCCAACGCTGCCCAAATCTTCGCTGGGCAGTGTTAAGGTTGAGCTCCCTAAGAGCGGGTACAGGACAGGCCAGTCTGTTAAGGGCACCGTAACAGTTACACTTAAGGAGCCAAAAAAAGCAGAATCGCTGGTGGTTGTGCTGTGGGGCGAGAAGCGCGTTGCACTGCCATCCCATTTCAGGACACCCGGCGGCAACAACGACTCGCGCGTTGTGCGCGTGAGCGAGCGGTTTGCAGAGCTTACAGGTGCACGCGAGCTTTCAACAGAGGAGAAGTTCCAGTTTGAGCTTCCGGTAGCAGCCCCTGTGCCGGACCTTGCAGCAAACTACAAGTGGTACGTCGGTGCATCTCTTATCCTGTGGCCAGACACTGAGATTGCGGATATGATTGAGATAAAAGTCGTTGATGCCTAGTTTTATCATATTCTTTTAATCAAAAGAAGGATAGCCCCGAGCGGATTTTCGTTTTGGCCTTTTTTTGGGGCCAAGCCCTTTTAGGCATCCCAAAAAGGGCGCCTTGTTTTTTTGGGGTCAAGCCCTTTTAGGCATCCCAAAAAGGGCGCCTTGTTTTTTTGGGGTCAAGCCCTTTTAGGCATCCCAAAAAGGGCTGTTCGAACCGCTGTCTGGAGGTCTCTCCTGTGGGGCGCATCCGCCCCCACACCCCCGGTAATTTCGCTTACGCGAAATTGTTGGGTTGGGCGCATCCGCCCCCACACCCCCCTCAGTGAATTTGAGGTTGCGAAGGGCCTTGCAAACTGGCGTTTGCTGGCCACACGTGCAGAACACGTGTTGGACCGCAGGCTTCCTTCGTCCAGAGCCTCCCATCCTTGACCACTAGACGACGGGGCTATCAGCACACTTTAAGGCCATATCATTTTTAATTGTTGCTATTGAGTTTGTGGACATGTTTGCCAAAATTGCAAGGAAGCGGCGCAGTGTGCGCAAGTTTCTTGCCAGAGATGTGCCTGACAAGGTTGTTGAGGCAGTGCTCAGGGTTGCGATACAGGCGCCCAGCGCAATGAATAAGCAATCTTGGGAGTTTATTGTGGTGCGTGACCTTGAAACGAGGAGGCGGCTTTCACAGGCGAGCTTTATGCAAGGGTCGCTCGTGAGCGCTCCAGTGGTTATTGCTGTATGTGGCAACACAAAAAGGGCAGGGGGCATCCCTATCGTCGGGCCCGGTGCGGAAGAGTTTGCAGCGACCGATGCCATCATTGCAGCCGCGTACATCCAGCTGGCGGCGCTGGACAAGAAGCTCGGAACGGTATGGGTGGGCGGGTTTGACAGGAAGCAGGTTGCGGCAATACTTGGCCTGCCGGATTATGTAAAGCCCGTTGCGCTAGTGCCGATGGGGTATCCCGCTGAGAAGCCAAAGCCGCACGGCCGCCTGCCGCTTGAGAAGGTGCTGCACACGGGGAGGTACGGGCAGCCCCAACGTTAATTATTCATCTTATTAGAAACATTTATATATATCTTTTACGCAAAATAATACATGGCCCAAATGCAGCGCCCCAA
>JAVYLZ010000002.1:0-39388 GCA_038740245.1 Candidatus Micrarchaeia archaeon
TTATGATTCTCGGGGTCGTGCTGATCGCCGCCTCGTAATCTGCCTGAAATCATAAAGTTTATAGGGTGTTCGCCTTCAAAATAAGGCGATGCAGCGGATTGCCACATTCAATTCAGCGTGTGAAATGCCCGAAAACAGCTACGGCTTCAAAATGATGCTTGCCGACGGAGCCAGCCTGAAAATGGTGAGGCGTGCATCATTTTCAACGTGTGGGAAGCATCTTCCTCTCATCGTAATGCAAAGGGTTGGCAAGCTGTTCAAGTGCAGCAAGATGCTTGATGCTGCGATACTAAGCGAGCGCTTGCCGGAGATTATGCCTCAGGAGCATGTGCCTAAGTCAGTGCCGGCTGCGGCTGTTGACAGTGCAGCCCGCAGGATTCTTAGGTCTGGATGTGCCTGGTACATAAAGCCGGACAGGTATTTCTCGAGGGGTGAGATGGTAACGCGGGTTGAGCGCAATGGAGACAGTGTCCATATACAAACCTATACCGCCTCGCTTGAACTCCCCTGCACGCGCTTGGCGCAATACCTGCTCCAGCTTTGCATTGACGTGCAGGAAAATGGCGGCTCTGAGCTCATAATGCAAAAGGAAGTGCCGCATACGCGCGAGATACGCGTTCTTGTGCAAAATGATGGCGGCATTCTCGTCCCGAAATTTATGTACGCAAAGCGCAGGCACCTGATAGGGTGCAACGTGGCGCACGGTGCAAAAGTGGAGGAATATTATGACCCCGCACTCGGCAGGATTGCGCTTGGCACCCTGAATTTGCTTATCCAGGGGTATGCGCGCCTTGGCATTGTCAGCAAGGCTGAGCTTGCCAAGCTTTTTTCAATTGTGGCTGTTGATTTTATGGTTTCAGGAAACAAGTATGTGTTTTGCGAGTATAATCTGGGGCCGGGCATGGAAGGTGTGCGCCTGCTTGCGCCGGACGTTGCCCGCTCACTCATGAAGGGGTACCTGTCAAACATTGAGCGGTGCATGCGCGAAATCTCGGAATGCGGCGAAGAGCTGTTTTACGCGCGCACCTTGTCTGGGAAGCCGATGCCCATTGCAAGCGCGGACAGCGGCCCCAGCGCAATAAACAGCCAGTAGGAGAATAAGCGCTCAAGCAGTATTGCTGCGAGTGCCGCCTCAATGCCGGCTCCCAGGTATGAAAGCACTGCAACGCCGCCGCCTTCAAACCCGAGGATGCCGCCAGGCAAAAATGAAACAAGGGATGAGAGGTATGCAAGCGAGCTTGCAGCCCCTGCATCAACAAGGCCAAGTGGCGAGCCAATCAGGCAAAGGATAAGCCATAGGCGGGCAAATGCGAGAAGCCATATGATTGCAGTGAGTGCTGCAATAGCAAAAACGCGTGCTGGCGTGCTGAATGCCTTTGAAAATGACTGGGAGTAAGATTTTGCAAATGCGCTCAGAGTGCGGATATTCAGGCGTGCTGCGGTGTCTGCAAGAATGCCTGAAAATACGAGGTAAACAAAAAGTGCGAGCATGCCGACCATCCCGAATGCGAGAAGCGGGTGGAGAAGCGTGCCGACCGTAATTGCCGCAAACAGGGTGACGAATGCCATATCATGCATGCGCTCTGCTGAGATTGCGGAGAGTGAATCTGAATAGCGTATACCGGAATGCATCTTGAATACCACCGGCCTGACACCTTCCCCCAGCAGCCTGAATGGGACCAAAAACGAGAGGAATGACCCAAAAAAGTAAGGGAATGACAGCTTGGCAAGCGGGTGCCGTGCCGGCAGGCAGTACGAGAAACGCGCTACTTTTGCAAAAAACTCAAGTGCGGTAACCAGGAGCAGGAGTGCAAGGCCCCATAACGGCACTGAAAGGATTATTGCAATGGTTGGCTCAAGCAGGCCGAGTGATGAAATTATGAGCGCAAGCAGAATAAGGCATAGGATGCAAAGCGCAAAGTACAGTGCGTAGCGTGCCGGCACATTCATAAGCTTGCCTCCCTAAATTAATGCATGGGCAGTATTAAAAGCACTCAATTGGCTGGTGTTTACAATGCGGACGGGAAGCTTGCAACGCTCAGTATGAGCCCCGGCTTCAGGATACATGGGGAGATTATAACACGGGACGGGACAAGGGAATACAGGATCTGGGACCCCAACAGGAGCAAGCTTGCGGCGGCCATAAAAAAAGGCCTTAAAAACTGGCCGTTTGCACCTGGCAAGAGCGTGCTTTACCTTGGTGCGGCATCGGGCGTTACAGTAAGCTTCATCTCTGATATTGTAGGGGAAAACGGCCGTGTCTATGCAGTTGAGTTCTCGCCCAACAGTATGCGCGATCTCCTGCTAAGGTGCGAGGGCCGCAAGAACGTGTGGCCCATACTTGCGGATGCGCGGCTCCCAGAGAATTACAGCTTTGTGGGGCAGGTTGATGTGCTGTTTGAGGATGTGGCGCAGCCAGACCAGGACAGGATACTCATTGAGAATGCGAGATACCTGAAAAAAGGCGGCATTGCAATGATTGCCGTAAAATCGCAGTCAATTGACGTGCGGCTCAAGCCAAAGGACGTCTACAGGAGAGTGCTTGACAACCTCGGCAGGCATTTTGAGATACTTGAAAAATTTGAGCTTGACCCCTATGAAAAGCACCATATGTTCATAGTAGCCAGAAAAAAGTAGCTACACAAGTATGCCTGCGGCTGAAAGCGCAAAGTAAAGCAGTATGCATGCAAGCGGCACGGTGAAGTTGTCGTCAAATTTTGGGGGGAGCGATTCAACTGCCGCTGTAATTGCCGCAATCGTGATTGCAAGCCACGGCTCAAGGAACATCAGGGACAGGAGTGCGACCGAGGCAAAAAACGCAAGCGTGCCCTCAACGGTTTTTGAGCGGTTAAATGGGTTGATGTGCGTGCCGTACACGCCAGCCATTGTTGCAACGCCGTCGCCAACACCCAGTGCGATTATTGTTGCAGCAAGAAACGGCTTGCTTGAGAGGAACACAAATGCAAAAAGGATGCCCATCCCATACCAAAACGCGCCATAGCCCGGCCGTGAGCCGCGCCGCTCAAACAGCCCCAGCAGCACGCGGAGCACGCCGCGCCCGCCTGTTGTGTGCCAGTGGTTCATAAGCAGAAGTATTGCCTGAAGGCCTGCAAATATCACAAACTCAAGGTATATCCGGCCATTGTCGCCGTATTGAATTGAGAATGCCTGCAGCGCGGCCACAAGCACCAGGCCGACTGTTACGTGAAGAAGCTGCCTCCGGAATTCAAAAGCAGTATCAGTAGGCTCCGGCTTATGGATTGAGAGCGTGCCGCGCGAGCGCAGCCTGCTCACTATATCGTATGAGAAGAACCCTATCACGAAGCCGGCAAGCACATCATTAAGGAAATGCACGCCGAGGTTTATGCGCGAGAACCCTATCATCAGGTTAAGCACGAAAAAAAGTGGGAACGCCGGCGAGCCGAGCTGTGAGGCGAGCAGGGTGGCTGCGATTGTGCTGTGCCCGCTCGGAAATGATGTGTCAGGGGCATCGGGGCATGTGTATACCGTATAGGAAGGGTCAATTGCGCAGGGGCGCGGGATGCCTGCAAAGTACTTGATTGCGAAAGCGATGCCCAGCGAAAGCGCCATTGCCAGCACGAGGTTGACCGCGGTGCTCTCGCGCGCGAGCACCTGCCGCATGCTAAGCCGGCGCTTGCCAAGCCGGCCGCGCACAACCGCAAACATGAGGTAAAGTATTGGGAGTATAAACAGGAGCTGGGCGTAATAGTCAAGGAAATATGAGAACACCGTTATAACCGGGCTGTCAATGCCTGCAATCGCACGTGTGATTGCGTCAAATGCCGGCTGCATACGCGTATAAGGCTCAGATAAACGTTAAAAACATTAGCCGAAACAACATAGGCGAGGTGATGCCATGGTATATGGTGATGATGATTATGATGATGAGGAGATAGAGGAAGAGGAGGAAGAGGACGAGGAGGAGTGGGACGAGGAGGACGAGGACTGGAACGACGAGTCCGAAGAAGAGGAAGAGGCGGAAGAGGACGAGGAAGAAGAGGAATAGTTAGCTGTATGCCCTTTTCAGGGATTTTTGTATACCGGAGCCGGCCTTGCCGCCCTCCCTCATTTTAATCACAATAAACGAGAGTATAATCACTGCTATGCCCGCAAGCACAAGCGTGTAATCATTGCCCTGCTGGGGTGTGGTGCTGAGGGCATCAAGCATTCCCATCGCCGCATCGCGCGCGCTCGCATACCTGCCCTGCTCAAACAGGCGGTCAATGTCCCTGGCCTTTGCCTCAAGCTGGCTGCGCTGCCCGGCATCCTGCACCTTTGAGAGCGAACCGCGCAGCTCGGATATTGCGAATACCGCGCCTTCGCGCAGCGTGCCTATGTATGAGCTTACAGATGCGGTGAGCTTCTCAATCCCAGCCGTGAGCGGCAGGTAGTCGGAATCCTGCGCTGGTGACTGTGCAAGCATGCGGTCTATTTCCGTGAGCATCTCCTGCGGGCACGAGGTGCCACACGCCTTCACGAGCGCCTCGCGTGCGGACTTGAGCGCTGCCACCGCTGATTTGAACCGCTCCTTTGAGGAGGATGCGGCCGCCTTTGATGATGACTTGGCGGTGCCGAGTGAGAGCTCAAGAGACTCAATGCGCTTGCCTATGCTTTCAAGCGCTGAAAATGTTGATGAGGACGGGATGTCCGTGGATGCAACCGAGGAGAGTTCCGCCTCAATTTGCGAAATCTCTGGTGGCAAGGAATCCGCATGCCCGAGAGATATGAGCTCAAGCCATCCCTTCTTTATGCTGTTGAGCTTCTGCGAAAGCTCGTACGCCCTGGAATAAACCTCGGAGCTGAGCGAGTATGCCTCATCACGCCCCTTCTCAAGCAGCCTTATGCGCTTCTCATCGTCGTTCTCGTTAAGCGAGGATTCGTAATAGGACTGGATTTTTGAAAGCGATGCTGAAACATCAGGGTCGCTTACGTTGCGGAGATCGTTGAGTGTTGAATTGATGGTGCTTTTGAGCCGCTCCTCGTAATCCCTGCGCTGGCCTTTCTGCCGCTGTGCCGCCTCGCAGTCCGCAAGCGCCTTCTCGGCAAGTGTTACCTCTCTGTATGCAGTCGCCAGGTTGCCTGACTTGAGCTGTATCTCTGCAAGCTCGGCGTGCGTGCGCGCTTCCGTGCACGTGCCGAACAGCTGCGATGCCCTGGCCTTTGCTATGCGGTCGCTTATTTTTGAGGATTCAAGGTCCGACTTTGCAATCACCCTGAATTTGCACTGCGAGCCGGCCAATATGCGGCCCACCGTGAATGAAAGCGTTGTGCCGTTTGATGCTGACAGCAGCGAAATTGATGACGCGGTGCAGTCCGAAGATGTGGCCTTCGCTGATGTGGCGCGCCCAGGCAGGTCCACCTTGGCCACATAGCCGTCAATTGCAAGCGGTGCTGTATTCTCAACCGTTACGTCCAGCGCCACCTCATCTCCGGATGCCTGCGCGCCTGAAGCGTACACCCTTACTGGGTTCTGCATCTCATAAACTTCCGTTATTGTGTGCTTGCCGGGCATTATCTCCCTGGATATGCGTGCGTTACCGTAGAACTCGCCAAGCGGCTCGCCATCGTAAAGCAGTGTGTAGGTGTGGTTGAAGCGCGGCTGCACCCACAGGTGCGGTAGGGTCCCGTAGGCCGCCGCCTGGCGCTCAACGCGCACGCTCAGTGTATTGGGGGATGTGAGGGATGATACGGTTTTTGACGATTCAACAACTGCAAGCGTGCGGTTGTCCGTAAATGTTATCTCATAAAGCTTGTTTGGCGTGTATGTTGGAATCAGCACGGAAAGCTTGCCGTTTGAATAGCTGTACTCAACGCCATCCTTTGCAGATGCCTTTGAAAGCGAGAGGTCATAGGGGGCCTGGACCTCGTAAGTTATGCCCCGCAGCGCAATTCCAAGGTTGAGCGTGCTGAACGTTGAATGGGACACCTGCCTCTGCACACTTTGGCCAAGGTATATCTCGCCTGAATATGACACAACGGTGCGCGCGTTTCTTGCAAGCGATGCGGACACTATTGACTTGGCGCGCGCGCGAACTTCGCTTTCAAGCTGGGAAAGGTCTGAGGAAATTTCCCTGTAATGGCCAAGTGAGCGGTAAGGGTCAAACCCTCCTGAGCTGGAAACATACTGCTGGATGCGCGGGCCCGCCACTGGTGGTGTGCCGCCCATTTCCTCTATTGCCTGAAGCGCCGGCTGCAGCTGCAGGTATCTCTGCCACAAGTATGAATATTGTGCTGCCGCGCGGGCAACTATGAGCTCCGACAATTCAAGGGCTTTGGATGAGATTTCGGCTGCCTGCGCCGCATCAACGTTCTGCGAGCTTAGCGCGGCCATGCTCCTCTTGTAATATGATTCGGCATCTGAAACGTCAACGCCGTCCGCCTTTGCAAGGGCGGTTATATTCTTCAGGTAATCGAGAGACTGGCGGGCAAGAGCAATTGCATTATCCTTCTGCGAGTATTCCTTTGAGAGAAGCGTGCGTGCGGCTGTGAGCATTGTATGCGCTTTGCGCATGTTTGCTATGCGTTCGCTTGCAGTGCCGCCGCTGCCTATCAGCTTTTCCGCTGATTCAATAAGGGAGCGCGCCTGTGCCAGCCGTGCCGCATCCTGCTCCGTCACCGGGATGAATGCCGATGCATCCGCCTTTGCCTGCGCGAGCAGTGCAAGCGTGGCGCGTGATGCCGCCTCCTCTATCTGCCTTCCGGATTTGTTCGCCTGCTCAAGTTCAAAAGAGGCGGCGGTGAGGTGCTCAAGCGCCATATAATGCATGCTTATTGCGTTGCACGCATACCCGCGGGCCTTTGACGCATATACTGCATCTGCCTGTGTGAGCAGTGCCTGTGCGCGCGAGGTTTTAAGGCCTGCACTGTCAATGTGCAACGCAGGGGAATCCGCAGTGAACAACTGGGCGCCAAAATAGGCGGCGTCGGAGCCGGATATGCCGCTATATTCTTGCGAAAGGCGTGATGTGAGCTCCTGCACCGATGAGAGCATTGCGCGGGACTGTGCGCGCGATGCCGAATACTCGCTCTCAATCGAGGCCATTGCCTCGCCCTGCAATGTGTAAACTGAGAATAACTGGGCAACCGTTGAGTCCTGCCCGTCCACAGTGCCGAATGCATATGATTTAAACGAGGAAATAAGGCCGGAATATGCGCCTTCCGAGGACATTGGTTCAAGCTGCGAGCATGTTTTCTCTATCCTTTGCGCCGTTTTTGAGAGAGCGGCAGATTTTTGGGAAAGCGCATCAAGGCGGCTGCTGATGTCCGCAATCCTGTTCGCCTGTACGCCCGTGTATTTTGAACCGCCGCACATGTTATCAAGGGTGCGCTGGCGCTCTGCAACCTTTGCAAGCATTGCGTTGTGCGCTTCGGCGCCGTTCTCGGCCGCCTCTGCCATATGCGTGTAATAATCAGAGGCCTTATCCATCACCCTGCGGCCTCCGGAAGTCACATCAACAAATTCCTCATATGTTATGAGCAGCATGCCTGCCGCAGGGCTTAGGAATGATGCCGCAATTTCAAATGGGCCTACATCATCAGAAAGGCTCAAAATTTCCCTTAGGGTTCCGGTCATTTCAAGGCGCGATTCCTCTGCTTCAATGATATGCTCCTGTGACTCTTTTACACGTGAAACCGCTGTTGAAAACTCCGGAACCTGAGAAAACTCCGCAGCATAGGAAATTGATGGGGGGACCGTCGACTCTGTCGATGACAGGACTGCACTTATTGCATCAATGCCAAGATAATCAAAGCTATTCCAAGGGTGTGCAAACCTTTGCTCAAGGTACGTTGCATTGAACGCAAACAATGGCTGCAGTAAGAGCAGCACCGCGACCACTAAAATAAGGTGTAGGCGCATAAAGGTTTCAGGAAGGCAACAATAAAAATTTTTTCAAAAATTCAAAACGAAAAGTATAAGTGCTACTTGCTCTGGAAGAAGTAGGCGATTATCGTAAGGAATATCCATATGACTATGGATATCAACGTGAGCTGAGCAAGCTGCATTGGGTTGAACCACCATATTGCCGCGGCAATAAGCGCAGTCATTATTGTGCTGAGTATTATGCTGAGTGCAATCCTGAGCATATTGTCCTCTTCCTCAGCCTGCACAACCTCCTTGACCTCATCTTTTATTTCTGGCTTGAGGTCCTTCTCAATTATGGGCTCAATATGCTCAACTATCTTCTTCTCCTTAGGTGAAAGGCCGGCTGCCTTTTTCTGGGCGGCTTTTTTCCTTGCAACCTTTACCTTCTTCAACTTCGGCTTTCTTGCTGCCATATAAACGCACCAATTTTACTTTACAGTGTTTATTTATAAATCTTTGAAGTAGATTAGGTATGTATGGAAAAAAGGCAGGAGCTTGAGGCTGTACTGGCGGACTTGCGCAAGGTGGGGGATGTTGATGCAACCGCCATCGTGCGCAGGGACGGCCTAATGGTTGCAAGTGACATGCCGAATTATGTTGATGCAAGGACTATTGCGGCGATGACTGCTGCCCTGGTGGGCACTGCGGAAACATCGTCGGGCGAGCTTAAGCTGGGGACTTTTGGGCAGGTGATTGTTGAAAGCGGGGAAGGGAAGCTTGTAGCGACCGGTGCAGGAGACCTTGCAATAATTGCATGCCTAGTAAGCAAGAATGCAAACCTTGGCCTTGTGCTGCTTAGCATGGACAAGGCGAGCAAGAAAGTTGCGCAAATCATAAAGGAGTAGTGTTTGTATGGCAACCCCTAAGGAGCTTATGGACCGGGCAAAAAAAGTGCTCGGTCCGGTTGCTGAAACAATAGGGACGGAGCTTACAATCCTTGGGCTGGATGATGAGGAGTTTGAAAAGGAATATACTGATAGGCTTGCAAAAATAACCGGAAACAGAAAGCTTGTTGAGAATATACTTAAGGGCTGATGTGATGGACGGCCTTATAATTAACGAGAACGTGCTTTTGCCTGAGTTCCAGCCGGAGCGGCTGCCTGGGAGGGAAGCTGAGATTGAGGAGATTGCGCATAATTTCAGGCTTGCGTTGGACGGTAGAAGGCCCCAAAACCTGCTTATACACGGGCCCCCGGGCACCGGTAAAACTGCCGTGCTTAAGTATGTTATTGGGCAACTTGAGGAATACTCGTCCAAAGTAAGGATTGCGTACGTAAACTGCTGGAACGCCGGCACGCGGTACGGTGTGCTTGGCGAGGTTGCAAGAAAGGTTGGGTTTATATCTCCTATGAAGGGCACCGCTGTTGAGGACCTCCTGCGCAGGATTGCAGAGATATCTGTGAAGCGCGGCGTGTACGTTGTGGTGGTGCTTGATGAGATGGACCGCCTTGTGGCAAGCGGCCACGGTGATGTGCTTTACGATTTGAGCAGGATGAACGAGGTGTACGGTGCAAAAGTGAGCATTGTCGGGGTTGTAAACGACCTTGGCCTGGTGATGTCGCTTGACCCGCGCATACGCAGCTCGGTCATAAGCAAGGATATTGAGTTTAAGGGGTATACTGCCCCAGTACTCAAAAGAATACTCGCAGAGCGGGCTAAGTATGCGTTCAGGGCAGTTGATGAAGAAGCGCTTGGTCTGTGCGCTGCACATGCATACAAGTGCGGCGGTGATGCACGCCTCGCAATAAGCCTGCTGCTCACTGCCGGCAGGATTGCCGAGAAAAAAGGAGCCAGGCAGCTAGATGTTGAGTCTGTAAAGGAGGCCGCCTCACAGAAGAGCTTTGTGCCCAAGCAGGAAAAGGCCGAAGTGGTGCTTGGTGATGTTGAAAAAAAGATTGTTGATGCGCTCAAGAACGGGCCTGTGCAGAGCGGGGAACTTTACAAGAAGCTTGATTCAATAAACGAGCGCACGCTTAGGAACTACATATCAAAGCTCATTGAGTCCGGCATAATCATTGCCGAGGAGGCAGATGGGAAGGGCAAGAGCAGGATGCTTAGGCTGAAAGGCAAGTAGCACTGCTTTTAAAATGTGCAACTCTAATTTTACCTTATGGATGCAGAGCGCAAATTTCAATTAATCACACGCGGGCTTGAGGAAGTGGTGGGCGAAGATGAGCTGCGGGAGATACTTGCACATAGGAACCTGAAGGTGTACTGGGGCACTGCCACCACTGGAAAGCCTCACGTCGGTTATTTTGTCCCCATAATGAAGATTGCTGACATGCTTGAGGCTGAATGCGAGGTCACAATACTTTTTGCGGACCTGCATGCATACCTTGACAACATGAAAACGTCATGGGAACTGCTTGGTAAAAGAACCGAGTATTACCAGCACATAATAAAGGGCCTTCTAGAAGTTGCAGGGGTTGACATTTCCAGGCTCAGGTTTGTGCGGGGCACTGATATTCAGCTCAGCAGGGAGTATACGCTTGATATGTACCGGCTGTCAACACTTACGAGCGTGCATGATGCCAAAAAAGCAGGTGCCGAAGTTGTTAAGCAAGTCGAGTCCCCAAAGATTGGCGGTATATTATATCCTCTTTTGCAGGCGCTTGATGAGCAGTATCTGGGTGTTGATGCGCAGTTCGGCGGGCTTGACCAGCGCAAAATACTTATGTACTCACGTGAATACCTGCCAAAGCTCGGATATAAGAAAAGGATCCACCTGATGAACCCGATGCTGCCCGGCCTTTCAGGTGGCAAGATGAGCTCCTCAGAGCCGGAGTCAAAAATAGACCTACTTGACGACGAGGAGACGATAAAGAAGAAATTTATGAAGGCATTCTGCCCGGAGGGTGTTGTTGAGGGCAATGGTGTGCTTGCGATGTGCAAGTTTGTCCTGTTCCCTATGCTTGCCAGGAAAGGAAAGGATAAGCTTGTTGTTGAGAGGCCTGCTAAGTTTGGGGGCAGCATTGAATTTGCATCCTACGAAGAGCTTGAGAAGGCATATGTCGGGAAAAATGTGCACCCAATGGATCTTAAGGCAAGTGTTGCAAGGGAGTTTGCAGCAATCTTGGGGCCCATGAGGGAACGTTTTGCCAGCCCTGATATGCAAAGGCTTGTGAAAGAGGCCTATCCAGAGGGATAGCTGCCGTGCGATTGTGCCCTGCGCATAATTAATAATGTTGGCCGCTATATCCGGTTATGGCAGAAGAATACGGACCCAAGGGGAGCCGCAGAAGCTTCCTATTTATACTGCTTGCGAGCATAATCACATTTGGCATCTACTGGATTTACTGGTTTTACAAGACAAACTCGGAAATAAAGGAATATGGGAAAATGGGGCACTCGCCGGGCATGCGGGTGGCGATGCTGCTTTTTGGATGGATATTCCTAGCAATACCCACAATTTATGCGTACTACGCATGGCTGAGGGATGTAAATGCCCTTGCGCAAAGAGTTGGTGTAGGGGGGCTTAGCCCTTTTGGGAATTTAATACTGCTGTTCGTGCCATTTGGCAGCCTTTACACCACATATAGGGTACAGGCGGTGCTCAATAATATCTGGGAGGGGCCGACCAAAGCGGGAACGCCCACAGATGAACCCGAAGTTGGCGCGCCGCCAAATGTCCTTCTGGTATGCCCAAAGTGCAAGACACGGAACCCGGAGGAAAATAACTACTGCAAGAAGTGCGGTGAAAAACTGGGTGGTTAATCGCTTCCAGGTTTTTTGCCTTGCCCTGTATTATTCGGCTCCTGCTCAGGCCTCTTGCAATGAAATAGGTTATGCTTGTAATCACAACCGAAACGATTATCACTGCGAAAACAATGTCCGAAAATGTCTCCGAGCCGGGCACGCCAAGCGAGGCGGGATGCCTGCGAGCAATGCTGCAGAAAGGCCGCGTGCAGAAAGCGATGAGATTATCAGCCTTTTCCTTCCTGCTGAAACCCGGCCAAAGAGCAAGGCGTGCACTGCCAACGGCCTGAGTGCAACAACCGCGATGCCGATCCCCAACATAATTGCATCTGTATTTTCAAGTGAAACTATGATGCCCAGGTATACCAAAAAGAATGTCCTTATGAAAAAGGAATCTCTTCATGGAACTGCTTTATGGGGATGGAATCTATATTGAACTGGTCGTTGCCTAACTTTTGCGACAGGTACCATATGTTGCCTATGACAAGGCCAAATGCAAGTGCCGTTATCGCATCGTTGCCGCCGAGCATCTGGCTGATATAATACGTTATGAATATGAACCCAAGTGTAAGGATATAATCAACAGAAGTCCTGCCGCCGCGCTTGATGATGAACAGCCACAGCAAGGCGCCTATTATGCCGACAACCATGCCTCTTGAAAATGCCGTGAATATCTGGCGGGTTATATTCGCAAAAAAGTTCTCCTGCGTGCCGTTGCCAAGCGCAACGCCGATTAGCGCAATTGCAACCACTATGCATAAGACATCCGTTGCAATTGATTCCAGTGATGCCAAATCCTTAAGTTCCCTGCGTGCGCCTGAAGCCTCTATTATGGGGATGATTATTGGCGAAGATGTCCCGCCAACTATCGCCCCGAGTATCGCCCCGGTCACCCACTCCCACCCAAACAAATAATGCAGGCCTACTGAAAGCAGGGCTGTTGAGAGCAATACAAGGCCAAGCGCCAATAAAAATGCCTGCGGGCCTTCCCTGAAAAAATCGGATATGCGCATATTAAGCCGCCCTGGAAAAGGATTATTATGAGTGCAATCGGCGCGAACGGGCTTGCATACTCTGAGAGCGTTTTTGAAGGGAGCGTATGCGTAAGGGGCCCTAGCAAAACCCCTATCGCCAGGAGTATGAGCACACTGGGGATTGCAAATCTCCTAAATATTACCTCGGCAAAGAAGCCTGTGAATAGGATTATGCCCATTAGGGCAATCGCTTCCTCAACAAGAACCTCGCTTGAATTTAGGTGTAAATAAATAAAAAGTGGGGCCACAGGGATTTATTCGTTCCATGTGCAAAGGGCCCCATGGAGCCCTTCCTTTGAACCCCGATCTACTGGTTTCTTCTTGCACAATCACGGCACAATTCTGCCATGAGGCACGCTCCAGTTTACATCCAATCATAGGAACTTTTGGTGAAGCTTTTCGGGCTCCTAAATTGTTCCTCAGTAAACCAGCCCACCTGTGTGGGTTGCAAAGGGCCGTGCAGGCCCTTTGACTGGAGCCAGCCGTGTTGCCTGGTTGCACCATGGCCCCAACGCTGGAATAATAGGCTCGGCTATTATTTAAACGTTTAATGAGATTCTTGCTTGTGAGAATGCCTTTTCCCTTTATTATGCTGCTTGCACTGCTGATGGGGTGTGCCGGCAGGGAGATTATGGTTGAGAAAGTTATTGATGGGGATACTGTTGAGCTTGGCAACGGCACGCGTATACGGCTTGCGGGCATAAATACCCCTGAGAGGGATGAGCCGTGCTATTGGCAGGCTCGGGGTGCGCTTGAAACACTGGCCGGCGGGAAAAAAGCAGGCGTGAGGGCTCTTGGCAAAGATAAGTACGGGAGAACGCTGGGTGAAGTGTATATCGGCGGGGAGAACATCAACATAAAAATGCTGGAATTTGGCCTTGCCAACAGGTATTATAGCGAGGGAGTTGATTGGGCGCAATATTCGCGTGCCGAGCAGAAAGGCCGGAGTGCTGGCGGGTGCATGTGGGAGAGGGATGAGGTTTATGCGTGTATTGCTGTAAAAAGATCAAATGCGGGTTTTGAGGTGCGCAATGGGTGTAATGTAACTATAGACACACCTGTGATTATAAGGGATACTAGCGCAAGCCATAGGTTCAAGCGGCACCTTTACCTCGGACCTTATGAGAGTGTTTCCATAACTGAAGGGTGCAATGAAAAAAACGGCACTATTGCACTCTGCCAAAACATATTCAATTATAATGGGGATGAGGTTTTCATAATCAATGAGAAAAGCGGAAAGCTGGTTGGGTGGGCCGCCTACGGGATTTACGGGGGTTAGCCGGTTATGCAAGCCCCTGCTTTTTCTTAACGTTAAGCAGGTTTACCTCGCGCTCAAGTAGCTTTGGGAACTCCTCCGCCCATTTTGCGTCAACCTTCGCATAGTCAACATTGCCCTCGGCATCCTCAAACTCGCGCAGCAGGTTGTTTGCAAGCGCAGAAGCGGCAAGCACAAAATCCATCTCAAGCAGCTCGTAATGCCCGTGCTTTTCGTATGCGCGGTATATCTGAGAATACACCTTGCCCTTGAACGCCGCCTGCATAATCATCTGCTCAGGCGACAGCCCGCGCTCCTCGGACCTGCGCTTCAGCGCAGGGGGCACAAACTTTATTTTAAGATTCCGCTGCAGCGTTCCAAGGTCGACGTCGTCTATGAGCCACCTGTTAAGCTCAGGGTTGTCAAGGAACATCGCGTCAAACGATGAAGTGTCAATGTCGTTTCCTCTTGTAAATGAGAACACCTCCTCAAACTTCTTGTTCTCTATATCACTCTCGTACGCCTTGCCCAAAAGGCGGTACGTGGCGCTCTTCCTGCCGAATCGCACTTTCTTAAGGAATGTATACCTGTCGGTTGCAAACATGCTTGCGCCGGGTATGCCAAACACCAGCTCCAGCCTGTCCCTTATATCTTTGAGGCTTTGGGCGTGCAGGTTGTAAAGCACGAATACTCCGGGCTGTGTGTTGAGCAGGTTGATGATGCCTTGTATCGCCGCGCGCGAGCGCACTTCGTTGATTATGAGCGCAGCGTCACCCATACGCAGTGAGGCGCTTGTAAGCGCCACAAGTGAAAGTGCCGCGGACGGCCCGGTGTCTGATTCCTTGTCCGACGCCATTGAGCGCATCACACCTATATGGAACCCGCGCTTGCGGTATGCGGAGACGGGGATTTCTTCAATATCCTGTATGGGCAGTATGCGCGTCTTTGTGCCTATCGCTATCATCTTGGCTGCAGTGAATGACGTCTTGCCGACGCCTTTTAGCCCAAGGATTGCCTCGGAGCATCCCAGGTATACCATCATATCATCGTAGCCAGCGAAAAACGCAGACAGCGACCGGTAGTTAAGGTATTCCGCGTAAGTGAACGGCTTCTCCTTCATGAGCCGGAGCGCACCCTGCCGCTCGCCAAATGTTGCCGGCGGGCCCTGCAAGTGGCATCTCATATTAAGCCGCTTGAGCACAAGGTCAACGATGGGGCTTTGAGGCCCATACACGGCATTTTTGTCTGTCGCCAAAATGTTGTAGAAGAGCTGGTCAACAAGCTTGTTGCTGTACCTGTACACCGTGTGGCATATGCCGAACTTTATGTGGTCAATATATATCGGAGCATTCTCAGCATCAATGTAAATGTCAGTAACGTTTCGCTTGTCAAGGCATATCACCTCCATGGGCTCGCCAAGACCGGCAACCCATGATGCGGCGATGCGCCCGAGCACCACCGCCTGCTCGGGTGTTATGGGTATGTTGTTTTCGCCTGCATATTCAACAAAGTGCTTGCGGTATTCGCGCATCTTCTCATCAAATACCATGTTGTAGTCCTTGACCTGTATGCCCCTTATGGTGCTCATCTCGCGCTCTATGAGCTTGCGCGCCTCTTCAACAAGCCGGGGGTCAATGCTCTCCTCAATCTTGTTCTCTATAACATACCACGGTGACTCAGAGCCGGGCACATCATACATCGTTATTGTGTAGCCGTAGTCAAGCTCATACCTTGCACCCGGCTTGTCCGACGGCTTGGATCCCTCGGGCAGCAGCAGCTCAAGCGAGTCAACATACTTCATTATTTTCATGTTGAGCAGTGAAATGAATGCCTGGCGCAAATCACCCTTCTGCTTAACCAGCGCATACATCTTGGTTTCCTGCAGCTTCTTGAGTATCCCCTTAAGCCATGCCATATAGTTCTTGTATGCCTCGTAAAACGCCGCCTTGGTGGGCTGGGGCTCATTGTACTCAAGTATTGTTTGCTCGGCTATGAGCGGGTTTGCAAGCAAGTCCTCATATATTTTTGCAAGCGTCTTGCGCCTCTGGTCATAAGCATCATCATCCTCCCTGCCGTAAAGCTGCTTGTTCAGCACTAGCTTCTCAACCTGCTTTATGAACTTGACATATGACATTATGATTTCAACCTTTTCTCCCGCAAGCTCAAACACCAGCTGCTCCTCGTACCGTATCTTCTCAAAATCCGACTTTGTAAGCGTGGCCATGGCCCTCAGGTTATTGCTTATGAAGTCCGGGCTCATGAACTCGTACGGTGAATTTGTGCAGTCAAAAACAAGGACATTGCCCTTTATCACTGTTTCGCACATGATAAGTGTTTGGGATGAAACTATAAAAAGAATTGCATTGAATATAGCAGCAGTAACATGAGGTGGTTGCATGGCACTTGTGCCTTATGACTTGAAAGTGGAGCTGTCGCCCCTTAGGCTCAAGAAGGGCGATGAAAGGCCCGTTACAATGAAAATACGGGTGAAAAACCTTGAGCAGCAGGAGAATCTCACGAGCATACTTGTTGAGATACCGTCAACTGTCGGCTTCGACAAGACCGGCTTTGTGAGCAGGAAGGAAATACGTGTTGGCAACATCGCGCCAAATGAGGAGAAGGTGTTTGACGTTGACCTTTTCTCGCACCAGAAGACAAATACGGGCTCCTATGTGATACGTGTAATTGCAAACAAGCACTACAGGGGATACTCGCACGTGTTCGCCAACGCGGTAAAGGAAGTGACATTAAGGATTGTCTAAGCCTCCTTGAGAGCGGCCATAAGCTGGCTCACGAGTGAGGCCACATTTTTGCCTTTTTCAGTAAGCACCACAATCTTTTTTCTCCCGGCCACACGGTAATCAATTATGCCAAGGTTGTATAGTTGGGTGAGGATGTTTAATGTGTGCAGGTAGGTCAGGCCGGTCTCACGTGAAAGCGAGGATATGTACCATTCCTTTGATGAATCCCTTAGGGCAAGCATAAGCGCTATCGGCCTTTCCCTTATAAACGGGATTATCATGGCATAAAGTTGGCAATATAGCTTAAATACTTTACCCTGAAATTATTGTTGGTGGTAAAATGGCTTTGAACATAGCGGACCTTTATGGCATGGACATCTTCACCGCGAACGGCAAGTTTGTCGGGAAAATACAAGATGTTATTGTGGACTTGGAGAAGGGCGAGGTTATACGCATCGCAATGGAGCCCCTCAACAACATAAGCTCAAGGGAGGAGGCGCGTGAAGTGCTCAAGAACAAGAGCATACTTTACAAGAACGTGCGCTCTGTTGGGGATGTAGTAATCATAGACGACAATTACAAGGAGACAAGATAGCTTATTTTGAATACCTTTTTATATTACTTCTCATTTTACAGGCTAGATAGAGGGGTCATTTCCAGTATTAATCCGACTTCAGGATTTCTATGCTCCTTATTTTGCATTTATATACGGAAACATCGCCTTTAAACTGGAGGAAGAAGGAATCAAGTATTCTTTCATGCTCTTTTGTGGTAACAATAACGGATTTTGTTGTTCTTCTTATAAACGGCTCCATTTTTGATAAATTATAGTAAAATTTTCGCTTTATTTTGTATATCTCTGATTTGTTTTTTGGGATTATGTCGTAAACGTACATTGTGTCATAGCGTGACATATTTGTATCTATAGATACAAACGCTTATATTTCTATACTATAAGATTACTGGAACTGACCCCTCCCCCCTCTTATTTTAAACTATACATTCCTGAATAAGCCAATGATAGAGATAGACGGCTCATACTTAGAGGGTGGCGGGCAGATATTGCGCACTTCCCTTTCGCTAAGTGCGGCCCTTGAAATGCCATTCAGGATAACAAACATACGCCTGAACAGGCCAAAAAAGGGCCTTCTGAGCCAGCATCTAACGGCAGTAAGGGCGGTTGGTGAACTATGCAATGCCGAAACAAAAGGGGCTGGGCTCGGCTCAACCGAGCTTGAGTTCATTCCGGGCAAGGCATCGTGCGGTGATTACAGCTTTGATATAGGGACGGCCGGCTCTGCAACGCTTGTTATGCAGGCCGTTTTGCCCGTGCTTGCACTCACAAAAGGCAATTCAACTGTAAAAATAAAAGGCGGGACGCACGTAATGAAATCGCCGTCATATGAATACTTTGAGCACTGTTTTCTGAATAATGTATCAAAAATGGGTGTGGTAGCCAGGTCAGCACTGGCAAGGCCCGGATTTTATCCGCAAGGGGGTGGCGAAGTATCACTGTCTATTTCCCCTTCCACGCTGAAAAGCCACACGTTCATTGAAAGGGGCGGGCAGGTTTCAGAAAATGCGTATATTATAAGTGCAAACCTGCCAGCGCACGTGGCACAGCGCGAGCAGGATTTCCTTTCCAGAAGCGGCAGGAAATTTGCATTCAGCAGCATGCAGTTCCAAGGGAATGCCAGCACCGGAAATGCAATAACGCTTGTATGCACGTTTAATGGATATTCGGTTGGCAGCGACGGCCTTGGTGCTGTTGGCAAGCCGGCAGAAAAAGTGGCGGCCGACTGCCTGCGCGCATACATAAGCGCAATCAATTCAGGTGCAGTTGATGACTATATGGCCGACCAGCTCTTGGTGTACTTTGCGCTTGCAGGCGGGGGCACCCTAAAATACAGCAATCTCACACCGCACACACGCACAAACATATACACGATAGAGCAATTCATAGGCAGAAAGTTCTCAGTAAACGATGAAGACCGCATAATTTCACTGTAGAATGTGGTGGCATTCATTTCCTGATTTTCCTGCTTGTGCAGTTGAACCCAAGCGCTCTGAGCGTGTCGCACTCTCGCGCGGCAAGAAGGCCATTCTTGCACACGATAACATACGGCTTTGACTTGTCTAGGGATTTGTAGTCAATAGGCCCGTCTTCCAAGCGGATGACTACCTCTTCATTAGGGCTTTTGTTTTGCATTTTGCCGCCCGCTAATGTAACTATGGATACATCAGCCCCTTCAACCTCCCCCATTATTTTTTCGTATTCCCCATCAACTTCCCTTGCATGGGCACCCGTCGCCACACTCCCCTGTGATATGTTGCACAGCTCACCAATGAGTATTGAGCGTTCATACGTGCCGATCCTTCTTGCCTCACGCACAGTATCCTCCTTTGTATACGCTATAAGGGGCCTCAGCACAAGGCACTGCACGCCACTCTCTATGGCCGCCAGATTGCGTATGGTCTGCGTTGACACCTGCCCGACACTTTCACCGGTTACAATGGCATCGCATCGCAGCTGCCTGCACAGCCGCTCCGCGAGCGCATAAAACGCCCTCTTCAGGACAACCTGCCTTAACTGCGGCTTAACACGCTCTTTTATTGCCTCTGCAATCCTGCCCCCGTCTACACAATAGAACCCCAAATCATTCCCGAACGCCCATTCATCCGCAAGTTTCCTGTAAACTTCATATGCTCGTTCAAGCGTTTCCTTCCCGCCCAGGTTTACAAACAGGAACGCCGGTGTGCACCCCCTTCTCATCATCGCCCACGCCGCGACCGGCGAATCAATCCCTCCAGAGAACAGCACCACAACCTTGCCCTCAGAGCCGAGCGGCAGGCCGCCCGGGCCCGCTTCCTTTTTTGTGTAAGCATACGCGCGCCTGCCGCGCACCTCAACAAACACCTCAACATCATATTCCTTCAGGCTTACTTTTCCACCCTCCCTGCACAGGGCGGCCCCAACAACCTTCTGCACATCAACCGATGTAAAATTATGCGCCCCCTCCCTGCTGGCAGTCACCCTGAACTTTTTCCCGGCAACCTCTTTCCCGAACCTGCCGCATATTTTTTTTGCAAGGTCCTCAAGGCAGCTAAACTCAATAACCGCGGCACGTGCAAATGTGGCAACCCCAAATATTTTGCCGAGCCGCTCAGACAGGCATTTCATCTGCCTCTCATCTTTTGGCACAACAACAAACTTCCCGAACTCGGTTGTAATCCTCGCCCCACCTCCGCACGCACGCCTTATGTTATCCTCCAGCATGGCGCCCATGCGCCTGCGCACAGGCCCGCCCTTTATTGCAATCTCAGATGACGAGACAAGAAACACATCCATGCTAAAACTGCGCACAGCAAACATAATAATTGTTAGTTGCACCAACTCTTCAGATGTGCGGTATAGTAGTTGCAATGTCATCAGATCCGAAGCTGAACTGGTATTCAAAGCAGATATCGCACAGGGGCACATCTGGTTACGGTTCATGCACTGTTGACGGAATTATTTTTTTACACCATTTACATCCCATAGTTGGTGGCAATGTTATACAACCATTTAAAGGCAGAGGCATACTTGTTGCTAATTGTGAAATCTACAACTGGGAACAGCTATGCAATGAGTATGGCATTACAGCAAGGAATGACGCCGAGCTCTTATTCAGGATTCTTGAAAGCGAGGATGATTTATCCGGCTCGCTGAAAGGCATACTCAGCAAGCTGGACGGGGATTTTGCGTGCGTATACTACAGGGACGGTGTGATTTACGCATTCAGGGACCCGCTCGGCGTCAACCCCCTATTCTACTCGCTAAACCCGCTTTTGCTTACATCAGAGCGCATAAATGAAGGCCAGCGCGAGCTCCACCCGCGCACCATAATCACTTATAACATCAAGTCAAAAAATCTCAGGGCTGAATACAACGATTTTTTTTCACGCGCCCCGCCGCAGAAACCCCTCCCATTGCTGCTTGAGGAAGCAGTAATCAAGCGCATCCCGCAGGTGCAGTCAGGCCTTCTGTTTTCAGGGGGTGTTGACTCAGCGTATATCGCACTGTGCATGCAGGAGATAAACCGCCAACCGCGCCTGTATACGGCATACGTTGGCGATGATTCGCCCGATGCAAGGCACGCGCGCCAGTTTGCGAAAGATCACGGGTTTGACCTGTGTGAAGTGCCGGTAGCCGCAGATGAGCTCCGGCACTCACTAAAGGAAGTATGTTCCGCAATACACTCATCCGATTCCGTAAAGGTTGGTGTTGCAATCCCATTCCATTTTGCGGCAAAGGCAGCCGCACGCGACGGCTGCAAAGTGCTTTTTTCAGGGCTGGGCGCAGATGACATATTTGCAGGGTATGCGCGCTTTAAGGGCGGTGCAAGCATACGCGGCGAGCAGCTGAGCTCGCTGAGGTGCATATACGAGCGCGACCTTTACAGGGACAACACAATTTGCATGAGGCAGGGCATTGAGCTCCGCGTCCCTTATTTGGACCACCGGCTTGTGCTCGCCTCGCTTAATGCACCTGAAGCCGATGTTTCAGACAAAAAGCCGGTCCGGATGCTTCTCAAGTCCCGCTACAAAACTGCCGAGCGGCATTATGCACGGCCGAAGAAGGCCGCGCAATACGGCTCAAATTCAATGGCGGCCGTGCGTGCGCTTGCAAAAAAGTCAGGTGTCCCAGTAGGCCAGTATCTTTATTCGCTCTCGGGCATACGCAACCTGCGTGTTGGCGCTCTTTATACGGGCGGCAAGGACAGTGCATATGCACTTTACTTAATGCTCCAGCGCAATTATGAAGTAAAATGCCTTATATCCCTCAAGAGCTCAAACCCGCACTCGTATATGTTCCACACTCCGCGAATAGATGCAGTTGGCGGCCACGCCGAAAAAATGGGTATCCCGCTTGTAAAGGTTGAAACAATGGGCGAGAAAGAGCAGGAGCTCGTTGACTTGGGGCGTGCGCTCTCACTTGCAATATCAAAGTATAACATTGAGGGTGTAATCACAGGTGCGCTTTACTCAGAATACCAGCGCTCGCGCATTGAGCAGGTGTGCGACCGGCTCGGCCTGTGTGTATTTTCGCCTCTTTGGCACATAGACCAGGAAATGCACATGCGCCGCCTGCTCAAGGACGGCTTCAAGTTTGTAATAACTTCTGTGGCGGCCGAAGGCCTTGGCAAGGAATGGCTTAACCGCACAATTTCAGAGAAGGACATAGACGCTCTCGTAAAGCTTAACCGTAAATACGGCATAAATATTGCCGGTGAGGGCGGCGAGTACGAAACTTTAGTTACCGATTGCCCCCTATTCAAGAATTAATTTATTCAACAACCGCCTTTATGCGGCGCACACCCGCACTCACCGCCTCTTCCTTAACAATCCTGAACTTCCCGATCTCTGCAGTGTTTTTCACGTGCGGGCCGGTGCAGACCTCCTTGCTTGCGCCGGGGATTGTATAAACAGACACGCGCTCGCCGTACTTGGCCGTGAAGAATGCAAGCGCACCCTCCTGTTTTGCCTCTTCTATTGTTTCTTCTTTTCTTTCAACAGGTATTCCCTGCCTGATCCACCCATTTACCAAATCCTCAACCTGCCTGATCTGCTCCGGGGTCATTTTTTCGCCGTGCGTAAAGTCAAACCTTAGCCGCTCCGGTGTAATGTTTGAGCCCTTCTGCTGGACTGTTTCCCCAAGCACTTTCCTAAGCGCCGCCTGAAGCAGGTGCGTTGCAGTATGCAGCCGCACCGTCTTTTCGCTGTAGTCCGCCAGCCCCGAGGCAAACTTTTGCTTTGTGCCCTCGCGCGAGAGCTCCTGGTGCCTCGCGAGCTCCTCTTCAAACCCTTTCCTGTCAACAGATTTGCCACGTTCCCGTGCAAGTTCTTCAGTTATCTCTATCGGGAATCCATAACTCTGGTAAAGCAAAAACGCCTCTTTTCCCGGGATTATATCACCTACTCCCGATACGATTCTCTCAAACTCGCGCATGCCGCGCTCAAGCGTTTCAGCAAACCGCCTTTCCTCGCGCTCAAGCTCCTGCATTACAAATTCCCTGTTCCTCTCCAGTTCAGGCCACATCTTCCCGTAAATCCCTATGTAAATCTCAGCTATCTCCTTGCAAATGTTATTCCTGCCAATGCCGCACGTGCGCGCATGCCTTATGGCCCTTCTTATAAGCCGCCTGAGTATATACCCGTGCTCAACATTGCTTGGCACAACCGCCCTGTCATCTGCAAGCACGAACACTGCTGCCCGCATATGGTCCGCAATTATGCGTGCACTCCTCTCATTATATTTCGTTGAGTTCCTGCGTATCCATTCCATCACAGGCAAAAACAGCTCTGTCTCATAATCACTTTTTACACCCTGCATCACGGCAGCAGTCCTCTCAAGCCCCATCCCCGTATCAACATTTTTTTGTGAGAGCAGCTCAAACTTCCCATCTTTGGTCTTGTTGTACTGCATGAACACATCATTCCAAATCTCAACCCACAGGCCGCAATGGCAGCCAGGCCCGCAGCCATCCTGGTCACACTCCCTCTCCTTTACCCCGGTATAGTAGAACATTTCAGTATCCGGCCCGCACGGCCCTGTGAGCCCTGCAGGGCCCCACCAGTTATCCTTCTTCCCCTTGAAGTAAATCCTCTCCCTTGGCACACCAAGCGAAAGCCACACCTGCGCGCTCTCCTCATCTTTCGGCGCATCCGCATCTCCTGCAAAGCAAGTGACTGCAATCCTCTCCTTTGGTATGCCCAGCCATTCTTTACCTGTTAGAAACTCCCAGCTCATCTCAATTGCTTCCTTCTTGAAATAGTCGCCGAGTGACCAATTGCCAAGCATAAAGAAGAATGTGTGGTGGCTTGCATCGCCAACCTCATCAATATCATCTGTCCTGAGGCACTTTTGCACGTTTGCGAGCCGCTTTCCGGAAGGGTGCGGCTGCCCCAGAAGGAAGGGGACGAGCGGGTGCATGCCTGCAGTTGTAAACAGCACAGTCGGGTCATTCTCAGGGATAACGGGCGCGGAATTGATTATCGCATGCCCCTTCAGCTCAAAGAACCTAAGATACTTCCTTTGTATCTCTTCAGCAGTGAACATACGCCACTTTAAGGCGTTAAAGTTAAATAAGGTTCAGGAGTGAATACTCGCATGCAGCCCGGCAACGCGCAAATTAAGATGCTCGCAGCAGCCGCACTGCTCCTGATTGCAGCCGCAGCGGTTTTCATATTCACACAGAACCAGGGGACCGAAGGCATGCAGCTGGAGCGTGTTGATGTTTCAATATCAAACATTAGCGTCCAGGGTGATGCCCTCAGGCTCGGCGAGCCAACAACAATCACAGTATCAGCGCGCTCAACCAGTGAGGCGGCACAGTACCGGTTGGTTGTGCGTGAAAACGGCGAGCAGGTGCATTCAGGCGTGTATAACGGCACGCAGGACATCGCGCTGAAAATCCCGGTTATTGAGGACGGCCCGCTCAACATAACAGCGGCGCTGTTCATATACGACAAGAAGCAGTTCATTGACACTGACCCGTCAAACGAGGTTGCCTCTGCAAGCGTTACGGCCAGCCCGATAATTACAATGCGCGCGCCGCACAACACATCGGGCTCAAATTACACATCGGTCCACAGCGAGCGTCTCTACGCAGTGCCTCTTCATCTTGAAAGCGATGCCCGCATCTACTCAATAGGGATGCTTGTGCGGAAGACAGCGGTCCTCTCCGCAGACACGCTTATACGCTTCACGCTGCACAAGGATGAGGGCGGCGTGCCGGCACAGGAGCCGTTGCGTGAATTCTCAGAGCGGCTTGTCCGCGTCCGTGACGGCTGGAACCTCCTGCTGCTGCCATCAGACCGCAAGATTGTCCCTGCAGGCAGCTACTGGATAGTTGCAAGCACAACAGAAGGCGGCTATGCAAGCATCCTCTGCTATGAAACTGAGGGCAACACAACACTTACCGGCCGCGCTTCAGAGTATAAGCACAGGTGGTCCCCGCACAACTGCATGCCATATATGATTGTAAGCTCACGCGGCCCGGCGGCGCAGGATGATAGCGGTGAATATGCACTGCCAAAGGAGTTCTTTGGGCCGCAAGCCGTCTAGAATCATAAGGTTCTCCTGATTATTTTCCTGACGCTTTTTTCATCAAGCCGTTCGTATTCGCGTATTGCCGACTCCTTGCGTATTTCCTTTACTGCCGGGTTTTTTATCATGCGTTCAGTTAGCTGTGACATAAGCATGAACGATTCGTGCATTTCAGGCCCGTACATCTTCAATCCCCCGACGTTTCTTTCTGCAAGCCGTTTCCTGACGGTTGCGGCACGTATACCTTTTGGGTCTATTGAATTGGAGCAGTTTGCAAACCCAATCAGCGTCCCGTAAATTGGGACATAGTTGTAAAAGAACCGTGCATACCTGAAAACGCCCGCGAGCGTTTTCGCCACCCTGCGGTGGATTTGGTCAAACGCATACGGCGTCTCAGCGTGCAGCGATAGCACGCCATTCACTGAAAGCCGCGCCGCGACCATCGCATAAAATTCCTTGGTATAAAGGAACGTTGATATGGAGTACGGGTCCGTAAGGTCCAGCACAATTGCATCAAACTTCTCATCGGATTCCCTGATGTAATCAACCCCGTCGCCGATTACGAGCTCCACCCTCCTGTCATCAAACGCCCCCTTATTTATTTTCCGGAGATACTTCCTTGAAACCTCAACCACCTTTTCATCAAGCTCAACCATCACTGCCCTCTCAACCGTATTGTGCTTCAGCACTTCCTCAAGCGCCCCGCCGTCCCCACCCCCGATGACAAGCACTTTTTTGGGGCATGGGTGCGAGCACATTGCAGGATGGACAAGCGGCTCGTGGTAAGTAAACTCGTCATACTCGCTGGTCTGGAACGCATTATCAAGCCTGAGCACACGCCCGTATTTCTTGTTTTCAAAAAGCAGTATATGCTGGTGCTTGCTGTCCCCTTCATAAATTACCTTGCCGGCAATCACGAATGTGCCGAATGTTGGCTCAAGGCACTCAATAACCGCCCTCATTTTCACACCGAAGGGATTTAATGAAAAACTATTTAAAGCAATATCCCGCAGAACAAGTTATGCACTCTAATAAGGCAGCAGGTGAAGGCGCCGCGCAAAAATGCACATGCCGGCACAAATGCAACGGCTGCAGTAAAGGTCCGGAACAGGCCACACTCAAAAGCATTTCACGACTGTTTGACGAGCCGGATGAAGCATATGCGCGCCTTTTGCATTACATGCAGATATGCAGGCTCGGCGCACTTGAAATTGCAAAAATGGAAATGCATTTTCAGGCCGTAAGGGGACGCAGGTCCGCACAGGGAATAAGGCCAATAATGCCCGTTTCAGTTATAGATGACTTTTTTGCACCGGCCACAACGGGCTAGCCCTCTGCACCAGATCAGTATCTCTCAAGGTGTATGAGCTCCCTTTTAATTCCCCTTTCCAGCAGTATTTTCTCAACCTCATCGGTCATTGCAGGGAGCCCGCATATGAAATAATCTGTATCAGGTGCGGCAATTTCACTTACAACCCCTTGCACGTATCCTTTCCTGCCAGCCCAGTTTTCCTCCCTGCTGAGCACCGGCACAAACCTGAAGTTTGGGCACTCCCGTTCATGCTGCTCAAGCTCTTCCCTGTAAACGAGCATGTCCTTGTACCTTGTCCCATACACCATTGTAATGCTTTCAAACCGTTTGCAGCCGCCGGATTTGTGCAATTCTCTCGCCATCCCAAGCAAAGGGCTTATCCCAGTGCCCGTTGCAACAAAGACCACATTTTTACCCTTGCACAGGTCAAGCGTGAAGTGGCCGAAAGGCCCTATAAGCTTAAGCGCATCCCCCACTTTTAGCGTGTTGAGGTATTGCGTGAACTCGCCGACCACACGTATTATTATTTCAAGATTTTCATCGTTGGGGACAGATGCCAGCGAGTATGCCCTTGAAACTTCTCTTCCGCTTATTATTGCTTTCAGCAGCACGTATTGTCCAGCCTTGTATGGCATCCGCTCCCCGTTAAACGAGAAAAATATTGATTTTATGCCATCTGCCCATTCCCTAACTTCTGAAACAGTGACTGCATATTCCTTGGCCATTATGCATCCCTGTTCACAAACATGTCCGCAAGCAGCTCAAGCTCTTCGCGCACCTGCGGGTTTTTGACAGCTGCAAGCCGCTTTTTGGCAGTGTATACCAGCCGGTCTGCATATCTCTTTGCATAGTCAATGGACCCCGCTGCCTTCATGATGCTTATGGCACGCTCAATCTCCTCCTGCGTGTTCTCCTTTTTTGCGAGTATGCCCATAAGCTCATTCTTCTGAAGTGCGTCAATCTTCCTTAGCGCATCAATCACAATTAGCGTGCGCTTTCCCTCCCGTATATCACCGCCAATCTCCTTCTTGTATTTCTCCTCCTCGCCTACGAGGTTAAGCACATCATCCTGTATCTGGAATGCAAGGCCTATCTCATAGCCGAACATCCGCATTTCCTCGCACTCGCGCTCACTGGCGCCACCAACATATGCGCCTATGCGCGCACATGCTGCCATCAGGTCACCGGTCTTGCCGCCGGCCATTTTAAGGTAAAGTGCCTCGTCAATGTCCCACCTGTTGTTGTGTATCCACTCAATCTCATATCCCTGCCCGTCAACAACCCCGATAAACGCATCGGCCATCATCTCGATTACTTTGGCCTTCTCCTTTTCAGTGAGGCCGGACACGGCAACAGACCTGAATACGTGGGCGAACATCCCGTCCCCCGCGTTTATTGCCATGGGTATGCCGTGCATGATGTGCAGGCACGGCTTGCCCCTTCGCATCTCGGAGCCGTCCTCAATGTCATCATGAACCAGAGTAAAGTTATGGAATATCTCAATGCCCGCGGCAATCTCAAGCCCCCTCCTGTAATCCCCGTTGAACGCCTGTATTGACTTGAGGAGCAGGAACGGCCTGACGCGCTTGCCGCCCCTGTTCATAAAATCCCATGCAAGCGAGTAAACGCTTTTCGGTTCCCTGTCAGGCATTATGGCCAGCATCTTTGCCTCAACTTCCCCGGCCATTGAAACAATCTGTTTTTTCAATTCAGCACTTGTAAGCATGAGTTGGTTTAATTTCTAATATTTATAAAATGTTGAAGGGCAATCAAATTATGCCAAAGACAGAGCGGCAGCGTGCCGAAACAAGCCTGAAAAAGCTCAGGCAGCACCTTAAGAAATGCAGCAAGCTTGAGCGGCATTTCAAGGCGCAGTACGAGCTTGCACGGCAGTATTGCGAGGATGCGGCCCACTATTTCAGGAAGGGCGACTATTTCACATCGTTTGGCTGCTCAGATTACGCGTACGGCCTGCTGGATGCAATACTGATGGTCAAGGAAAACCAGTATTTCCCTGAGCCGGTGGTGGGCGCGGTTATACTGCGCAGCGACGGCCGCATTTTCCTTATGAAATCGCCCAAATTCCATAACAAGTATTGCATCCCAGGCGGCCACATTGAGATAGGCGAAAAGGCAGAGAATGCCCTTGTGCGCGAGATTTATGAGGAAACAGGCCTGAAAGTATACGGGCTGCGCCACATAATCACGCATGAGTTCATCCACGACCACGTGTTCCACAAAAAGCGGCACTTCATTATGATTGACTATGTTTGCAGGGCGCACAATCCGGATGAGGTCCGGCTCAACGAGGAAGGCACTTCATATAAGTGGCTCACAGTTGATGCCGCACTCAAGTCCAGAGACATTGAGCCGTACACACTTACAGCCATACGCGCCGCACGCGAGCAGTCCCTTATTTAGTGATGTGCGATGGCTTCAATTGAGCAAGCAATACTGCTTGGAATAATACAGGGCATTACCGAGTGGCTGCCAATATCAAGCTCGGCGCATCTTGCGCTCGCACAAATGCTATTCGGCTTGGAAACAGACATTGCGCTTGACCTGGCACTGCACATTGGCACGCTTGCAGCCGTGCTCATCTATTTTCGCAATGATATAATCGCACTTTTTAAGGATACCCTGCTGTGCAGGCCAGAGCAGTGCAACTATGCACTGGCAATATTTGCCTCCTTAATACCAACTGCAATCATAGGGTTTGCGTTTAAGGACTTTTTTGAATCAATGTTCGCATCGCTGTGGCATCTTGCGGCCGCCCTGCTGGTTACAGGTGCCCTCCTCCTGTCAACAACGCTTGTAAAATTCGGCACCCGCACACCAACACTCAGGGACTCGCTGCTGATAGGGATTGCACAAGGCATTGCGGTTGCGCCGGGCATATCACGCAGCGGCTCAACAATCGCAACTGCGCTCTTCCTCGGCATCAAGCCCATTGAGGCAGCCCGCTTTTCCTTCCTAATAAGCATCCTGCCCGTACTCGGTGCAGGCATTCTTGAGGTTGGAGGCGCACTGTCAGCGCAGGCCGATCCGCTTCCGCTGGCTGTGGGCACGCTTGCTTCAGCAGTTGTAGGATACCTGTCAATAGGCGCACTTCTCTCGCTTATGCGCACCACCGGCATACACATATTCGGGTATTACTGCATTGCGCTTGCAGCGGCACTGTGCGCATTGATTTATATAGGGCTCTAACCCCAAAAATAGCGATGCCAAGGGTTCTTGTGGTATATGACACATTGTTCGGATTTACAGAGAAGATTGCAAAACGGCTCACCGAGGAGCTGGGGGCCGATGCCGAGCGCATCATTGAAAAAAAGGACAAGTCAGGCCTTCTTGGCGCATTGCGCCCCGGCAAGCAGCTTTTTGTAGGAAGGATGGTTGAGCTTGCACCCACAGAAAAGGACCCCGCCGCATACGACCTTGTTGTAATAGTAAGCCCTGTAATGTTCAACACAATGCCGCTGCCTGTACGTGCGTACATTACAAAGTTTAAGGACAAGTTCAAGTCAGTCGCCGTCTTAGTGACCGGCGGTGTAAGCACAAGCAATACCATAAAGGACATATCATACCTGTGCGGCAAGCAGCCGGTTGCCAAAATGGGCATCACCCACCCGAGCTATTACAGCGGCCTCTATAAGAAGAAATACCAGGACTTCCTAAGGCAGATACGTGAGTCATTGGGCGCCCAACCTCCAAGGCAGTAAAATAAAACTCAAAGGTATGGCGTGTGCATCAGCCAATCAGAAAGCACTGCTGCAAAATGCCTAATGCACATTTTTCCGGAGGAGCCATTCAGCCGTGCGTGAAAGCCGCACTTTGCCCAAAGCCATTTTCATATCAACCCAGCGGACCCCCGTGAATGGCGGCCTGGGGCTCGCAAAGCGGTTTTTTGCCGAGACCCTGACCCCGAGCGCGGGAACCCATACCTTATTTTTGCGTGAGCCCGCATTGTGCCTTCCCTGTATCATAACCTCAAGCACCTGGACGTCAAGCCCCGCCTGTGATTCAAAGCACTGTTTGACAGCCAAGGACGGGTTTTCACCCCTTGTTATAACCCTCCCCGGCAGGGAAAGGCGCTCACTGCCGTCCGCCGTGCGCTCCACCAGGAACAGCACGCGCCCCCCGTCCTCAAGCAGGCCGCACACGAGCGCGTGCGGTGCAGGCATTTCGGTTTTGCAGCCGCGCAGGGTTTCACCAGCCGCTAGGAAAGCAGCGCCTGCCTGACACGGCCTGCGCCAATTGCATAAATGAGCTTGCCGAGCCGCGGGCCCATCTCCTTGCCGATTATCGCAAGATAAAGCTGCTTGAACACTTCTCTTGAGTCAACGCCATTTTCACCCGCAACTTCAAACACCAGGTTGTGGAGGTCCTCGGCGCCCATATCAGCGCGCATTTTTTCAGCGTATGCGCGCACAAGAGGCGGGTTGCCCCCCTTCAAGGATACCTTGAACATGTACCTGTCGGGTATAAGGTCTCTCCTTATCCACTCTTCAATATATTTTGAAAGCATTGCAACGCCCTGCGGGTCGCCAGTAACCTGCGCAACCTTTTCCCAATCGCCGTATACATTGTAATAAAGTATCATATCGGAAGGCTCGGCTTTCCACACGTATTTTGCGTTGCAGAGCCTGAACGCAATCGCCTTCTTATGGTCTGCGCGGTGCATCCCGCCGCTTTCCTGCGCCGCAGCCTCGGAAGCCCTCTTGTAATCATCCAGCAGCGGGAACAGCGTATCCTTGTCAATAACAAGCTCCTTGTCCTCCTGCACATCCGGCTTGAGGAGCATATACTTAATCAGCTCAACGGGCGCGAGCCGAAGCAAATCACTAACAGTATGCCCTATCCCCTTGCTCTTGCTGTATTTTTTACCCTTGTACTTGAGCAGTCCGAACTTGTACATGTAAGGCGGCTCCTCATTGTAAATTTTCCTGTGCACCTCAACAAGCGTGCTTATCGTGCCCCCGCGCGTGTGGTGGTCAACGCTGCCCCCCTCAACCGCTACGTTCATGAATTTCTGGCGGGTCGGCCAGTCAAGGCGGAACAGCAGCTTGTATTTGTGGTCGCTTATTGCATTCTCCCCTTTATACCCGCACTTGCTGCACCTGTACCCGTATTTTCCGCCCGCATACCATTCAACAACATTCTTGTCAATGTTCCTGCAGTTTGTGCACAGTGGCATGATTGGGAACCAGTCATCAGGCATTGCCTCCCTGAGCGAGCTTTGGCGCACAATCTCCTTAACCTCATCCTTGCGCTCGCATAGCGTTTTCGCGTACTCATCATACAGCCCCCTTGCGTACAGCTCGCTTGCCCTCAGGAACTCAACTTCAACCCCGAAAATACCCATTATTTCCTTGGTCTCGCTTATGAAATGGTCTGCAAAGCTTGTATGGCACCCCTTAGGATCCCTTGCAAGGGCAAGCGGCAGCCCCATATCCTCCTGTATAACACTGGCATATTCCTTCAGCGGCTCGGGCACCGAGTCAACTGCATCCAGGTCATCGGACACAAACACGAACCGCACATCGCCATACTGCCCCAGCATCTTTGCAATTGCATACGCAAACATAAACTCGCACAAAGTGCCCGGGTGCACAGGACCGCTGGGCGTAATGCCGGACATTACAACATAGGGCGGCTTCCGCTCGGCACGTATCCTGCTTGCAATAATCTCTGACCAGTGCATATTTTTTATGTGGTCGCCAGCATTCCTGGCATCTTCATTCTCCATGTCCATGGCCGCACCCTGTTGATTATTGGCCGGCATTCTTATATAATGCCGTGCGGGTCGGAATGTTTAAATTAGTTATGCGCACCCAAAACCGCATGGCACAGGTAAACTCCAGGTATAACATTAATCCTCCCCGCACGCCTACATTGATAAGTGGCGAATCGTTCAAGGAACTGCTTGCCAGTGCAATCTCACAGGGCAAGTCCGAGCAGGCCAGACATATGCTTTCACACATACCTGGCACATCGTTTGACAGGGTAATGGTGCTCGTTGAGTGCCTTCCTGAGGAGATTGGGCCGCTGCAACGTGCAGCCGCATCCTCCTGCATACAGGGGCTGGGCCAGGCGCACATCCGCGCAATACTTGGCAACTCATTTTATGAGCCGTGGCAGAAGCGCGCATTTGTGGAAATATTCAGGGAAGATTCAGGGCATCTGCCAACCCAAATGCTGTCAAGCATATACTCGCTGCTGCTTTCGCAGAAGAAGATATATTCAAGGCACGGCGGCACACAGACCAAACTATGGTTTTCATATTACATAGAGGACCTTTACAGGTACAAGCAGCAATCGCTCAGCCATTACCTGAATATGTATTCAGCACGCGTCTATGGTGAATACGAGAACAACGTGTCAACGTTCATATGCAAGCTCATATCAGCGTCGGCAAAGCCGCTGCACGAGGCGCTTCAGGACCATTTAAGCCCAAGCACGCTGCGCGGCAATGCAAAGCACAACGCGCTTATTGCGCTTAAGAACCGCGACAGCGCCCTTGCGAAAGCATATGCGGGCATCATAATTTCAAGCTATCTTGCAGGCAGCGGCCACATTGAGCCGGAGACGTTTGAGCTTGCCAACTCACTTGTTTAAAATGAGTCCTCTAACTTGTGCGCAAACCGCTTAATCCAGGACCTGAATGCCGACCCGCACTTCCTGTTATTGCCGACCTCCTCAATTACCTGTGCGGCCTCCGCGGCAGCCTGCGCGGGGCGTGCAACTGCTGCCAGCAGTTTCACCGCCTCAGTGCTCCGCTTTGAGGTTGCCATCTTGACTGCGAGCTCAACAGCCCTCCTATCCACCCATTCATCATCAAGCACTACGCCAAACCCGAGGCGTTGTGCGCCAAGAGCATTATTTTCCCTTTCAGTATACCCTTTAAGAGGTATGCAGATTACAGGTGTTCCAGAGCACATTGCTTCCATGATTGATGTGTGCCCACCGTGAAACACCACAAACGGTGCGGCGGCAATCGCACGCCTGACCTTTGCCATATCCATCTTCCCATTGGCAATTACCGTGCCGTATCCCAAGCCCCTTATTGCATCGGCCACAATATCCGCGCCGTCGGAGGCAACGCCAGTGCCGCCCATACTTATCAGCACCTTCTTGCCCTTTTTTGCGCGTGTGCAGTCAACAACCGGTCCCACAAACCTGAATTTTTTCTCCTGCCCGAAATAATCAATGTTTGCTGCAGCAACAGTGAACGGCGGGGGGAAGTCCGGCACAATCACCCGCTCTGAAACATCTATGATTGCCTTTGAGAACAGGTCAGTGCCCCTTTCAACTATTACGTGCGTTTTCGGGAATACATACCACACTTTCGTGCAGTTTGTTATGCACACAACCTTCTTGCCAAGCAGTTTTGCTGCAAGCGCACCCAGCAGGTAGCCGTCAACCACAACCACATCCGGCCTTTCCTTGAGCAGCAGTGCGCTAATCCTGTTTACGAAATCCGGCTGGAGCTTGCGAACGCTTTTCAGCAGGCTTCCCCCAATGCTTATTTTATCCTTGTTGAGAGCAATGTCTCCCACCTCAGGCAGCTCGGTTGCATTCCTATATCCGTTTTTCCGCAGCGTTTCCAGTGCAAGCCCGTATGATGATGCGCTTACATAATGCCTTTTTGAGAGCTCCCTCATTATTGGGAGGTCACGCATAACGTGCCCAAGCCCCATCCCGTTAACCATAAAGTGTATCCTCATGCGCAAACACCCTTACCGTGCACCGCCGCCACCGCCGCCGTGGCCGCCGCCAAACCCTCCGCCAAAATGCCCGCCGCCCCTGCCACGTGATGATGGCGGTGTGTAAGTTGGCCTGAAGCCAGACCGCATTGCACCATAGAAATGCGGCCGCGAGCAGAAGTATGATACGCGGGACCGCTCAATGAACGCCGGCGCGACACGCCCCATCGCCTTTATTGCCTCCTGCGCGACACCAAGTGCGACTGCATAAACCATATAGTGGTCCCACAGCTTTATGCTTGAGGGGGGATGCTCCTCAAGCGCACTGTAATCGGTTATGTATTTCCTGAAGTTTGACCACTTTAGGTTTAGTATCCTGCCCTCTCGTGTCCACCTTGCAAGGAACATCTTGCCTGCAATGCTGATAGCAACCGCGCATAAAAAGGCCACCATATTGCTTACACAGAATGCACCGGTAAACATAGCTTCAATTTCAACGGGCAGGAAGCGTGTCTCCTCATTAACGTAAATCAGTACAAACAGCATAATGAATGAGATTATAAAGTATGCAGAAAGGATTGGCACAATAAGATTATGCCCGCGCGAATCAATAAACCTGCCAATATCCAGATTCCTTTTTGCATTTCCCTTCCACTTGTTTATGAATTCGTAAAATTCTTTTGTTGGCGATACATCCCTTGAGAACGAGTCCAAGTCAAGCCTGCCTCCGGCGGCTTTGCCCCCGATATACTCAAGCATCTCCCTCTCATCATCACTCAGCTTTTCACTGGAATCCCTGAACACAAGCACAATTTTCTTCTTGTCGGCACTTTCCTCAAGCTCAACATACCCCTTGTCCACAAGAGACATTATAGTCCCCAATATTGCATTTTGCAGGTCATTGTCCTTGAGCTCGTCGCCCACGATAAGCATAAGAGCCTGCACAGGCGAATGTGCGCTCGGCAGGTCATGCTCATATATTGCGTTATACCCAACCTGCTCGGCACTAAGCTCCCGCCCGTAAAGCAGGTATGCCAGTACAACAAGCACAACCGGAAAGACCGCAAACCCGAATATGCACAGGGGGGCAAGCAGCTGCAGCACACTGCCCACACCAAGCCAGAACAAAGTTTCCTTCTCCTTATTGATTATATCCTGCCTTGAAATCTTCCCGTTATAATAGTAGTAACCTTCTGCGGTGAACCATTTCTTGGGCATGAGTAGGTTTATTTCAAGCAGCTCGCCGGCCGGCTGCACAGAATTTATCCGTATTTCATTTCCCGAGGCAGTGGTCTTCGGCTGGTCCCACCCCCTGCAATGCACAAAATACTCAGTTTCAGACACTTTGCCGGGCAGTTTCACGACAAATTCAACTGGCGCCTGCTTTTTCCACTTGTCCCCCCACAGTATGTAATAGAACTGTGCTGTGTCATTATACATGTTTATTGCCCTGACATCATACTCAAAATGCGAGGTGATGCGGCCGCACCCGCCACCTACAAGCTCGTTTATCAGCTCCCTGTCCCCAGTAACTGAAACACGCGGTTCATCAATCCTGAACCTGCACTCCGCACCGTCGCACCAGCCGCGCGCGTTTGAAACAGCCAAGTCGCTTGGCTTTTGCACGTAAAGCTCCCTGAACTTGTCATACTGGCAATCATATAATCGGTATGTGATAGCTTCGTGGACGTGCACGGTGCCGTTTGCATTTATTGTATATTCCCCGTATGCCTTCTCAATGCTGAAATCCTTGGCCGCAGCAAACGGCACCACAAGCAGCAGAAGTAGCAGGCCCCCCTTCATAAGCTTACCTTTGCGGATAATCTTTATTACCTTATTTAATTAATCGGCCGAAAAAGTTAGTGGCAGGTATGCATATGTTTGATGTGCTGGTCCGTTTCAGAAAGCATTTGCTATGGGCATACTCTATTGCGCTTGCGCTAGTGCTCGCATTGCCGCTCGCACCGCCAACCCCTGACCCCATATTCTCATATATGGCGCATTTCCTGCTTTTTTTCGGGCTTCACACAGCCGCTGAATTTGCGCACCTGTTTGCCGGCGGGCGGCACATCGCCAAGTATACCCTGATGATGGCCGTGCTGCTTGAAGCGATGCAGGCATTCATACCATACAGGCAGTTTGATATTATTGACCTCTCAGCAAACATTTTCGGTGTGTTTTGCGGGTATGCGCTCGCATTATCCATAAGAATGTACAGCCCTTTAGCCCGTACACTTGGCAGATTCTCACGCAAAAAATAGAATGAGTGGCACTACCAGAAGGCAAGTTCCGGCCCATCAACACTTGTGTATGTTACCCCCCGCTGGCGGAAGCATTTGTATTGCTTATATTATTTACAGGCCCATCTAATCCCATGTTCCCGACAGACCCGCGGCAGATGCAGGCACTTATGCGGCAGATGGGCATCAAGATAAAGCCCCTTGAGGCAAAGCGCGTAGTAATTGAATGTGAAGGCAGCAACATAATCATTGAATCACCGCAGATAATGGAAATGAGCGACGCAAAGGGCATACCCACATATACCATTTCAGGCAAGATACGTGAGGAAACCCCGCTTAGCGAGGAGGACATAAAGCTCATAATGGATGGGACGGGCGCCACACGCGAGCAGGCAATAGACGCACTCAAAAAGCACGGCGATGTTGCCTCTGCAATAGTTGCGCTCAAGGGCTAGCCCTTCGGCGCCGCTAAAGGAATTTTTTCCTAATGTATATGTAGCAGGCGTATAAGACGATTATAAGTGCACCTGCCGAGATGGTGGCAAGCTCAAAATTCGCTGATATTACCCTTATCGCCGCCTCGCCGTATGCCGACACTAAGATTGCCTCAGCGAAGAACCGTAGCCCCCGCCCAATAAGCGATACAAGAAAAAGCGTCTTCAGGCCCATCCCCAGCGCGCCTGACAGTATTGTAAACACTTTATATGGGACAGGAGTGAGTGCTGCAAGTGCTAGTGCAAGCGGGCCGTGCTCCCCGTATATTTTTCTGGCCTGCTCCGTATGCTCCCGTGACACTATCTTCCCGACCAGCCGTTTCCCTGCAACAGAGCCGATGTAATGCCCGCCCAGCCCGCCAAGCGATGAAAATACGGTTGCAACAAGAGCATACAGCAGTGCGTTCTGCGGGTCTGCAAGCGCAAGCGGTATAAGTATAACATCGGGTGGCACCGGGAAGAAAACAGCTTCTATGAACGAGAGCACGGCAAGCCCCATAACCCCGAGATGAACCCACGATGCAGGATCAATCAAAATATCTCCTCATAAAACAGGTCGGGCCCGCTTGCCTGTGACAGCTCGCCCGCATAATTTGTGAGCATGATCTCGCGCACTTTCTTTGCATCCTTTGACTGGCCGAGCGCCCAGCACAGCTTGACAAACGCCGTCTCTGGAAGCCAGTCGCACAAGTGCCCTATAACCCCGGCCTCCTGCAGCATCCTGCCCGCAGTGTAAACGTTCAGGTTTATCCTTCCGTAAAGTGTCTGCGGTGCGATAACTACAACTACACCGGACCTTACCAGCCCTTCAATCTCCTTTATGATGGGCACAGCATTGCTGTCCCCGAACGGATTGGTTGGCACGTGGCCCATACCAGTGCCGGCAAGCACCACACCGTCATACTCAGAAAGGCCTGAGATGAATTTTGGCTTGATGCCCGGATGCACCCATACAAGCGCCACATTATCGCTGAACTTTGAGTTAAGCTCCATTTTGCCTTCCCTTGGTGCATAGTCCCAGTTATACACAATCCTGCCGCCGCCAACGCTTGCAACCGGCCTTGCATTGATGCTCTTGAACGCATCCCGCCGTGAAGTATGCATTTTCCTGACACGCGTCCCAAGGTGCACATCACATCTCCCATCGTTTGTTGTAGAGTGCATGCACACGAACACGCCGGGCCTGCCGTTGAGCGCATACTCCAGCGAATTCAGGAAATTTTCCTTGTTATCCGAGGAGCCCCTGTCACTGCTGCGCTGCGCCCCGGTAAAAACGACTGGCCGCACGGGGTTTGAAATCATGAATGACACTGCCGCTGCGCTATACCCCAGGGTATCCGTGCCATGTGTCGCAACAACGCCTTTTCCATCCTTAAGCGCACCGTAAATCTCCTCGCCCATAATTCTCCAGTGCTCCTGCCGCACGTCCTCAGAAAGTATAGATGTAACACCCCTGAATGAGCACTTGCCGGCGGCTTCCGGGAATGCGGAGGCGAATTCCTCAGGGGTTGTTGAAGGGAACACAGCCCCAGTCTTATACTCAACTTTTGATGAGATGGTGCCGCCAAACATGAGCGCAACGGCCGGTGCATCACCGCGCCCCGCTGCCTTCGCCACGGCCTTTTGGCCATCTTTTCCATGGCGCTCGCACAGCCTGATACTTTCACTGGCCTTTATGCCCACATTATAACCGTTTGGTAGCTTGAGCAGCAATGTGTCTGTCGGCTGCGTTGACGGGCTTTCAAGGAGGATGCCGCGGTAAGTTCTCCCGTTGTGCTCAATCTCCACAACATCGCCTATTGAAATGCCCTTCTTAGAGAGCATCATAATCACATTATCACTGTACATGCTATAACCTCTTTTTAGCGTCCCACAATTCCTTGGCGCCCGCACTGCCAGCAGTGAACGCCTTCAGGAAATTATACACCAGCTCGCCAAGGTCTTCCACCCAGTACCCGCCTTCAAGCACGCCGAACACAGCGGCTTTCTCGCGCTCGGCGCACAACCGTATCGCCCCGCCTATCTTGCCGTATGTCTGTGCCTGCTTCACAGTGCTGACCGTCCCGAAAAACATATCCTTGTAATACGTGTTGAAGCCGGCGCACACCGCAATGACATCCGGCTTGGCCTGCGCCGAAAACTCAAGCAGCACTTTCCTGAACCGCTCAACAAACTCGGCATCGCTCATCCAGAGCGGGTTTTCGCAATACCGCATCCTTGCGGTGCTTTCCCGCTCGCTGCCAAGGTACGGGTAGATTGAATCTGCGTGCTGGTGAAATGAGAGCAGCCACACGCGCCCGTCATCACGGAAAATATTATTGGTCCCGTTGCAGAAGTGAGCATCAAAATCAATTATGAGCACGCGCTTGGCCTTATTTTCAGCGAGCAGCCGTGCGACCGCAACGGCCACATTATTTACGTATGCATACCCGCCAAAGAAATCACGGCCGGCGTTATTGCCCTTTGGCCTTGTAAGCGCAAACGCAAACTTCTTGTGCCTGACCGCATATTCTGCTGCGCTTATGGCGGCACCAGCGGACAGTGCAGCGCACCTGTAGGTATGCGAGTCAATCGGCTCATCCGGGAAATATGCCTTTATGCGCTTGTAGTGCTTGATTTCATCAAGGTATTTCCTTGTGTGCACACGCTCCAAATCCTTTCTCGTGGCTGCCTTTGGTGGGGCAATGGTAAATTTCAGCCCGCATCTCCTTAGCCCATCAAGTATTGCTTTCAAGCGCTCCGGCGTATCCGGGAACTTCCCCTTAAACTCAAGCAGTTTCGGGCTGTAAAATATCCTCACGCCTTACCACACCCCCCTGCAAAGGCCAGCACGGCCAGCACCAGCAAAAGCGCACCGAAAGAGGGGCACGCACCGCCTGCGTCCGGCACAGGCACATCCACATCCGTTACGTTTTCAAGGCCGCTGCTTATGCCCTCAA
>JAVYLZ010000002.1:39398-56145 GCA_038740245.1 Candidatus Micrarchaeia archaeon
CGGGAGGCCGTTCCCTTCTGTTTCGGCAACGGCACCGGCAAGCACAGCATCCGCCACAACGGCTTTCACCTCCACCTCAATCTCACCAAGCCGTGCGGAGTAATTGCCCATATCCTCTCTTTTTATCTTGCCATTGAGCATCTGCTCAACTTCTGATTTCAGGCCTTTGAGCCGGCCGCCATATTCGCTGCCCATATCTATTTTTTGCTCGGCCTGCGTTATCTGGCTGAGCACTTGGTCCCGCTTTGACCTGAGCTGGTCATACTGCACACTGTATGCCTTTATGCTGAACAAAAGCTTGTCTATTGATGCGTTAAGCAACTTCCCCTTATCAATTGCCTGCCTGTAATTGCCCTCCTCCGCCAGCTTCTTAATCTCAAAGCTGCTGTTTTTAATTTCCGCAATCTTCACATTAATCTCATCATCCACGTACATAGCGTTATTGTAAAGCGATTCTGCCTTTGCATAGCCGTCAACCACATCCCCTACAACTGCCCTGTAAGTTGCCTCCCTTGTCTCAAGATACTTCAGCCGCGCCTGGCCGTTATTGTATATGCGCTTTGCACGCTCGCGCACTGCACTCTCGCTCGCAAGCGCCTGCGACAGCGCCTCAGCATCATCAATTGCAATATCAAGCGCACCATAATCAATGCTCATATTTTTGCAGTAGGGTATATCATAGATCCGTGAGTCCTCAAGCTTGTGCAGCGCATCATCAATGTCCTCAAGCTCATCCTCCATCTCCGCATACTCCTGTGATGTGTCAAGCCCGCTCTCATACAGTATAAACGCCTCAATCATCTGCTTGTCAAGCTCCTGCCGCGCAGTGTTCCACTCAAGTATCGCATACACCAAATCATCCCTGATTTGCATTGCGCACAGGGGCACCGCATAGCACGCCTTTATGCAGCTCTCCTTGTCATAGCAGGGCATCTTGTCCACGCCCGTGGTCCGCTCACACTCGGTGCGCGCCGGATACTCGCTCTGGTTGACCCTGCGGAGCATCTCGATTATTTCACGGTTCTTTTCGCTTACCTGCGAGCTCTCATAAAGGTTAAGTATGAGCACATCCTCAATCTCCTTTTGCGTGTTTAGGGTTTCAGCACGCTCGTTGAACACGAATGTCTCCACACTGCCAATCTTCATTACCCAATACTTATGGCCCCCAGCCGAGAACTCGCTCAATGTATATGTCTCAGCTGGCTCGGCAAAGGATTGTGCCGCTTGTGCAACTGTTGTGGCATTCACGCACTGCACCAGCAGTGCCGACAGCATAATAAGTATAAGCAATCGCATGCCTTATTATACAGCCGCATCCTTTTATTTGTGAATGGGGCCAGGGAGAAGGCAAAGACACATAAGGCAGAAAAGCAGCTGTAATTTTTTACTATTTTTTCACATTCCAAAAATCTCAGAAGGGTTCCTGTCATCCGTTATTACATTCCCGCGCTCAACTGCAATCATTTCGTGCCCATATCTCTCAACAAATTCCGGGCTTTCCGAATCGGTTGCTATCAGGATAATGTTTTTTTTGCCGTCCCACTTTTGCACTGGAAAGACGTATACGTGCCTGAACACTTCGCTGTAAGTCCCGTAAACGAATTTCAGGTAGTCGGAATCCTCCCGTGCTATTAGGTTGACTGCCACCGCCCCGCCGGCGCCCATCCGTGACTTAAGCAGGCGCACAAATTCAACGGATGCGAGGTGCGGCGGTGGGGAATGCGCCCTGAACGCATCAATGAAAACGATGTCATATGTGGAGTTGGTGCTGTGCAGGAACCTGCGCGCATCCTCTATGTAGATTGATGTCCTGCCGTCCGAGTCATTAAGCGAGAAATACTCCCTGCCAACCTGCACAATCGACGGGTCAATATCCACGCCGTCCACGTATATTTGCGGGTAACGGCGCTTGAGCAGCTCAACCTGCGTTCCCGCGGCACAGCCGAGCACCAGCCCGCGCGACGGGCTTTCAACAAGGTCAAACACACGTGCTGCCATAATCACATACTCAAATGACGGCTTACCGTTGGTCTCACCGCTTGAAAGTGCATTATCAAGAAGAAGTGTGCGCTCAACACCTTCTGGGGTTTCCTTTTCAAGCACAGTTATAAGCGCATAGTGGCCGTTCTTCTGGAATATCTGGCCGTCGTAGCTTATTGAGGGGTTCACGATCATTACTCCAAGAAGCACCAATGCAAACACCGCACGCTCAATGTTGTCTACCCCCTTCCTGCAAAGCGCTGCAGAGCACGCGCCCATAAGCAGCCCGCCGAGAATGTATATGTGGGTGAGGCTCATGTTCGGGACCAGCAGAAAGCCCGTGATGACCACACCTGCAATGCTGCCCGCAGTTGAAAGCGAGAAAACAGTCCCCACACTTGTGCCCTCCTTGCCTTTTTTTGACACTATCTTGATTGCGTACGGGGAGACCATGCCGTAGAAGAAGCTTGCCGGTGCGAGTATAAGCGGGGCCAGCAAAGCCGCGATGTATACAGGCAAGTCAAGCGCCAGCTCACCGGCCACCAGCGTAAGCGGCGGCACTGCTACGGTCAGCATGCCTGCAAGCAGGAGTATGCGCGAGAGATGGGCCGGGCTTTTGAGCTTGTCCGCAGCCTTCCCGCCTGCCCAGTAGCCGAGGCTGAGCGCGCCCAGCACAACTGCAATTGTGCCGGTCCACGTATATATTGTATTGCCAAGATAGGGGTAAAGTGTCCTGCCCCCGGCAATCTCCACGAGCATTGAGCACGCTCCCGCTATGAATACAACTGCAAAAAGGGCACGCTTATTTATTTCCATTGCGGCAACACCATTTCTATGCGTTTGGCCACTTCATCAACAGTGCCCTCGCCGCTCACTGTAACCATTTTTTCTGCGAAAAACGCCTCAGCTGATATTGTTAGGTAATTTGCGCGCACCTTCTCAAGAAACTCCTCTTTCTCAAAAATCTCTTTCTCGCCCCCGCCAAGCCGCTTTATCCCAACCTCTGCGGGCACATCTATGATTATCACAAAATCCGGCTTGATAACGCCGAATCCTTCAATAATTTTCTTGCCCAGCTCATAGTCAAACCCCTGCGCGCACTGGTATGCGAGTGTTGAGTGGCAATACCTGTCCAAAACTATATGCTCATCTGGGTTTCCCTTGAATTTTTCAAGTATCTTATTGTCCTTCACCATATCCATGAGAAACATGGGGAACAGCTGCGGGCCTTCAAGCACAAAGCCGGCCCGCCCCTTAAGCACATTGTTGAATATCCCCCCAAAAACGCCTTCCCTGTCTGGGTAATTCTTTCTTGCGCAATTAATCTTCTGCCGCAGGAGCTCAATCTGCGTGCCCTTGCCGCACCCGTCAATCCCCTCAAACACGATTATCATGGTATTGTATCTCCTCTAACAATTAAAAAGAGTGGACCCGCCCAGAGCAGGGGCACTTCGTCCCCTGCAACCCCCGATATTTTCGCTCCGCGAAAATGTAAAATTTGAGTGGACCCGCCCAGATTTTCAGAGCTTTTTCGCAAGCCTTTTTAGGCATCCCGAAAAAGGCTTATTGAACTGGGGATCTTTCCCGTGTCAGGGGAACGTCTTAACCACTCGACTACGGGTCCACGGGATAGTTAAATTTAGGAATGCTTATATTGGTTTTGAGGGGGGCCTTCAAAAGTAAATTACCCCCCAAGGGCAACCTTCATGTAATACATCAGCACAAGGCCCAGCACAATCATGCCGAACTGCATCACGGATATGACGGGCTTTCTTTCCCTGTGCAGCTCGGGCACCAGGTCCACAGCCGCAATGTATATGAACCCGCCTGCGGCTATCGGCAAAAGCAGGTTGGCCAGCCCGCCCACAGATTCAAGCGCGTAATAAGTAAGCAGTGCCCCGAACACCGCACCCAGCGCGGACATGAAGTTGTAAAGCAGTGCTTTCCTCGGGGTAAGCCCGCTGTGGACGAGCACCGCAAAATCACCGAGCTCCTGTGGTATCTCGTGCAGCGCAATCGCAATCGTGCTTGCAATGCCCAGCGGCACGTTGGCCATAAACGACGCGGAGATTATTGCCCCGTCAACAAAGTTGTGTATCATATCGCCGACGAGGTTAAGGTATGCAACCGGCTTTACTCTTGCCTTGGCATTGCTGTTCTCATGGCCGTGCATTTCACACCCTTCATCGTGGCAGTGCCGCCAGTGCAGGAACTTCTCTATTATGAAAAACGCAAGGAACCCAAGCAGCGCAAGCGCAAACACAAGCATTGGCTCCTCGGTTTCTTCAATGGCTTCCGGAAGCAGGTGGAACATTGCGCCGCCCAGCATGCCGCCCACTGCAAACGCAACCATATATGCTAGCACGGACGGCCGCAGGCGCTCATTCAGTGCAAGCAGTGCAATCCCGACTAGCGATAAGACACTGACTAACAGTGTAGCAAGCACAATCTCAATTATCAATTATACCACCATTACAAATATGACAGCAGCGCAAGTGCCGCATGCACAAGTGCAAGCAAAATGCCGATGCGCGCGGCCCACACATGCCATTCCAAAGGCATTTTGCGTATTCCTTTTTGGGTAAGCACGGCTATTGCAGCTGTGCAAGCGATTGACACGATGGCGAGCACACCAAGCCACATTATGAGGGGCAGCCCGAGCACCTGCGCGTATGATATTTCAGCAAGCATGCGGTCAACCCCCGAATTCACCTACATAAATGCCTTTAAGCGCATCGTTTGAGTGCTCATACGAGCGGAAGGAAGAAGTCGCATCTTTGCCGCAGAATGGGATTATGCACTTTGCAACGTTCGGATGCTTGCCCATTATTGAAGTCACATCGTATACCTTTCCTTCAACAACCACCCAGCAGTCCTGCGCAGTTGAGTGCCTAGCCACCTCTTCAGGGCCAATTTTCACGGCTGCTGTTGGCACAGGCAGGCCGCCACCCGCAGTTTGGCCGGCGGTTTCCTGCTGTGCGGGCTGGCCAATACACCCGGACACAAGCATTAGCAGCATAAACGCAATGGCCGGAACAAATGTTCTCATAAATGGATTATCGCGGCAAAGCTTAAATGCGCACGGTCGCGTATCCTTTCTATAAACAGTGCAGTGCGGGCATGCGGCCTATGCCTCTGTGTCCGTGCTTTTCTCAACACGGCGCTGCGATTTGTACATCCCTATTATCTCGTCAACTGTGGTGGCATCCTCCGGCCGCTTGTCAGTGCGCACATCGCCAACCATGCGCGGGAACCTGAGCGCATATCCAAGCCCCTCTGCATCACGGCCGCACGTGTGCTGCGGTGAGCGCGTAATCTCATCGGCCCGCACCGTAATAACATACTTTGGCTCAACCCAGAAGGTGGGCTCCATAAGCGAGCGTACGCGCGCATTCGGCTTTTTTGTCTTTATCTGGGAAAGTGCCCCCTCAAGCGTTTTCATCTGCTCCTCGGTGAACCCAGAGCCCACTTTTGCAATTGTCTGGAAGTTATCCTCCTGCGGGTCGTACACCGCCCCAAGCACACCGCCAAACTTAAACTGCGCTCGCGCACCTTTGCCCGCATAATACCCTATTATTACAAGGTCAATGGTATCGCTCAGCTCGCCACGGTATGAGCGCTTAAGCTTAACCCACGCAAACTTGCGTGCGCCGGCAGTATACGGCGCCGACAGGTCCTTCGCCATCAGGCCCTCAAGCCCGCGCGACACAAAATCCTGAAAATGCCTTTCAATCTCTTCAGCGGAGCCTGTTATGTATGATTCTGAAGGCATGATCAGCCCATTGCCCTTTATGAGGGCCTCAAGCATTTTTCGGCGCGCGTGCAGCGGCTCCTGTGTGATATCCTTGCCGTTGATGTAAAGAAGGTCAAATGCAAACAGCCGCAGCGGCATCTCGGCAGCCATCTCATCAACGCCATGCTTGCGCTTGCGCTGTATGGTCTGCTGGAACGGATAAAATTCGCCCGTTTGCTCGTTATAGGCGAGCGCCTCACCCTCAAATATCACGTCTTCGCACTTAAGCTGCCTTATGGCCGCAACAACCTCAGGCAGCATATGCGTCATACGCTCAAGCCGGCGCGAAAATATCTCAACCTTCTCCCCCTTTTTGTGGCACTGGAGCCTGAACCCGTCATACTTGGCCTCCACGAGGCACTTGCCAAGCTTTTTTGATATTTCTTCAGGGGAAGATAGGCGCTCGGCAAGCGCAGGCCGCACCGGCATAAGCGGCTGCATCGTGAATTTTGCGATTGATTTTGGGTCGCGCAGGTACGACTCGGCAACAAGGCCAAGGTCAGAGCACTTGTTATAGGCCGCTTCAAGCACTTCACGGTCACTTTTGTCGCCTTTGTGCATGAATGAAAGCGCGTCAAGCACCGTGGGATCGCCGACACCGAGGCGCAGTCTGCCAATCGGGAAGCGCGCAATGTATTTTGCCTCAAGCGGTGATGCGTTGTTGAGCAGCTCTGCAAGCAGGCCTATTTTTGCGTCCTGTGAGCCGTGCCCGCTAAGCGTGGCGATCCTGTAAAATGCCTGGAACACCTTCTTTATGGTAAGCTTTTCAGAGAACAGCGCTGCCTGGCGCTTTGCAGAGCACAGCTTCTCGGCGACCGCGCCCAAATCTCCAAGCTTGAGGTAGTGCGACTGCACATCCTTCTCCGAGTAGCCGAACGCCTTTGAAAGCGCCTGCTCAACAAGCTTCTCGCCAAGGCCGACCTCAACACCAGCAAAAGGCGGTGCCACCGCACCCTGCAGGAGGTATACGGAGAAGCGGGCTTCCTCGGACGACTGCTGCTTGAACAGCCAGGCCATCACCTCAACCATCTCGTTGCGCGACTTGGTTGACTCAAGCGCAAGCATTGTTTCAGCAAGCACTGAAAAGTCCATAATCCATACTTTACTGGCAATATTTTTATGCTGTAGGCGCAGGTGCGGCGCTTATGAATGGACAGCCGTTCCGTTTAGTATATAATAACCTTTATTAATATCAGGGCATAAATCCAACTTATGAACCGCGGGTTCATATTCGTGCTTGATGCGTTCATTGCGCTTGTTGTAATCATAGCTTTCGTTGGCACGCTAAGCCAGTTCTCGCGTGATTACTCATACCTTCAGGATGAGACGCTTTACTCATACGGCAGGAGCATAATGAATGTCCTGCTTTACCACGAGATTACTGTAAATGACGCGGTTTACGGAGAGCGCACGATTCCGCTGATACACGCGCTGCGCGAGAGCGAAGCCGAGGACATGTGGGAGGGGCAGATAGATCCGCTCATACCTCCGCAGATAGGGTATTCCATTGACTATTACACGGGTAGCAAGTGGAAGCCCTTTAGCGATAAGTACGTGCGCAAGAAGGAGGGCGCACGCAAGGCTGTGGCGGTTGTTTCAGCAGTGCCCGTGATTGTGAAGGGCGAGCGCATACAGTACCCATACACGTACGGCCGGTATTGCCCTCCAGGTGGCGGCACAAGTGCGATAAGCACGAATGTGTGCATGCTGCCGGCCGAGCTTTACACGCCTGACGAGTTTGCAACCGGCGATTACAAGGACGCCCCCTACGGCGCCACGTTTGTGAGGGTGATGGTGGAAATATGAAGAGGGGGTTCGCACTCACACTTTCAGTAATCATACTTCTCATGTTCCTGGTGCTCATACTTACAGTTGAGTCGCAGAGGATTGCGGTGGATGAGCAGACACGTTCAATGCACGCGCGGCTCACAGCCACATCGGCGCTTTTCTCGGACATTGATTCCCCGGCGCTTGATTACTCGCTTGAACGGCTTGCCAAGCGCTCGCTTTACGATATAGACATGGAGGTAATAAACGGGACAGGCAAGTACACAAAGGACTGGGCGGGCGAGAAGAAGATAGGCGGGCCGAACGGTCTTCTGTGCAAGAATTTCACGGGCAAGTTTAAGGGATACCTTGAATCGCTGAGGGCGCGTGCGCAGGATGCGGGCCTTGACCTTGCATATACCGAGCCCACCTGCGATTCATACCTGAGCGGGCCGTTCACCGCCAACATTTCAACGGGCACGGTGATAACCGTTTCCGGGAACGGCGTGTACGCAAACAAGACGCTCGCGCGCGACATATCATTCTCAATTGAAGGGCTTTACGACCCCATGCTTGCACTTGAGTCCAGGGAGGAGTATGACAAGGGCAGGGTGCTGAGGCCAGTGATTGAGTATTCAGTCCCGCTCTGGAACGAAAGCGATGATGAGTGGTCGCTTACGCCGGATGATACGGTGACGGCGCATTACGGGCAGGGCTGGGTGTACGGCGAGGTTATAACCTCTGCAGATGCACTTAAGGCAGATCCTTCAACATGGGGCCTCTACATACTTTTCGTACCCGGCTCTGACGCGCTTTCATTGTGGAGTGCGTCAAACCTGACAAAGTTCAGGGGCGTGATACTCCGCGCGCAATCCGCACAGCCGACAGTGCAGAAAGACCAGATAGTCCCCGGCATTAAGAACGGGCTTGCGTGCGAGTTCCACATGGATATTGAAAGATGGGATGAGGATGCAACGTGCATCGGGTGCGGCATATACATTTACGGAAAAGGCCTTACCCCCACAAGCGAATGCGAGGTTGACAAGAGCAAGATGACGCCGGGCATACTGTTTGAGCGTCACGGCAATAACTATTACTGGTACCAGCCGGGCACGGGCATACAGCTTGGCGGCGTGCCGTTTGCGGTGGTATCCGGCAGCTTAAGCACCGGCGATAAAGTGCTCATAACTGCACCTGCGGGTGCCGGCATACCGGTGCACAAGAATATGCATGTTTATGACATGGAGGAGTCACGCGGCGCGGTGCTATGCGGCAACTATTTCGCGCTCGGCAGCTATTATTCCGGCGGCGACCCATTGATTCCTGAACAGCTTTACGGACCGGACTTTTTCCAGAGGCTTGAGGGGGATATCAGCAGCACTTCCAAGTATGGCATACAGACCTTTGTGGTGGGCAACTGGGCCAAAAAGGAATATTCAAAGCTTGACTGGCAGTATTACGGCAAAAAAGAAGGCATTCCCGTTAAGGGCATGCCTTCCTGCCTTGATGAGAAGATGTGCACTGAGCGTGATGACGACCAGATATACATCGGCAGGTTCAGGATAAATGATGATGATAGCGACCTGCTGGACGCATACGGCTTCAGCGATATATTATACGAGGAGTGAGATGGATGAATGCTGGCGAGCACGGGCAATGGGGGGCGATGCAGCCGTACCCCAACCATTTGCGCGGGCAGTCAAGCGTTGAGTTCCTTGCCGTAGTTGCACTGCTCCTGCTGCTTGTAGTGCCGGTATTCCTGTACTTTTACTGGGAGGCCCCGCAGCGGGACTATTATGCAAGTGCAGTGCAGGCCGAATCCTGCGCCGATGAGATAGCAAAATACGGCGAGCTTGTGGGTGTGCAGGGCAACGGCACAAAAGTATCACGCATAATAGTGGTCCCAAAGTATGCCGAGAGGATAGAGCTTAACGGCAGCCACGTTATGGTGCGGGTCTCCTATGCCGGCATGAGTTCGGACATAGTGCGTGTTGGCCCTGTAAACTTTAGCAGCACGCAGCTTAGCCTTTCAGGAGGCGCATACGCGCTGGTGTTTGAGAACAGGGACGGTGTTGTTTATGTATCAGCAAGCCAGTAAAAGCACATTCATTAGGCCGCAGAAGCGCGGCCAGACCGCAGTTGAGTTCCTTTCCTACTTTATGGTATTCCTGCTCATAGCGGCGGCATTCTCATCGTTTATGTTTTCAACATCAAACCAGGAGCTTTCAAGGCGCTCGCAGGAGCGGTTCAGGTCAATGGCGCTTTATGTTTCACAGGGGGTTGTTGATGCGGACAGGCTTGCCTCCAGCGCGGATTACGCGATGGTGAACATAACAATCCCGACCGTGGTACGCGGCACGCCAATAACTATTGAGGGCGACGGCGGACAGGGCATCATAGTTGCAAACACTACAGACCCAACGTACGGTGATGTAAGGTATTACATCCGCACAGGCAGGTTCACATCTGACGTATGCATGCTGGCGCAGGATACTGTAACTGTTGCAAGCGAGGGGAAGGGGGTATGTCCATGATGCGGGCGGCTAACTGCAGGGCAGTTTGGGGCGCAATGCAGGCGGATGGTGCGCGCGGTTCCCATAGGGGCCAGGCGCTTTCATACGACGCAATAGGCGGCGTTGTGATATTCGCGATAGCGATAGGCATACTTTTTGCATACTGGTCCTCAATGAGCGCTTCATTCTCTGACGAGGATGCGATGCTGGTGCTTGAGGCCAATACTGCAATAGACCGCATCCTTTCAAAGGATATGCTGCTCTCAAATGAATATGAAATCAACAAGACCCGCCTCACATCCTGCGATATAGATAAAGATGCGGCGGGCCTTGCGCACGATTATTTCTTTGCGCTTGCCAAGCAGGAAGGTGGCACGCTGGTCCCCATAGGGCAACAGTGCAGCAGCAGGGATATTGATGGCAAGCCATATCCCCCGCAAAACCCGCGTAAAATTGTGCGCAGTGAGCGCATAGTGTTTTATGATGGCGAGCCCGCTAAGGCCGTGCTTGCGGTGTACATAGAGTAACGCGGCTGTTGAAGAATGCGCGCCTGAATTATCGTGCCAGTTTTCTGGCTTTTTGCGGCGCGGCCCGCCTCTCTGCGCTCTTTTGTGCAATCTGGTTCCTGTTCCTGCCCTTAACCTGAAGGTCGGCAACGTACAGCTCAAGCTCCGAAGCGGCAGCAGCCGCATCGTCCGGATCATACCCAGATGACTTGACAAGCGAATCAAATTCTTCCTTGTTCTGCTGCCTTGCCCTGGCAACATCCACCAAGAATGAGGAAGGCACGTCTTTCACTTTATCGCGTATGTTCTCCTTTTTTCCTATAAGGCGTGACATGACGCGCTTGAACTTTTTTGCAAGGCCGGCAACGAGTGCCATGAGATAGCTATGTTTCTAAAGCTTAAAAATGAGCAGGAACGTTACAATCCGGCCGGTTAACTCACACCGCTGGAATTGGCAACTCAAGCCCCCAGAATATGCACACGGTCTATGTCCACACGTTTCAGGAATACTGCGAAACAGCCGACTAAAAGCGAGGCGGGCACCTTGGCCCACTGCAACTGCGGCGGCAGCACCAAGTATAGCATTGCCAGCGAGACAAGCATTGCAATGCCCGCAAGTGCATATGCCCGCCGCACCCACCCCTGCACAAGCAAGGTGATAATTGCGAGTCCCGGCAGGTAAATGCACATAAACGTTGCAAATGAATTGAGGACGAGCAGCGAGCCATAGTCCGCGAGCGTAACCCCGAACCCTCCACTTACTACAAATGCAAACGCAATAAATGCGATGCACACCAGCGTAAACACGGGCGCGCTGCGCGCAAAAGAGAGCATGCTCGCAATGTCCCCCGTGCTTGCAGCCGCACCCGGCACTGTGATTGCCATAAGGTATACAAGGAGGAAGTCAAGCGGGCTGTCAAGCCTGAATATGTCCGCCATAAGCACAGCAAATTTGCCCACAAAGTTCTCATTAAGCGCGAACGCAAGTGGCTGGTAGCCGCCGGCAACCAGCGCAATTGCAAGAAAGAGGAGCGGCAGTGCAAGGCCCGGCCCGAAACCCATAACAAGCACGGACACGAACCCGAATATGTTCTTATCAAATGACACTGAGACGTGGCCCTCGCTTGCCCCAAGCAGCACACCTCTCACGCGGCTTCCGCTCAGCACTGCGGGAATAAGATGGCCGAAGACCTCGTGCAGGAAGACGGCGGGCACCCCAAACAGGTTGCCTAAAAGCGGGATTCTTGAGAGCCGCGCATGGTTGACGGATGCAATGCGCATTAGGAGATGCTGTGTGCCCGCGGCAATAACAAAGAGTGCGGCCAGCCGCACAAGCGATTCAATCACAGGGAACAACTCAGCACAAAATGATAAAAACAAGCAGTGATGCTATGCAGTGAGTGCCGGCAAAAATCAGGGAATGCACAGGCGCTTTACCTGTTATACTTGCTCATTGCCTGCCGCTTCTTTTTCTCAAATATTTTCCTGTGCTTTGCGCAGCTTATGCAGTAGTACACTTTCCTGAAGTCGGTGAAGCTGACATCATCGCCTGTTCTGAGCTCAGTTGAGTATGAAACCCTCTTGTTGTCCTGCACTGCCTTGCTCCTAGGCACACTGCGCCCGCATGAGCCACAAGAAACCAATGGATCCTTTCCTCTCACAAAATAACCCCCGCTATTTTATCCGTATGCCGTTAAGCAGGTATATTCTTGCGGACTTCCTTATAAATATATCTTCCCGCATAAGCGGGCCGAGCGTATCCTCACCGGAACCGTAAGGCGGCCCTGCGCAAAATGAGGGCATCAATACAGCCCCGATGCCTTTCCGTATCCTTGCCCTCTCCCCGTAATGCCCCCTTAGCCCGCCAGTGCTAAGCTTGCCAACCACCCACACCTTCTCTGCATATTTGAATTCCTTTCCAAACACCATTTTGGGGTGCGAGTGCCCCATAATAATGGTGCCACACCTGAGCAATTCTTCCGCGGGCCACGCATGGCCGTGCAGCGCACCCAGCCCGTCAAAAATCCCGCCACCAGGTCCGTAAACCGTGCAGTATGCGCTGTATTTCTCAAGGTTGCCGTCGTGGTTGCCCTTTGTTATGTGCAGGTCAAACTCCTTGCCGAGCGCACGGATGAGCTTGCCCGCCTCCGGCTCGGTGCCAGTATACCCTGCCTTAATGTCCCCCAGCATAAGCAGCTTTTTCTTTTGTTCTGAGTGCATAATGCCCCGTATCACTTCCGCAGTGGCCAGATAGCCCGGCGAGCCGCGGCTGCCCAAATGTATGTCTGATATGATGAGCCAGCCCTTCCACACGGCCACCGGCTCGCCCCAAATCATCCTTAATGCCACGAATATAATACTCAGAAATGTTTTTATATTAATTATCACATAAAATATGCATGGGGCAACTTAAGGGGCTGAACCCAGAGCTGCTTAGGAAGGACGTGGAGCGCGCTAAGGACATATTCCATAAAAGGAGCTTTTCAAGGGTGCTTGTTGACCACCATCTTAACCTGTATTTCACGCTCAGCTCTATGCTCAACCACGTTTCATTAAACAGGGATGCAGGAAGGGACAGCAGGGCGCTCCTGAACCTTGCACTTTACCACAACAATTTCCATCCCAAGTCACTGCCGGCCGAGCTGAGGCCCGACTTATCGGAGCTGCTCCAGCAGTTCCTTGAGCTTAAGAAAGTGGATGAGAACTACCACACCAGCGTGTCCAAGTACGCAGATTACATTTCCAATAACCTCCCGCTGTTCATTTTCAGGATGATTGACCTCTCGCTGCTGCCGCTTAACAGGGATGTAATGGTAAGGGTGTTTGGGTACAACAGCTCAAAGGTTGACAGGGAGATTGAAAATATCGCGCACGCAATGTTTTACATATATGCACCCGTTGCAGACATATTCAAGCAGGCACAGCTGTGCGCGCGCCTGAAGGACAATTCCACAGAAGTCCTTTACCCGTTATTCCATTCCGAAATAAAGAAGTTTATGGCTGAGAATATTCAGAACCTAATGGATTCACAGCGCGCACTTTCAATAAAGCTTTCGGATATCATAATGGGGGCGTCGCTTTTTGACGGTGCCTCCTTTGTGGAAATCGGAGACGGCGAGCACCCGCACCTGAAAAGCCGTATAAAGTCAACGGGCAGCATAGTTGCAAAAATGATAAGCCGCGATATGAAGCCAAGCGACGTCCGCGAGCTGCACGACCTTGTCGCATTCACAGTTGTCACAAAGGACAGTGAGAGCTCGCAGAAGTTTGTTGAGCACCTTAAGGTGAACCTTGATTTGCCGAACTCTGCGATTGAGGACTTTCTGGACAGGCCGCGCAAGAACGGTTACCGCGCAATACACGTTGATGTGCCGTTCAACGGATTTTCAATAGAGGTGCAAATCCGCACAGAGGATGTGCACAGGGAATGCGAGGATGTGAACGGTACGCTTGCGCACGGCATATACAAGAGCGGCCAGCTTCCGCCCTCAATACAGGAAAGGCTTTCAACAAGCAAGGATTTCATAAAGGAAGCATCGCCAGATCAAATAAAGCAGCGCGTGTTGCAGGAGAACCAGCCGCGCATATCGGTTTATGTAACGGTAGGGCAGAAGCGCAAGCTTATTGATTTGCCCCTCGGAGCGATTATGTTTGACTTGCTGGCGCAGGCTGTGCCAAACCCCCAGTCATATTGCGTGTGCTCGGCTGATTCCCCGGATAATAAGTATTCTGCGCTTGCGCTGGTCTCTCCGTCCAAGGAATACATAATCGTGGACTCAACGAACCCCCCGTCATGGCAGACCATAAAATCCATTGTGCCATCATGCAGGACAGATGAGGCAAGGATAGCGCTGCGCAAGCTCATCCGCGAAAAAAGGGATTGGGCCTGAAGAGCCCCAGGGGAGATTTGAACTCCCGGCTTCGTCCTTTTTGTCCCATCCCAGAGGGGAATCAGGAATCAAGGAAAACTGAGGGGGATTTCTCCCCCTCGGTTGTCTTACCAAGGACGCACTCTACCAGGCTGAGTTACTGGAGCGCACACCGATTTTAGGGCGGTTTGTTTTTTAATGTTTTAAGGGTAGAGCATACCCATGGAAACCATACAGGGGTTTGACCTTGACAAGGTAAACTCATTTCCGGAGCTGCTGAAGGCATATTCAACACTGGGCATACAGGCATCAAACCTTTCGCTTGCAGATGAGATCCTCTGGGAGATGGTCAGGGACAAGCACAACACCATGTTTTTTGCGTTCACATCAAACGTGGCAAGCTCAGGCATGCGCGAGATTGCAGCCCAGTTCATACGCGACGCGCGCCCAAAGGTTATAATCACGACGGCCGGCGCAATTGAGGAGGACATAATGAAATCGCTGGGCGGCTTTTATTTGGGCTCATTTTATGTGAATGACAGCGAGCTCAGGGAACAAGGCATAAACCGCATAGGCAACATATTCGTCCCGAGCGAGAGGTACGAGCAGCTTGAGGCGTACGTGAAACCCGTGCTCAAGCATCTTGACAATGGCACGCCCGTTTCCGTAAGCCAGCTCATAACAGGGCTTTCGCGCCCAATAAAGGACGAGGGCTCATTCCTGAAGGCGGCCCGTGACTCGGGTGCGCGGGTTTTTTGCCCCGCCATAACGGACGGCGCGCTTGGGATGCAGCTGTATTTTTACAGGCAGCAGCACAGAAATTTCGTGCTTGACCAGCTCGCGGACATGAATGAGCTCGCACAAATAACGCTTAATGCCGAGAGGACCGGTGCGCTCATAATAGGCGGCGGCGTGGCCAAGCATTACACAATAGGAGTTAACCTGATGCGGGAGGGCCTTGACAGGGCCATATACATCTCAACCGCACAGGAGCATGACGCATCGCTCAGCGGCGCATACCCGCGCGAAGCGGTGAGCTGGGGCAAAATCAAGTCATCCTCGCGGCACGTGCTCGTGAATGACGAGGCCTCAATCTCGTTCCCGCTGCTTGCACTTTCACTGCACCAGAAGCTCAGGGGCAAGTGATATGATGGCCTGTGGCATAAACCAACCCCCTACTAACAGAACCGCCTTTCCGTTATCCCCCGCACTTTTCCTGATTGTGCTTATGCTCCTGCTGTGGGCACCTGCATTGTTTGCGCACAGGGGGCTCGGCCTGAAGGTTGAGTATGAGATCGGCCGCACGCTTGTTGCGCAGAACGTAAGCTGCGAAAACCTCTCGGATTTTGAGCTTGAGATGATAGGCGACTATTATCTTGAAACCAAGTATCCCGGCAGGTACCACGAGATGATAGACAGCGGGATGGGCTCGCGCACCGAGGAGGAAATAAACCAGTTCCACAGGGACATTGCGTATGAATACTACTGCAGGTACCGGCCGGCCAACAAGGAAAAGATTCAGCTCATTGATTACACGTATATGGGCCTGCAGCTGCTCCAGCTGCTTGTGGTGCTCGGTATACTCTACCTGATCTACAAGATAGTTTCAGAGATAAGGTCTGAATTACGGCAGAAATAAGGAAAAATTATTTTATGTAAGGGGTCAGGATTTTTATCGCGCGGGTGATGGCGTTCTTGACCTCTTCCTCGCTTTTACCGCCCGTGCATATGATTTTTCCATTCTTGAAGAGGAGTAGCGAAGCCTTCGGGTTTTTCAGCTTCAGGATAGCGCCCGGGAATTGCTCGGGCTCATACTCAACATCCTCAACTTCCATCGCAATGGAGTACAAATCAAGCTCAACATTCAAGCTGGCGGAAGCAACGATATTTTCAATCCTGAATTTCGGCTGGGGTATTTTCTTGACTTTGGGCATAGTTTCACCCTATTTTTAAACTGACGTAAAGAAATAGCCGCATAACTTTAAAAAGGTATTCAGCCCAAAACTAACCTGTCCTAAGCGAGATTACTTCGTAAAAGGCTGATAGCATGGTTAAGAGGTCAAGAGGCACACTTTCAACGCACTCGCGCAGGCTGAAGTCAAAGGGAAGGCTTGGCGTTACAAGGGTATTCAGGCAGTTCAAGCCGGGCGACAGGGTGGTTGTGAGCATAAAGGCAGGCCACGGCGGCATGCCGCACCCCCGCTACAGGGGCAGGCACGCGACCGTTGTCGCGGCGCAGGGCGGCGCGTATGTCATTGAGGTGCGCGACGGCAACGCCACAAAGCGCCTGATATCCGGCCCGGCACACCTTGAGCCGGC
>JAVYLZ010000003.1:0-48422 GCA_038740245.1 Candidatus Micrarchaeia archaeon
ATTGGCGTTCTTTATGGCTGCATATAAGGAATACCTGTCCCTCTTGAGCGAGGATCTTGCCAAAAAGGAAAAGCAGACGCCACAAAAGAAAAAGCTCTTAAATGAGTTCTAAGTGGCTTCTTTTTTCACCCATTCATATTCGGCCCAAGCCGCAGGGGTTGCGTTGTAGTATTTTAGGGAATCCTGGACGAGCCATAAATCGGTTTCGTGCATTTTGCTTATGACTTCTGAATAGCTGCGCGGCTGCGGCGCGTAATAATTGGTAAGGGCAACGATAAGCATAAGCAGCATAAGCAATGATAGCGCCGGCTCCAAGGAAATTATGAACCCGCGGCTGCACTGTTTGGCTTTAATCATATGCATCCTCATCCGCACACCTCAAGTATTGCCGGCACACCCAAATCCTTTACATACACTGCTCGAGTAACACACTGTCCGGGATGTGCACCCCCGTACAGGTAGCCCGCTGAGGTGCGCAATGAAACATTTTTTGGTGCAGATGACATTACTTTTGAGAGGACAATTTCGTTGTCACGCCCTTCCGAGAGCGAAGACACCACCTCATAACTATGTGCTATGCATGATGCCACATCCGCCTGCGCATCCAAGCGGGCTGAAAGTGAATGCGATTCAGTTGCAATTATCTGTGCAGAGATATAGAATATTAGCACCACAAGCAAGAATGCCACTACAAGGTCAATGCTTATTATGCTGCTAATTGCCACCACCCTTGCGCGTGTATGCGTTTGCCGAGTACGAATTGCCCGAGTCATCAGTGCACGTTATGCTGTCCGCGAGCGGGCACGATATCGTTATGTTTGAGGTGCCGTGCGCAACGGCATACCTGTGCAGCGAAACAACAAGCTGCGCGGATGCCGCCCTGTCATGGAGCAGTGAGTGCCTGAGATTGAAAATGGATTTTTCTGATATTTGGTCAAGCGCCGCATACAGAATATAAATTGCCGTAAACAGCATCAGGACGCACACCAATGACTCAATTGTTATGGCACCCATCTTTACACCATGCCGATATAATCCACATCGTATATGCCGTTCGCACGGTCCGCTATTGAAATGCCGAGCACCGGGATAACCGCCATGCCATCACTTATATTCATATCTACCGGCAGCTGGCCGCGGCCAACCGATACTTTACCTGCCTCATAATCATACACAAGCACTGATGAGCATGCCCGCATCTCAATCTCACCGCGCGGCGTAATGATTTTGATTTTGTCACGCGGCTCAAATATGCCCAATGGCTTGGGCTGGGGGGTATCTGCCTGCAAGTTAAGTAGCAACCACTCATGCGATGGCACCGAAAGGTAGCCGCACCATATATCAATCATTCCTCCGGAGGCTGCCTCAACCGCAGCCTCATAATTGGCCAGCTTGGCAGCAGTGCTTTCTATGCAGATATAGGGATTTGTGCTGGTGCACTTCTCGGCAATGATATTCTGGATTGCGCGCTTTGCCTGCATTTTCTTAAAATATAATTCTTGCAGGTGAAGTGCCTGCTCAACTGCATAATCCGACGAGGCGGCCTGTGCATTGTAAAGCGAGTATGTGGTAAGCAGTGTTTCCGCAAGAAGCATAACAAGGAGAAATGAGAGAAGGCCCCTCATATATGCTTTTAAACTCTTATCTTTTAAAAGCGTGCATAGCGGGGTAGGGCAGCCTGGAGTGCCCGCCGGGCTCATAGAGCTTTTTTTGGGATGCCTAAAAAAGCTCGCAAAAAAGCTTAAGTAACCCGGAGGCCGGTGGTTCAAACGAAGGGTAGGGCTCCGCCCTTCCCTTCGCAACCCAATCCCAGCATTGGATTGCAACTGAAAATCCACTCCCCGCTATGCTTCTTTTGCAAATATGCCATGGCGGTTTGATGGTAATGGCAAGCGTTATCGGCATTGATTTGGCGGGCAGCGAACGGCGCGATACCGGTGTGACTGTAATCAGCAACGGCAAGATTGTGTATACGGGCATTGTGCACAGGAACGGGGAGATACTCTCGCTTGTGAAAAAGCATAAGGCAGGGCTTGTTGCCATTGATGCGCCTCTTACATTGCCGAGGGGACGGCTTGGAATCAACGACAGCAACGGCCCCCATTTCAGGGAATGCGACTTGAAATTGCGCGAGATGAAAATCCGGTTCTTCCCCGTAACACTCGGTCCGATGAGAATGCTTACTTCACGCGGTATTTTGCTGGCGCAGCTGCTTGCAAATGAATTAAATTGCAGGGCAATTGAGGTATACCCCGGTGCAAGCTATGACCTGTTGGGTGTGCCCCGGCGGGATTATGCCGGCATTATAAAAGCTGTCCGGGCGCTGGGATATCACATAAAAAACAGGGTGTATACACGCGATGAGATTGACAGCATAATGTGTGCAGTTGTCGGGGATATGGAGATTAACGGGGTAGTCAAATCAATAGGTGGTGCAGACGGATGTATATATGTGCCAGGATATTATCACACGCACCCCAACATTGCAATCCCGTGAACAGCTGCAGGAGCGCAAATAGTTTATAAGCAAACCACCCCTAATTGTGCCATGAGCAAGCAACAAGTATATACTGTTGATTATGAGGGCCGGCTTGAGGATGGGACTGTTTTTGATAAGTCGGAAAAGGGCAATCCGCTCACATTCATCAGCGGCATGGGTATGGTTATACCGGGCTTTGAAAAAGGCGTAATAGGCATGAAAAAGGGCGAGCAGAAAGAGATACGCATTGAGCCGGAAGATGCGTACGGGCCGTACAGGAAGGAGCTGGTGATGGAGCTGCCGCGCTCTGTGCTTGAAGGGCTGCCTAACATCAAGGAGGGTATGGAGATTGTTGCAACGCTTGAGAGCGGCCAGCAGGTGCCCGTGAAAATTGTGAAGCTGCTCGCGGATAAAGTTGTGCTGGACTTTAACCATCCGCTCGCTGGCAAAGTGCTTATATTCAGTGTCCATCTGATTAACAAGCGTGATGCAAAGGAGGATGATTTCGGGCCCTGCAGCGGTGAATGCAGCGGCTGCGGATGCGGTTGCCATTAGGCAATGGAGGTCTGCAATGTTGCTGGATGAGATAGCCGCACAAGTGAAGCAGTGCGATAAATGCCCTTTGCACAAAAGCAGGACCAATGCGGTGCCTGGCGAGGGCAACCCGCACGCAAAAATAATGCTTGTGGGCGAAGCGCCCGGGGAGAATGAAGATTTGCAGGGCAGACCGTTTGTTGGGCGGGCCGGCCAGCTGCTAAACGAAATGCTCAGTGAGAACGGGCTCACCCGTGATGACGTCTTTATCACGAACATTGTTAAGTGCAGGCCGCCGGGCAACAGGGATCCTGAGCCGGAAGAAAAAGCTGCATGCTCCCCCTATCTGGACCAGCAAGTTGAGGCATTACAGCCAAGGGTGATTGTGTGCCTCGGGAGGCACTCTGCGGAATACTTATTCACAAAATACGGGCTTGAGTTCCCGGGCATAACGCAGGCACGCGGCAGGCCCTACAAGGTTGATTCGCTGTTTGGGCATTTCATATTATTCCCGGTATACCATCCGGCAGCGACGATATACAACCAACAGCTGCGCCCCGTGCTCAAGGATGATTTCAGAAAACTTGCAGAGATAATAAAACTGAAATAAACGGCTATTTTGCCGGCGCCTTCTTTTTTGGCTTGAGCTGCGGCTTTGGCGCTACCTGCCCTTCATCGTTGACGCATTTTTCAACGCGCTCAGCAATCAGCTTTTGGTATTCCTCGCAAGCCGGCTGGTAGCCCTGCTTGCACCGGTTAATTGCGGACTTTGATTTCAATTCAAGCTGCTGGCATTCATTCTGAGGGTTGTTTTTGCTGCCTGCATTATCCGAGGGGAAGCCATTTGCAGGCCAGGCAATCATTGCGATTGCTGCGGATGTGAGTAGAAACTTCGTAAATTTGCTTGTGCGCTTGCTTGCCGACTGCGCCTGTGTATGCGACTTGGTAGATACAGTCATTAAAGCACCGCATTACTTGGTAGAGGAAGTAATATATATACTTATCATTTCAAGAAAAGTTTATATTGGTGTTGCATTTTACCGGCCAGGTATCAAAAGCACACAGCCAAAATCAGTCGTAAGCACGGCGAGAGTTATATAAAGGTTATGTAATTTAATAAAGCGGGCCAGTAGCTCAGCCTGGTCAGAGCGCCGGTCTTATATGGCCACGCCTGATATAACAATTCAGGTGCCAAGAGTAGCATCAGGGCTCTGAGAGAGCCGGATGTCGGGAGTTCAAAGCAGGGCCCCAGCGGGCCCCGCACCCCTTGCAACCAAGCAAGTGAGGCAGGGCCCCAGCGGGCCAGCATGCGCTTTGCGCATGTGGCCTGCAAACATTCTGTTTGCACGGCCCCGCACCCCTTGCAACCAAGCAAGAGATGCACTGTTGGATGTCTCCCCTGGCCCACTAAGGGTAATATCCAAATGGCAAAAAAGCGCCTAAGCGCGAAGCGCCGTGAAGCCCGCGGCAGCATCGCCGCCGAGCGCGTGCATATCCTGCTGGGGATTGCCGCGGACATGCACCGCAGAGGGGACGATAAAACTGCAAGGGAATGCTGCGCACTCGCGCGCAAAATAATGCTGCGATACAGGATCCGTATGGGAAAAGATGCTGGCGTACGGTACTGTAAGCGGTGCTTTATGCCTTGGATAATCGGCGATACTGTCAAGGTCCGGCTTGACAGCAACAGGCGGTGCGTTGAGTACACATGCGTGTGCGGCCACCGCAAAAGGTACGGCTATGTGAAGAGAGGTGTATAAATGGCAGATGTTTACGGGATTGAGCCGAATAAGCTCATAAGCGAAGTTGCAAAAAAACTGGAGGAGCGGGAGGAAATTAAGCCGCCTAAGTTTATGGCATACAGCAAAACCGGCCCACACGTTGAATTCGGCCCGGAGAGCAAGAGGTTCTGGTACGTGCGCTGTGCATCCATACTTAGGCAGGCGTATGTGAACGGCGAGGTCAGCGTTGGCGGGCTGCGCGTGCACTACGGCGGCAGGAAACGGCACAGGGTTGCATCCGCACACCACGTTGATGCGGGCGGCTCGGCGATACGAAAAGCGATGCAGCAGCTTGAGGCTGCCGGGCTTCTCAAGAAAGGCCAAAAGCGCGGCAGGGTCCTCACAAGCGAAGGCATAAAGCTGCTCAACTCTATTGCCAAGGGCATAAAGGAGTGAGAATGATGGATGAGGAAGAGCTGGACGAAATCCGGAAGCGAAGGATTCAGGAACGGCTCAAGGCAGCCTACCTTGAAGAGCGCAAGAAAGAGCTCTTGGGCAAGTTCCTTGAGGGCGCTGCGTACGAGCGGATGATGAACGTCCGGCTGTCCAATCCAGAGGTTTATGACAAGGTAGTTGAGGTTATAGTCCAGCTTGCGGCGAGTGGCCGGCTGAGCAGGAAGCTCAGCGAGCGTGAGGTTCTGGCTATACTGGCCAGGGCGACCCACCGCCACGAGCCGAGCATTGAGATACGGAGGAAATGATTATGGCAAATGTTGACATCAGGAGGAAAAAGAAGGTAATCCTTGCAAAAAAGTGCAAGCAGAACCGGCGTGTGCCTGTATTTGTCAGTGTGAGGACAAAGCGCGATGTTGGCGACAACCCAAAGCGGAGGTACTGGCGGACCAGGAAGCTTAAGCTCAGCAAGGAGAAAGTAATGAAGATGTGAGGTGCTTGATGTGGAAAGGATATACAATGTAAGCCTTAGCAAGGTTTATTCAATCGGCAGGCACAGGGAGCGTGCACGGAAGGCAATCAAGATGGTGCGCGGCTTTGCAGCGAGGCATATGAAAACACCCGAGGAAAAAGTTGTCATCGGGATGGACGTTAATGAGCTCATCTGGCAGAACGGCATGCAGCGGCCTCCGCGGAAGCTGCGGCTGAAGATGCTCAAGGACAAGGACGGCACTGTAATGGTCTCGCTTGAAGCGGCCGCAAAAGCGCCTGTTGTGAAAAAGGAGAAGGATGCAGCGAAGAAGCCGGAAAAGGCAGATGCGAAGGCGCCCGCTGCCGAGGAAGCAAAAAAGGGCGCTGAAAAGCCGGAAGCTGCAGCGGCAGGCGCTGCCACGCAAAAGGCATAAAAAATGATAAAGATAAGCTACCACGGCAACCCGTACATCGGGATATACCTGCGTGCCAGCGATAAGGTGGCGCTGGTGCCGGAGGATACCCCGCACAAGCTCAGGTCCGCAATAGAGTCGCGGCTGGGCGTTGCTGCAGTGAGCACAAGCCTGTGCGGGTCGGGCCTGCTGGGCATATATTCGGCGATGAACAGCAGGGCGGTTATCGTGCCGCACATTGCATACGCATCTGAGGTCAGGCAGATACGGAATGAATGCGGGCTTGAGGTTTGCCAAATTGAAACAAAAAACACTGCAATAGGGAACCTTATTGCATGCAATGACTGCGGCGCAATAGTATCCGAGGCAATTGAGCCGACAAATGTGCGCAAGATTGCTGATGCGCTTGATGTTGAGGTTGTAAGGGGGCGCATCGCTGGCTACCTCACTGTGGGGAGCGCGTGCGCCGCAACAAACAAGGGGTTCATCATACACAACGATGCCTCCGATGAGGACTTTGAGATGGCGGAGGGCGTGCTAAAGGTGGAGGGCATAAATTCCACCGTAAACTTCGGGTTCCCGTTCCCGAGCTATGGTGTGGTAGCCAACTCAAACGGGTTTATTGCAGGTGAAAAATGCACGGGCATTGAGCTTATGAGGGCTGAGCAGGGGCTCGGCCTTTCAGGCAGGAGGATTTGAGGTGGTTGTATGAAGTATAAGGTAAGCGGCAATGTGAAGCTTAAGGGCGGGGTGCGCAAGTTCAGCATTGAGATGGATGCGGAAAGCGAGAAGCATTTGCGCGACAAGGTGCTCGCATATTTCGGTAGCAAGTACAAGGTGAAGAGAAGCGCAGTTGAAATCTCCGAGATGAAGGGTGCCTAAGATGGAGATAAACCGTGAGGAAATCCAGAAGATTGCTGTTGAGGCTGAAAATCTTCAGCGCATGCACAAAATGCTGCGTGACCAAATAGTTGCGCTCAACATGTCTGCACTTGAGGCAAGTGTAACTATAAACTCACTTGAGAAGATAAAGGGCGGCGAGCACTCGCTGGTCTCGCTTGGCTCAGGGGTTTTCGCCAGCGCATCAATGAGCAAGTCAAAGTACGTGCTGCTTGATTTGGGGGGCGGCATATGCGGCGAAATGTCCTCTGAAAAGGCCATAGAGCTTCTTAAAAAGCGGATAGAAGACTCACGTGAAATCACCAAACGGCTTGAGGAAGACCTTAAGCGCGTCCAGAACTCGCTTATTGAGCTTGAAGGCAGGGCGCGCAGGTATATCCAGCAATAGTGGTGCCGATGTGGGGCCTCCTTAAATCAAAGGTATCGGAATTTATCTCAAAAATAACAGGGGAGGCCAAGAAGGAAGAGGGTAGCCAAACCCCTCCTGAAGAGCCAGCTGCAAAGCAGGCCGAAAAAACCGAATTGCAGAAAGTTGAAACGGCGCCCACGCCCATTGAGGGCCACGCACTGCAAGCCGGCACTGAGGGAAAAATTCAGGAAAAAACGCAAGCGCCGATTGCAAAGGATGAGAGAAAACCTCCTGAAACAGCACCTGCCCCCAGCCAGCAACAGGCCCCAACAAAAGAGGAGAAAAGGCCAGCTGCAAGCGCTTGCGCCCCCGTCCAGCGGGAGGTGGTGGAGCAAAAGCCCGCGCAAAAGGAAAAGGAACGGGCGGCTGCTGACGAGGAGGTTAAGGAAAAAGTATTGCCAAAGCCCGTTCCAGAGCAGCCCCGGCAACAACCTGCTGCTGAAGTTGTGCAGCCACCTCAACCCACTGTTGCGCCTGGCACTGGCACTCAAAAGAAAGAGGAGCAAGTCCGTGTTAAAATAGGAATAACCGACCACCTGAAAAAGATGGTGCTGCGAAAAGTCCGGCTCAGCAGGGAACGTGTTGAGGGGATGGCGCTTGACCTTGAGTTTGCGCTCATACAGTCGGACGTGCATCCCGATGTGGCAAAGGAGGTTTGCGAGCGCATTGTGCAGCGCATATCCGACCGCGAGTTCACAAGCAGCGAGCTGGAGAACGAGGTAAAAAATGTGCTGCGCGAGGTCCTGCGCGAGGAAGCATTTGGCGCAAACAAGCCGTTTGACATTGTTGAGCTTGCCAAATCGCACATTAAAAAGCCGTTCAAGATACTTTTTGTCGGGCCTAACGGCGCCGGAAAAACCACCACAATCGCAAAAGTGGCACACAAGCTTATGGAGGGCGGGCTTACTGTCGTGATATCCGCTTCTGACACGTTTAGGGCGGCTGCAATTGAGCAGAGCGAGGAGCACGGCAGGCGGCTGGGCGTGCGCGTAATCAGGCATAATTACGGTGCGGACTCAGCGGCAGTCGCCTTTGATGCGATAAGGCACGCCGAAGCAAACAACATTGATGTTGTGCTTATAGACAGCGCGGGGAGGCAGGACACCAATTCCAACCTGATTCGCGAGCTTGAAAAGCTGAACCGCATCGCCGCACCCGACCTTCGCATCTTCGTGGGCGAATCGCTTGCCGGCAATTCACTCTACCAGCAGGTAAAAGTGTTCAACGATGCAATAAAGCTTGACGGCATAATCCTGACGAAGGCGGACTGCGACTCAAAAGGCGGCACTGCAATCTCAATACTCCGCGAGACCGGCGTCCCAATTATATATCTCGGGATGGGGCAAAAGTATGACGACCTTGTAAAATTTGATCCTGAGATAATAATTTCAAATATACTTTAGAAAAATTAGGATATTGCACTTTTAACTTCGCTCTCATTTGAGACGTCCACAATCCTGTCCATCGGCTCCAAATGCGCGATGTTGGCCCTGCGGGCACCCTTGCGCCCTGCCGAAACAATCTTGACAAAATTATGGTCAATAACCTCAACGACGACGCATTTTGAGCCAGCGTCGCGCCCCTTCGTCTTTATGCAAACTCTTCCCGGCTCAATCCCTCTCATAATCTCACCTCTTAATCTCCTCAAGGCACCTTGCAATCATTGCAGCAATTTTATCAGGCGGCAGCAGGCCGCTGTTTATGCACAGGTGGAACTTGCCTGTATCTGCTATGTTTATGCCGTATAGCTTTAAATAGCGTTCCACATTCTGTGCATCCTTTTTGAGCATCATCTTGCGCGCTTCCTCCACAGGCATCCCGTCCCTGCCGGCCACGCGCCTGGCGCGCACCTCATCATCCGCATACAGCCACACGTTAAGGTCCGCGTCAGCAATCCATGCGCCCAGCCACGTGCTCGTCACAAATGACTGGTGCTTCTTCATTTCCTCTTCCTGCCGCTTGTCAAACTCCAGGTCTATCCTGCTGTCACGGGCAGCTATCTCCTGCAGCTCAACTATGCTTATGCCGCGCGCCTTCGCCTCATCCTTCATGGAGAAGGCAATGTGCGGCACACCCAGCAGCTTTGCCAGGTGCTCTGCGGCGGTTGTCTTGCCGGACCCAGTAAGGCCTGATATGCAAACCTTAACCGACATCTAATCACAGGTATTTTTGGAACTTGACAGGGACATCAACAGACCGCATGTCATTGTTCTTTACGCGTGCCCTGTACACAAAGAGCTTTTGTGTGCACGAGCTGCACAAATGGCCGCCAAAGGGGCGCTCCGGCCTGCGCTCGGTCTTCTTAAGCTTGCGTGAGCTTGACACTCCCTTAAGAGCTGCGCCGCATATCCGGCAGCTTGATGCACCCTTGCGTGCTGGTGCGGTATGCACCTTAACCTTCCCGCTTGGGGCCCTCCTGAATATCCTTTTACTTATTCTTTTGCTTGGCCTCATTTTTCGCACCTCCAATCTTAAACTGCGCAACTAAGCTTGAAACCATAAACGAAATCCAAAACCACCCGATAGGGCCGAACGTGTCCCTCCAGTTTATGAGATGGTCAAAATTCATCTGCGGCACCGGCAGGTGCACGGGCAGCACCATCACAAAATCCGGGAACAGCTGCATAAGCGACCCTGAGATAAGGCCCGATACAAGCAGGAGGGGGATTGTGAGTAGCATCGGCTTAACCTGCATTTTCATCAGGTCAAGCGCCATGGTGTTCATGCGCGCCTCAAGCTCGCGCAGCACCTTGTCATTGCGCGCACGCGCCGCCTCAAGGTATTCCCTGTTGAGCTTGCGCATCTCCTCCTGCATCTTCTTGTTCATCTCAAGTACCTTGCCCATACCGCCTATCTCATAAATCGTGTACCGCAAAATCAAGGAATACAGCCCGGCTACGGCCGTTATCAGCACTGCCGCCTGAACAGGGTCAAACATCATATCCTCACGCACCGCTCAAGCTGGCCAACTGCTTCCTCAAGCAGGCCGGTTTTATTATGTATAAACTTAACGGGGGCGTTCACATACGCTGCATACGCTGACACCATCGCAAGGTTTATGCTCTCGTGCAGGCGCAACTGCTCCGGGGGCTCGGTATCACGCTGGCGTGAGGTATCCTTCCTCCTTCTCTCAATCACATCCTCGATACCTGCATAGATATATACGAACGCGTCTATAGGCAGCTCTGAAAGGACATACTGCGGAAGCCCGGGGTGATACCCGTCCGCGGTATTGACTGACGCGTGCGTGTCTATTATTGTATTGGGCGGCATCTTCGCAATGAGCTGTGCGGCCTTGCGCTGCAGCTCGCGGTACTTTTCGCGTGGCAGCTTGCGCATATCGTCACGCCCGGCAACCCCGTATTCCTCCTTCGCAATCTCAAACATCACCGTGCCAAAATTAACGACCTTAATCTCCGGATGCTTCGCTGCAAGCGCATTAAGCACTGTGCTCTTGCCTGCACCTGGTGTCCCCATAACAATTATCATAACTCATTCCCCGCCCATTATACTCCTAAGCTGCGGATACATCTCAAACATCTGCCGCTGCTCCATCTCTTCATACATCCTGTACAGTATGCCCGCAGTGAGCAGGATACCAGTACCCGTGCCGATTGCACCCGTAAGGTCGGCGCATGCGGCAAGAAGGCCCACAAAGCCGCTGCCAAGCACCGTGATTACCGGGATGTATTTTGAAAGTATCTTCTCAATCATGCGCTCATCGCGCCTGAAGCCCGGCACTGACAAGCCAACGCGCTTTAGCTGGGCCGCGACGTCGCGCGCAGTCATGCCCGAGGTCTCGGTCCAGAGATAGCCGAACAGTATTGACAACAGGACAAGGCTGGCTGCATAGATAACCGCGTGCACGTATTCAGGGACAAACACCGCGCCAACGAACGGCACAAGCAGCGTCTGGCCGCTTGTCATAATGAGGTTCATGTACACTGGCATGCCCCCGGCGATGGCAAGCGGATTGGGGAACGACGGGGTTATAAGATAAAGCAGGCCGCCGTCAAGCTGCCCTGCCATGTTGTAGTTTGCGAGGAATGCCGCCACATTCACTCCACCGAGTTCAAATGTCATGCCTGCAAGCACCCTGCCAAACAGCTGCACTGAAGACAGGAAGGCAAATGCAAGTATCACCGGCATGTTTGAGGTGTAAAGGAACTTGATTGGGTACCTGCCGCCATAGCCGGCCGCCTTGTCAAACGCAAGCGGGACCTCCACCTTTATGCCTTCAGCGTATACTGAAACCGCAAACACAATAAGCGTTGCTATTATCGGCGCAAGGACTATTATCGCAGACGGGATTGCGTTTGCGCCGCCCTGCAGCAGGTGGTATGCGAGCGTGTTTGACTCGGGTATGCCACCATACCCTGTAACTATGCCTATGAAGCCGGACACCACGGCGATAGAGACACCGCCCGCGATGAACAGGCCGATGCCGCTGCCTATGCCGTATTTTGAGATTACCTCATCAAAGTAAAGCAGCAGGATTGAGCCCAGTGCAATCTGGACCGCAACGAGTATCCTGACGCCAAGCTCGCCCATAACAGGGTAAAGCGCGGTGTCAAGCTGCATCATATTTGTGTATATGAACGCCTCAAACAGCGCAAGCAGTATGGCCAGAAGCTTTTGCGTGCCCTGGAACAATGCCTTGTTGCGGGGCTGCGACAGGTCAATGTTGATTAGCTTGGCGCCCACAAAAAGCTGCAGGAATATTGACGCCAAAACTATCGGGCCGATACCGATTGTTATCAGCGAGCCCATTTTTGACGCAAGCACCAGCTGCAAAAACTCCGTCTTGGTATCCTTGCTTATCACCACACCCGTCGGGTATATGTGGTACATCACAAAGAAAAGGACAAGGATGCCAAGGGTATACATCAGCCTCTGGTTAAGGGTCGGCTGCACAACCGGCATCTTCACTTCCGGCAGCTTGGCAACAACCGGCCTCAGCGGCTCAAGGTCCATCTTATACACACCTACTGCTCAGCAGCGCCGGCCGCACCGCTTATGTTGCGGGCTTCACCGCCCACCTGCTCAATCTTGTCAACTGCTTTCTTTGAGAACGCGCGTGCCTCAACTATAGTTGGATAATACAGCTGGCCGCCGCCAAGGACCTTGCCGTCAAACCTGAAGTAGTAGACATTGTCCTTCTTGCTCACCTCTCCGGACGCGATCTTGCGCGATATGTGCGTCAGGTTGATTACCTCGGGGCGGTTGCGCACCTTGTTGACAAAGCCGTGCACACCGTAATAACCCTTCTCATACTTGAGTGTGTAGGTTTTCCTGTGCTTGAGCATGCCGCCGCGGCCGACACCGCCGCGCGTGCCCGAGCCGCGGCCCTTCTTCTTGTTGCCGCGGCCGTGATGCCTCTTTCCAAGGAACTTGCTCTTGCTTTTTGGCTTGTGCGTACGAACCATCAAATCATCCTCCTGAGAAGGGCATTTATCTCCTTGCCCCTATACCCGAGCGCACCTTTTGGGAACGGGCGCTTTATCACCTTGTAGCCGCCTTTCGGCGGGTTAAGGCGGAACACCTTCTTCAAGCCGGCCTCCTGCAGCGACACCTTGCCCTCAAGCACGGCTGCCGCAAGCCCGCTGAACCCCTTGTGGCCCTTTGACTGCACGTATTCCTCGGTAATGCGCTTGTTGCCGAGCAGCCTGCCCCGCTTCATTATGAGCTCGCACAGCGTGTCGCTGTCAAGCTCACCCCACGTAACATAATCCTTGCAAAGTTGGAGCGTGCCCTTAATAGGGCCGGTTGCCGGCGCAATAACGCAATGGTTAACACGGCTGAGGTTAAGGAACCCCATCGCCTGGCTTATGTCCGGCTTTATGCCGGTCCTGCCGCGAACACGAACTACTGCATATAATTGCATCCAATCATTCCTCCGTCCAATCCCTCTTGGAATGCATATTGTTAAGCTTCCTGAGGGCGTTATACACCGCCATTGCAGTGTTGAACTTCGTAGACGTGCTGCCCCTGCACGAGGACCACACATCGCTAAGGCCGGCCTTTGCAAGAACCTTCTTTACTATCGCATTGCCAACTACACCGACGCCGCGCGGTGCCGGCCGCAGCGTAACAGTCACACTGCCCGACTTGCCTGAAACCTCAATCGGCAGGCTGTGCTTTGTGCCGCAGCCGCACTCCCAGGAGCCGCACCCAAACGGCACTGAGATTAAGTTGCGCTTTGCAGCACGGACCGCATTGTCAATTGCTGGGCGAGCCTCGTCCGACTTGCCCGCGCCGATGCCGATATGGCCGCGGCCGTCGCCAACCACTACTACTGCACGGAACTTTATCTTGCGGCCGGAGTCGGTCACGCGCTGTGTGGTGCCGAGCTTTATCAGGTCGTCCTGCATATCAGGCACCAGCACATCAACTATCTCCGGCTCAATTATCTTAAGGCCGTTGTTTAGTATCTCGTCAATGCTGGTTATCTGGCCGCTGGCAACGCGCTTGCCCAGCTCGGTCTTCGGAACCCATACAACTTTGGGCTCATCCCTCTGCCCCCGGAAATCCCTTTTTTGCCTGTCCCTGTTGAACGCCATACATCACACCTCAAAGCTTGCTCTTAATTGACTGAACCAGCTGCGGCAGCGATTCAGGGCTCACGCCTTTTGCAAGGTATGCCGAGAACCTCTTCTTGTACGCCGCCTCATCCGATTCCTTGAGCGATTTAGCATAATCGGCAATGTGCTTGCCGCTGAACCTGTCCTCATTGAAAACAGAGGGGTTGTGCGGGACGTCAAGACCCGCATCTAGCGCGCCTTTCAGCACTGCAAACGCAAACGAAGATGCAACCGGCGTCCTCCTGCCCATGTCAAGTATTGCGCGCTTGACGCCCTTTGACAATGCGCGCTTTGCAAGCGCATACCCGACCAGATACGCTGCAGGAAGGCTCTTGATGGGCGGGAGCCCGTATTTCTCAAGCTCTGCAGAGCGTGCAGATGCAACAACGTTGTCCCCCTTGGGTGAATACGAGACAACCTGCGCAATTATGCTTGAGGAGGTCTTGCGTGCCACCAGACGTGCCTCACCGGACTTTATCATTGCAAGCCGCTTTGAGTAGGTGGTCCGCCCTTCCCGGCGCCTCCTGAAAGATACCCTGTACGTGCTTCTTGTCGCTTTTGCCATAAACATCACTTCATCAGGCCATTATCCTTAATGTAATTTGAAAGCTGTGCGCGCGACTTGAACTCGCCGCCCTTGACCTTCAAATAAAGCTGGCGGTACGCGCCCTCCTTAAGGGCGGCGCGAACCTGCCTCAAGTACGCCCTCTGCGCACGCACGTGCGACATCCACCTTTCCTTGAGGTCAACACGTGCGCCCAGCGGGCCTTTCTTGCGTCCCGCCCCTTTCCTGCCTTTCCTCCGCAGCTCATCGTTTTTCCGGCCGCGTGCACGCGACACGCCGCGCTTGCGGACTGCAGAGATGACACCCTGCATAATGAGCATCTTGACATCATCGCGCGTCAGTGCTGATGATGCGTTTGAAAGGCGGGACGGGTCAATCCGTATCCTTGACTCGCCACACTTGAGTATGTCTGCAGCCATCCTTCTTACAGTACGTATACCCATACCAACACCACTCAGTTAAGGAGCTTCAGCCCCATTTCGCCGGCCATCTTGGCGAGCTGCTCCCTCTTTTTCCTGCCGACAGCAGCAGATATCCTTACGGCAACATCCGCACTGCCCTTAAGTGCCACAACGTCTTTCATGGAGCGCACCAGGACCTCGCGCCGGCCGCACGGGTGCAACCCGCGTATTGCGCGCGGGTTCTTGTAGCCGATGCGCGGCAGCGCGCCCATGTGCGCGCGCTTCAAGGCCTGCTTGTTGTCTATCCCGCGCGGCTTGCGCCACTTGTCCTCAAGGCGCTTGCGCGTATGGCCAACATTCGGCCGCCTGAACCGCGGGTGGCCCTTTTTCTTGGATTGCAACTTCTTCGGCTTCATTGTTTCACCACGTAAATCCCGTCCTGGAACACGCGCTCATCCTTGCCCCTGACGCGTGTCGCCTGCCGCAGGTTGGCGGCGGTCTGGCCCACTGCATACACATCCGGGCCCTCTATCTCTATATCCTGGCCCTTGACCGTAACCTTGGTCGGGCCGACTATTTCAGCGTGAAGGTCACGCTTGCCGCCCAGGAAATTCTTTATGGTCATGGTGCTGCCCTTGACCTCCACCTTCATGGGGAAATGCGCAAACACCATCCGCATGGTTTTCCTGTGGCCCTCGGTAACACCTTTGAACGCATTGCTGAGGTGGGCGACTGCGGTGCCGACAAGCATCTTGCTCCCGGAAAGCACAACCTCATTGCCCGAGATGCCCGCTGAAAGCTTCCTAGGGACGCCCACACTGACCTCGCCCTTTGGGCCCTTTACCTTGATAATATCGCCCGCACGGGAAACTGAAACGCCCGCAGGCACAACTAATTTCTCTTCCATCAGCATCACCAGCTAATATATGTATGCGATAAGCCTGCCGCCAAGGTTTCTTTGCCTTGCCTCGTGATTGGTCATCAGGCCCTCGGATGTTGATACTATGAGCAGGCCGAAATCCTTGCTGAGCACATACCTCTGCTCCCACTTGACCCACTCGTCAGCGGACACTGAAAAGCGCGGCTTTATCACACCACACTCATTTATCGGCCCGATACCGTACACTATAAGCTCATCACCACGGCCGTCAACCTTATGCTCAAACGACTTGATGTAGCCGTTGTCCTTGAGTATCTGCATCACACCAAGCAGCAGCTTTGATACCGGCTTTATCCGGCAGTTGCGCATGCCAACGCGCTTGTGCGTTTTTATGACATTAAGACCCTGAGCTAGAATGTCCATGTGCACACCCCTAATATTTCCTGAACCCTATCTGCTCGCCGTAATCACGAAGGCATCTCCTGCATATGTTCAAGCGGTACTTGCGGATGAGCCCACGCGCGGTCCCGCAAAACCTGCACTTGCGTGTGCCCTTGCCCTTGAACTTTGATAAGTATTTCCTCTCCTCTTTCTCGTTCACCATCTCACCCTTCCGCCTCTGATTCACCAAGAACCGTTACGCCCATCTGCGAAACGAACTGCTGCGCCTCCTCCTTGGTTATGAGGTGCTTCTTGCCTATCTTGGAAAAGCCAATCTTCTTGCGCGCAACCCTGTACCCGGGCCGCACAAGCGATACGCATACATCAAACCCGAGCATGCCGATCTTCGGGTCATACTTGACGCCCGGGAAGTCAATATACTCCTTCACGCCGAATGAGAAATTGCCGCGCGTGTCAAAAGAGCTCTGGCGTATTTTGTTGCCTACCGCCTCAAACGCCTTCTTAAGGAAATCGCGCGCCTTCTGGCCGCGAAGCGTGGCCATGGTCCCGATAGGAAGGCCCCTGCGCAGGCCCCATGTGGGGTTCCTGCTCCTGGACTTTGTCTGTATGGCCTTGGTGCCGGTAAGCCTCTCAAGGAACGCCTGTGCATTCTCAAGCGGCTCGCCCGCCTTGCCAACGCCTATGTTAACCACGACTTTATCAATGCGAATATCCCTCATCGGCATAGCTATTCTCCCCCTTCAACAAATATGTAGTCCTTGTATATGACGAACTTCTGGCCGCTGTCGGTCTCAATTGAAACCTTGGCACGCGCGTTTGGTGTGCCAGGTATCATTGATGTTATCTTGCCGTGCTCGCCGGCATGCTTGCCTTTAAGCACAACACAGCGTGAGCCCACCTCCAACGGGTAGTGGGAAATGACCTTGAACTCCGGCAGCGAGAGCTTCAGCGTATCACCAACGGAATACTTGGCATCTGAAAGCAGTGTCCTGCCGTCAGCAAGCGAAATCTGCTGCTTGCCACCCCTCACCGTCCTTTTCCCTACGATGCGGAGCAGCTTGTGCTTCACGTTCGCCCTCTTGGCGACCAGCCGCCCCTTCGCATCAAGCTCCATCCTGTAAGTCATATCAACATCAGGGATATGTATGACATCCATAAACCCGATTGGGAAATTCGGGTCCTTTACCACACGCCCGTCCACGAGCACCTTGCCGTGCTTTACAAGTATCTTCGCCTCGCGTGCTGTGCCAGCAACCTTGAGCAGGTCCCTCAAAAATGAAAGCAGGGTTATGCTCTCGCGTGCGGTATGCGTGCCCGCCCTGGGCTTTGCGAACCACACGTGGTCCTTGCGCGGAAGCGAAATCTTGCTTGTCGCATTCAAGCGCTTAAGGGTTGTTTCACGACCATGTTTTGCCATAAGTACACACCATTTTATTGCGATTGTGCCTGCTTTGCCGGCTTCTCAGCCTCAAGCCGGGTAATCATGACATTTGACGAGTCTATAAAGAGCGGCAGCTCCTTGCCATCCGCCTTCTTCACTGAAAGGCCCTCAATGGAAATCTTTCGCTTCTTAAGGTCAACCGACGTAACCTTGCCCTCCTTGCCCCTATTCTCGCCGCGGAGCACCTTCACTGAATACCCCTTCCTCACGCGCATAGTGCGCTTGCCAACCACTTTCCTGAGCTCTTTGGAAAGGTGCGCCGAAACCATATCCTGCCTCCTGTGCAGGGGCGCCCTTGCAAATGCCTTGCGCTGGCTCTTGCGTTTTCCCTTCTTCTTCATCTAAACCACCGCCAGCGCAATCGCCGCAACCTTCGGGAAGCGCTCTGCAACCTCGCGTGCGATTGCCCCCTTAATCTCACTGCCCTTGGGCAGCTTGTTATCGTCAACAAGCACCGCCGCGTTGTCCTCAAACATTACGCGGACGCCGTTCGCGCGCTTGAACTCCTTTCTCTGGCGGATTATCACCGCCTTCTCTATCTTCTTGCGTATCTTGGGCGCGCCTTTCCTGACCGACACTATCATAGTGTCGCATATGCCGCCGCAGGGATACTTGTTCTTGGTGCCGCGGTACCCTGCCATCCCGATTATCATAAGCTCCTTTGCGCCGCTGTTGTCATCGCAAAACAGAGTTGCGCCAACCGGCAGCGGCCTTGTTATGCTTGATGTTAATGCTCTCATCGCATACCACCTACTGCTTGCCAATCACTACCCAGTGCTTGGTCTTGCTGAGCCTCCTGCACTGCTTCAGCCGCACAACATCGCCAACCTGCACCGAAATGCATTCAGGCAGGTGCGCATGAAGCTTTGAGCGGTTCTTGGTATACCGCTCGTACTTGTGGCTGTAAAGAAGGTATTCACGCTCAACAACCACCGTTTTCTTGGCTTTGTTGCTCACAACCGTGCCCGTAACCTCAAGCCCGTGAGTGCTCAGCGTGCCGTGCATCGGGCATTTTGAATCGCTACATTCAGGCATAATTTCACCATCGCAAGCTCGCCCGGCGGTCTAGCTATAGATTTTGTTAATAGCTTTAGAAGTTAGCCGAGCGGCGTGCTATTTTAAACATAGTTAGTTATATAAACCTGCGCCGCAATTACGAGGGAGGCGGGCATAAGTATTTAAACCACTGCCCCCACCTACAGCCATCTCCTGCGCCTGAAGTAAAGCACCATCAGCGCTGCAACGAGCAGCATCAGCAGCAGGACTGCTGGGTAGCCCCACTCGCTCTCAAGCTCGGGCATATACCTGAAATTCATGCCGTACACGCCGGCTATGAACGTAAGGGGTATGAAAACCGTTGATATGATGGTGAGCACCTTCATTATCTCATTGAGCCTGTTGCTTATGCCGGACAGGTGGACGTCAACCATCTCTGAAAGTATGTCGCGCATTGACTCCACCATATCCATAACCTGTATTGTGTGGTCATACGCATCCTTAAGGTATATGCGCGTGCGCTCCTTTATAAGCGGCGATTCGCTGCGCTCAAGCGCGGAAAGCACCTCACGCAGCGGCCAGACCGACCTCCGCACCAGCAGCACCTCATGCTTGAGCCGGTTTATCTCATGCAGCTCCGCAGGGGACGGGTTGGCAAGTATCCTCGCCTCAAGCGTATCCACGCGCTCGCCAAGCCGCTCTAGCACGGTGAAATAGTTATCAACGATGGCGTCTATGAGCGAATACGCAAGGTAATCGGTGCCCATCTTGCGTATCTGGCCGGTGCCGCTGCGTATCCTCTCGCGGACACCGTCAAACACATCGCTCTTGCCCTCGCTTTCCTGAAATGTTATCAGGCAGTCGCCGCGCAGTATCATGCTGACCTGCTCCTGCCGGACCTGCGCAGCCACCTCATCGTAGGTGAGCATGTTGAGGACTATGTATATGTATCCGCCCAAATCCTCATACTTTGGGCGCTGCCCCGTATGCGCAATGTCCTCAAGTATAAGCGGATGTATATCGTAATGCCTCCCTATTTCCTCTATTATGGAGATATCATGAACCCCGTCCACGTTGATCCAAGAAGTTGTCGGCGTCCCCTTGAGCGCAAAGCATTCGCTAACTTCCTTTGCGACCTTCTCCGAGAAGGATTTTTCATCATAATCTATTACGGTAATCCATGTTTTTGCGGACTTCTTGTCACCAACATAAACAATAGTGCCAGGCGGGAGGCCTGCCTTGCCGCTGCGGCGGCCCACAACCCGTGATACGCCCATAATGTAGGATTGCAGGCATAATTTTTAAGTGTTGGCGCCCAGTGAGGAATGTATGCCCGTCCGCCACATATTCCTTGACATTGACAATACGCTGTTTCCGTCGTCAGAATTCACCGTAAAGGCGCGCCGCAAAGCGCTCCGTGCAATGATTTCAAAGGGCCTTGCGTGCACATACGCGCGCGGCGCTGAAGAGCTCCGCAGGATAATTGCAGAGCGTGGGCCAAATGACTTCAGGCACTTCAATATTCTCGTAAAGCGCATAAACGGCCGCGAGGACCTGAAAACTGTCGCCGCAGGCATTATGGCATACCACAACTCAAAGCGCCACATCTCCCCTTACCCGGAAGTTCATAAAGTGCTGCGCTCACTTAAAAGGAAAGGATACCGGCTGTACATAGCATCTGAAGGTGTTGAGCTGAAGCAGTGGGACAAGCTTCTGCGCCTTGGCATTGACCGGTTTTTTGACGGTGTGCATGTGGCACGGCGCAAGGATGCCGCATTTTTCAGGCGGATTCTCAAATCGCTGCGGCTTCAACCAAGCGAATGCGTCATGGTAGGGGACAGGCCTGACAAGGACATCGCCCCCGCCATGCGTGCCGGCATGCATGCGGTGCGCATACGCCGGGGCAAATATTACAATATGCCTGGGAAAGCAAATTACAGCATCAGGTCATTGTCACAGCTTGAGAATGCAATTAAAAAAATAGAGCAAATAAATGCCCGGCCGCAGGCCGCAACCTAAAGCCGTGCGAGCTTTATGTCCTCTTCTGTCACAGTTTTCCTGCCTGCGTGCCTGCCAAGCTTGATTGCCTGTGTTGCAATCTTTATTGCGTATTCTTCAAGGACATCTGCAAGCGCCTCAACCGCCCCGTCGCTGACACGCTCCGCACCTGCACGCTTAATGAGCCGCTCAATGGGGGCTCTTGGAAGATCGGCCATCCACTATCACCAACCTTATTAAGGTGTGGAACTTATATAAGAATAATGGAGCTCAAGCAAGGCATAGAGCCGCGCAAATACCAAACAGAGATTGCTGAGAGCGTATTAAGGCACGGCAACACGCTTGTAGTGCTTCCCACAGGCCTTGGGAAGACGTTGATTGCTGTTTTAGTAATGCAAAAGAAGCTTAAGGAGGGCGCAGTGCTTTTTCTGGCACCCACAAAGCCGCTGGTGAGCCAGCACGTGAAGACCATAAACGCAACGCTGGACGGTGCCGGAGCGGTTGCGGTCACAGGCGCAATGGCGAAGAGCGCACGGAAGAGCGTGTGGGACAATGCCAAAATCATTGTTGCGACCCCGCAGACCGTGCAAAGCGACCTTGAGCACATTGACCGGCACAGGTTCTCGCTTGTGGTGCTTGATGAGGTGCACCGTGCGGTGGGCGATTATGCGTACACCGCCGTGTCGCAGGCATTCAGGCCGTATTCAACCATTCTTGGGCTCACTGCATCGCCTGGCAGCAAAAAGTCCAAAATTGAGGAGATTCGGCTCACACTTGGCGTATCCAACGTTGAGAGCAGGGAGCATACCGACGATGATGTGAAGGATTACGTAAAGGAGATGGATATTGAGTGGGTAATGGTTGATGAGAAGCCTGAATATGTTGAGGCCAAGCGCAGGATTGAGGAGCTCATCGCGTGGTACCTTAATATGGTGAGGCATTACGGGTTCAGGGTATTTTCCAGAAGCAGGAAGTCCATGATACTCGCACAGCAGGCGATTATGAAGAGCGGGCTGAAGACCAAGTACCACGCGCTCAAATACCTGAGTGCGGCCATCAACCTTGACTATGCAGCCGAGATGCTTGAGACCCAGAGCATGGGTGCGTTCCTCGCATATGTTGAGAACTTGGGCGCACGGGAAACCAAGGGCGCACAGCTGCTTTCAAAGGACGGCCGGCTCCACGAGATAATTGAATATGTAAAGGCACACAAAGTGATACACCCAAAAATGGAGCGGCTAGTTGAGATGCTCAGCGCGGACAGGGATGCCAAGTATATAGTTTTCTCCCAGTATACGGCGCAAATTGAGTATCTTGAGCAGGCGCTTTCAATGTACGGGTTCAGGTGTAGCAGGTTCACGGGCCAGCGCAAGGGGTTCACGCGCAAGCAGCAGCTTGACATAATTGAGCGGTTCAGGAGCAGCGAGTTCAACATCCTGATTGCAAGCTCAATTGGTGAGGAGGGGCTTGACATACCGTCAGTGGATTACGTGATATTTTACGAGCCGATACCCAGCGAAATCAGGAGCATACAAAGGAGAGGCAGGGCAGGCCGTGCGAAAAAGGGGTTTGTGAGGATACTCATAACAAAAAACACGCGCGACGAGATTGCATACCGCTCCTCGCAAATGAAGGAGGGCAGGATGCGCCGCATAATACGCAGGATGAGCAAAAAGGGCGAACCAAAGCCGGTGGGCATTGGGGGGCAGGAGGCACCGCTTTTGCGCAGGAAAACCGGCACGCTGCTTGACTTTATGTAAATGCATTGATGCACACAACTGCATAACCTAAATCAAAAAGTCCTTTGATGCCTTGCCCTTAGGGAAGACGGATACACCTGCTGCACGCAGGGGCAGGCCAATCTCATCGGCTGCCGCAGAAAGCTCGTTTATTGGTATCTGGCGGTCGGTATCAAGAAGCTTGTATGCGCCCGCAGGCGATTTCTCGGCAAGCATCCTGAACACTATCCTCTGGTAAATGCCGCCCGCGCGCTTCACACGGAGCTGGATTGTGCCGCCCACCTTAAACTCTATTTTCTCAGCCATAATGCCACCTATTTGATATACGCAAGCTTGAACAGGCGGGACCGCTCGGGCAACGACATAATCTCCTGCCGCGATAACTCCGAAAAATCAATGCCCAAAGCCTTCTGCTGCGACTGGAGCCATAACTGGTATTCATGCTTGGCGCATACGCTGGCGCACGCTACCGCCGCATACTTCTCAGCGCGCGGCGTTATTATTACCTCTGCATCACGGCATATGCCGCGCACAAATGCCCTGAGCTCATCATCGTGCTTTTTTCCGCCGAATTTGTCTATGTATACGATTGCCTCTGCACCGACTGCCTGCTCAAGCAGGGGCTCCAGCGAGGACTTGTAAAGCGATACGAGCAGGCCATTTAAGTTGTTGGAAAACTGTGCGTTGAAGTCCTGCGGGGAGAGCACACGGCCCGTATGCGCAAGCTTGCGTATGCGGGAATGCACAAGCGAAATCTGCTGCGGGCTCATCTGCTTGCTGTCCATTGCGCCGGCAAACCGTGCGTACGCACGCTCGCGCCTGTCCTTAAGCAGGAAAGATGAGACCACTATGGGGCCTGCACGCTCACCTTTCCCCGCTTCGTCTGCGCCGATGGTTGGCACGCGCACGGCATCGCCCAATTCAAGAAACCGAAGCACATCATCGGCAAGCCGGCCTTCAGGGAAATCCGAAAACACAACCTTGCCGCTCGTGTATGCAACTATAAGCACACCGTCGCGCTTCAGCCGTGCCAGCTCGTACCTGCCGGTAGGCGTTAGCACTTCTGAGCACTTGCCCATCGCCTCCACAAACACGTGCGCCTCACTTGGCTTTAGCGCGAGAGTATGCATAAAATGGATTTTGTATAAATGAATTTAAGCATTAGGTATGCGCAATACAAAGGGGGGTGCGTTTGAAGCTGGCTTGATGGCATGTTTTTCATTTAAATCAATTTAATCCCGCTTTTTCTGCTAAATCACATTTAATCAAGCTGTTTTTGACTATTACGATTATTATAGTTTATTAATTCCTCAAAAATGCTCCTTTGTTTTATTTTTTGCTAAAAAACGCTTTCTTATGTTTTTTAGCATTTATGCTTTTACCGACGTAATATGCTGTTGCAATATAAAAAAATGCCAAAATTCGTATGAAAAATCCAAAAAAATTTGAAAAGTGAATTAGGGCTTAACGGTCCTTTTTAGGCAAAAAAGGATTTGGCGTATCCAATTAAAATAAAAATGGCAATTAAACCTTCTTTTGAAGTGAATACGAAATTTACTGGTTCTTTTTTCCAATAAACAAATCTATGGGCGTTTTTTGATAAAATCGCTTAAAAGCTAATGTTTAAATACGTTCAAAGCATTTACTTTGATATGGGAGTGCTTCGCTCAGTAAAAATGGCACAAAAAATGGTTTTGGGTCGGCATATTATCGCTGAAATCAAGGTCGGCGATGCAGCTATCCTTAATGATGATAAGCGGCTTCTGGAAGCCATGATGCTGGCCGCACAAAAGGGAGGTATGACCGTAATAAGCGGCAATTCACACAAATTCACCCCGCACGGCACTACTGCGTTTGTTATGCTCGCGGAATCGCACATCTCAATACATACGTGGCCGGAGTACGGCTATGCCGCGCTTGACATATACACGTGCGGAAAAAACCCAGAAAGCGTGCTTGAAGAGCTTCAAAAGCTCCTCCCAATAAGCGAAATCAAGAAAGTTGTCCTCGACCGAGGCCCGCATTAGTTGCCCATTACAGCCATCACGGCCAAGCGGTTCAGCGCCAGCCCATCCGACGCCCTGGCGCTACAGGAATGCTTCCACATCCTCTTTTTTGCGTGCCTGCTCCAGCTCATACTTCTTGGCAAGTGATTCCAGATCCACGGTATCAATGCTTATGTCCGCATTGCGCTTGCGCACGCGCACGAATATTGGCTGCACCACCGCCTCGCCGACAATAAGCGCTTCGCCAACCTTGAGCGTGGTTATGCTGTTGAGCATGTAGTTGTCTATGCCCTCACTGCTCTCACCGATGTGCTTTATGTCGTAGGGGTTTGTTACGCGCATTATAATGTGCGTGTTGCACTGCGACAGCGCGGTGGTGCTCAGGCGGACCGGCCTCTGCGAGATAAGGCACAGCGATGCGCCAAACTTGCGCCCCTCACGGGCGATGCGCTCAAGCTCGTGCTTGGAAAGCATATCCTCGCGCTTAACGCTTTCAGCAGCAAAATTGTGGGCCTCCTCCACAACAAGCACAAATGGCGGTACCTTGCCCTTCTTAACCGCATTGAACAGCCTGCGCGCATAATACGCAACAAGCATCTGCTTCTTTTTCTCGCCGTCAATATCGCGCATGTTTATAACACTGATATGGCCCGGCTTGACAAGCGATGCTATTGACGGGTCGTCCACCTTCCCAAAAACGCGCATCTTCTGAAGCGCATCAAGGTGGTCAAGCAGTGCATCACGCGGCTTTGCGGCGCCCTTATCCTCTATTGAAGTGAGGTCCAGCATAATGTCCTTGGGCGTGAAAAACCTGTGCTGCGCCTTTGCCTGCTTCTTCAGCTCATAAAAGGTTGATGCAAGCAGCCGCTTTTGGGTGGTGCTAAGTGAATGGTAAAACGGGAACATGTCCGGCGTTGCGTTTTTTGTGCCTATGCGTATCTTTGAGGCATCATACACTGTAACCTTGCCGGCAAGCGGGCCGGACTTCAGCATCGCATACTCGCCATGCACATCAATCACAACTACCCCTATACGGCCGTGCTCAGGGCTGCGCGCAGCAAGCTCCTCAAGCAGCACGCCCATAAGGTATGACTTGCCCGCACCCGACATTGCAAGTATTGCAACGTGCTTCTGGAACAGCTTTGAGAGGCCAAGCTTGACGTCAACATCATGGTTGAGCAGCTTGCCTATGTTGAGGCCGTTCTCCCTGAACCCCAGATATTTGGCGAGCATCTGCTCATCCACCTGGTGGACATCGCTGCCGGGCGGCGGGGGGAACGAGCACCTGTGCAGCACTTTCCCGTCGTAAACGCCCAGTATGCGCGTTTCGGCAATCGTATAGCTCCATTCATCTATGGGAAAATGGGAGGAAAGCGCGCCTGAGCGCTCGTACCCGGCAACGCTCTCAGCACGCTCAAAATACCTGTTTGAGCGGAATATGTCGCCTATTGAGGCGATAAGCCTGCCGCCTTCGTGCCCAACCTCAACAAACTGGCCCTTCCTGACCCTGCCCAGTGCATCATCGTTTATCACGAATGCGAACTTACCTGTATTTGGGCTGTCCATCATTGAAATTATGGTGCCAAGCTTGGTAGCCATTATCCTATCTTTGAATTGTAGAATATAAAAAGCAAATGTGGGGAGGTTTCCGGAATGCGCACTGCACCCCCTCAGCCGATAAGTTCGGCAATCTCATTGGCCGTGAGCGGCCCAACGGCGGCCTTATTGCCATACACGATTGTGGGGTACTCAGACACACCGTACTTCTTGCACAATGAAACGGCAATCGGGCTGTCAATGGTGCAGTCAAAGGAATAAACCCTGATGCGGGTGGCAAGGATGTCCTTTGCCTTCAAAAGCTCGCGGCCCTGTATGATGCACTTGTCGCCGCACTCCTTGTTGGAGTAAAAGTAAAGCACATCCTTATGGCTGCTGCCGCACGCATCGCGCATCCTGCTGCTCATCAGGAAGGACGCATACTCAAGCAGGAAATACTTGTCCTTCAATTCAGGGTCCGAAAAGCCCTTATTCTCCTCAAGGTAGGCAAGCTGGTAGCCGAGCTGCTCAGTGTCAGCATCAATCCTGCCCAGTTCCGAGCTGTAAAAATCGCAGAACTGGCTGTCATTTTCCATAAGGAAAAAAATCTGCATTGCGAGTGCATTGCTTGAGAGCTGTGATATCCTGCCCTCAATGCTTTCACCAACAATCCCGTCATATACTGTGCCAAGCATAAAGCCGACCGCAAACACCACTACGGTTATAACGAACGCAAGCACATACAGCGGCACATTCATCCTCCTTTCCATATCATCACCACGTCATTTTCTCCCTGAATGCCTCCTTGGCAAAGGCTGCCAGCCAAAACAGCGTCACAAGGTACGAATATGAGATTACATAAAGTATTACATCAACGCCACTAATCCCCTCCTCCCTGAAATACTGGATGCCCATGTATATCCACCACAGGTTGATGAAGAAAAGGAGCATCCCGACAAAGGAAGTCCAGTTCAGGTTGAGCATAAGCAAAAACGCACCGGACTTGAGCGCATACGGCGGTGCAAACAGCCAGTACAACCCGACCATTATGAACACGGCAAACAGCAATGTGACCGCAACAAGCGTGAGCGGCATCACAATCATGCCCATATCACCATATCGCGGTCCGATCATCTCAAGGTATTTCAGCGAGTTGTGCAGGCCGCCCCTGTGCCACCGTATCCTTTGCTTCAGCAGCTCGCCGAACGTATACGGGACCTCTGTGTAGACATCCGCGTCCATCGCAGAGCATATCTTCATGTTGTGCTTCTGCATCCTCATGGCAAACTCCTGGTCCTCAAGTATATTCTTTTCATCAAAATAGCCTATGCGGTCAAACACTTTCCGCCTGAACAGGCTGAACGGGCCCGGGGTTACATTAACAGCATCAATAAATGACAGCATCTTGCGGGAGAAAAGTGTAAATATGTATTCCGTCCGCTGTATTGAAGTTAGAAAATTGCTGCCCCTATGCGAGTAGGCTTTTACACTGGCTGTTACCGCCATAACCTCAGGGTCAGAAAAATACGGCAGCATGTTCTTGAGAGCACTTGGCGTAACATAAGAGTCGGCATCAAGCGTTGCTATTATATCCCCTGTTGCACGCTTTATGCCATAGTTCTTGGTGCCCGCAGCATTTCCCCCGTTCGGCTTTGTGAATGCGCGCACGCCCCGCTTTTCGTACTTTTTTGCAACCTCGTACGTGTTGTCCGTTGAGCCGTCGTCCACAACTATTATCTCAAGCCTGTTTTTTGGGTAATCCAGCGCAAGCAGTGATTCTATGCACCGCGGGAGCGTGTCCGCCTCGTTGTATGCGGGCACTACCACAGATACCTTGGGCCTAAACTTGGGGTCCGCACGCGGCTTTTTCAGCACCTGGCTCTCGTGCTTGAAATACAGCAACGCGTAAAAGACCGTTATGTACAGTGCAACGAAAAGCACCACCATCTCTATTATGCGTATCTCAGTTGGCAGCAGCATCCGCACTAAATACGCAGGCAAACATTTATAATTGGGGGCGATGAATGGGGCTGCCAAATTGCAAATAGTTAAAAGGGGGCGTGCACCATAATATCCTGGGGCCCGTGAGGTAGCCTGGATAGCCTACAGGGCTTCGAATGCCCCTCCGCACCGTGCGGAGCACGGGGGTTACCCTGGAGTATGGGTTCAAAGCAGGGGATCTGCCGCCCCTGCAACCCCAGGCAAGTGCTTGGTGTTGCGATGCGGCTGATTTGCTCATCGGAAATCCCATCGGGCCCGTTTCTAATTTTTGCCCGTAAATTTGTATTTCAATTCCGCGTCAGCGGAATTACCAGGGGGTGCGGGGAATGGAATGCCCCGCATCGGGCCCGTTTCTAATCTTTGTTACCAATTTTCGCAATTGAAGCCGTCGGGCATGTGTGATATATTTATATAATAGCGCTGCCTAAAATAGGCGTGTGCGCTATGGATGATACCAAGAAATTCATAGGGCGCGAGGGAATACAACTGTTTTTGAAATCGGTTGGAGGGGAACTCGCTCCAAAGCTCGTCGCAAATATGCTTGAGCCGATCAGCGATGAAGACCTTGCAGAAAAATGCAACATGCGCGCAGCGGATGTGCGCATGGTGTTAAATAAACTTCACAGCAAGGGCATCATTGACTACAACAGGTCCAAGGACAAGGACAGCGGCTGGTATTACTACGGGTGGTTTTTGCGGCCTGACAAACTGTTTGAGGCGTATGTTGAGCACAAGAAGCGCGACCTTGAGACCATAGAGGAGCGCCTTGAGAACAACGAGATGTACAGCGTCTACATATGCAGGAAATGCGAGCAGACCTATGATTTTGACAGAGCTTCTGAACTGCTATACCACTGCCCCCTCTGTGAATCCATCCTTGACAGGAGCATCACTGAGGATGACCTTAGGCGAATGTCAAAGATATCTGCGGCCATAAAGAAGGAAATTGAGGAGATAGGCAAATTCTCCTCTCTGCTTAACAAAAGATACAAGTCAACAAAAGTGCTATGATTATAAATTGCACTTCCCTAACTTTCCCTGAAAGGTGTTCTTTTGGAACTTGACCTTGGCAGGCGCATACGCGGGGCCATTGCGGCGTTTACGGGCAAGGCGCTTATTGATGAAAAGGCGGTTAAGGAACTGGTCAGGGAGCTGCAGCGCACGCTCATAAGTGCTGATGTTGAAGTCCACCTTGTCCTGAAAATAACCAAGGAGATTGAGCGGAAGGCGCTGGAGCTTGAGGCGCACAAGGACCTTGCGATACGCGAACAGGTTGTAAAAATCGTTTATGATGAGCTTGTAAGCCTGCTTGGGGAAAGCTATGAGCCAACACTTGGCAGGAAAAAAATATTGCTTTTGGGCCTGTACGGCAGCGGCAAGACCACCACGGCCGGCAAGCTTGGCAAGTTCTACAAGAGCAAGGGCCTGCGCACCGCGGTTATATGCGCAGATACTGACAGGCCGGCCGCATATGAGCAGCTTGAGCAGGTATGTGCAAAAGCCGGCCTGCCGTTTTACGGCGAGAAAGGGCACAAGGATTCAGTAAGGATAGTGCGGAACGGGCTTGCAAAGTTTGCAGAGTACGACGTAGTAATTGTGGACTCATCGGGCCGCAGTGCGCTTGATGAATCATTAATCAGGGAGCTGAAAGCGATTGATGAGGAATTGAAGCCTGACGAGCGGCTGCTCGTGCTCAGCGCTGATATCGGGCAGGTGGCGGGCAAGCAGGCGCAGGCGTTCAATGAGAGCGTGGGGATAACCGGCATCATTGTGACAAAGGCGGACGGCAGTGCAAAGGCGGGCGGCGCACTCAGTGCGGCGCATGTTGCCAATGCAAAAGTGATGTTCATCGGCACAGGCGAGCACCTTGACGATTTTAGGCCATATGACAGCAAGAAATACGTCGCCAAGCTGCTCGGCTTCCCGGACCTTGAGGCATTGCTCGGCAAGGTCAAGGAAATTGAGAGCGAAATGAAGCTTGACTCCAAGAAAGTGATGGAGGAAAAGCTCACAATGAAAACGTTCCTTGAGCAGATAAAAGCCGCAAAGAAGATGGGCCCGCTCAAGGATGTGTTTGCGATGATGGGCGCGCCGGACGTCCCGCAGGAGATACTATCTCAGGGCGAAGACAAGATGAAGAAGTTTGAGTCAATAATAAACTCAATGACGCCTGAGGAGCGCGAAAACCCGGAATTGCTCAAGAAGGGCAACAGGATTGTGCGCATCGCCAAGGGTTCCGGCACGCAGGTATCTGATGTAAGGGAGCTGCTGAGGCAGTTTGACATGATAAACAGGATGGTCGGCGGGTTCAAGAGCGACCGGGGCATGCGCAGGAAGCTTGAGCGCATGCTTAAAGGAGGCCAGTTCAAGTTCTAAAGCGCTTACACTTTATAGTCAATTGTGGGGTGCTCGTGGCCCATCCGTTTCCTTGCAAGCAGCTCGCGTATATGCCTCGCCTTCTCTTCTCTGAACCGCTCCTTGCTTGCACCGTGCAGCTCAATGAGTGATGATGCGTGCCGCCCGCCGAGGAAGTGCGGCATTATGACATAATCGGCACCAGCATCGTAAAGCAGCATTGCATCGTCAATCTTGTGCGCTGTGGCTATCAGCACGCAATCCTTTGGTGCACGTGAACGTATAAAATGCAAAAGCATTATTGTGGTGGACACATCAGGAATTGTTGATACTACCAGCCGTGTTTGTGAGAAGTCAAGCTCCTCCAAAAACTCAACATCGCTCGCATCACCGTAAACAACATTAACGCCGCGCTTCTTAAGCGATGCAACGATTGCCGGGTCATAATCAACAACAAGATGCTTGCCGGGAAGGCCTTTAAACGACTTGAGCACGTCATACCCTATGCGGTTATACCCGAACAGCAGCAGCTCGGGGCCTTTGCCCGTGCGCTTTGCCCTTGCAGTGCGCACATGGAACAGCATCTGGTAAATCCCGTCACCATTCGCAATTAGATAAGATGAAAGCGTGATTGAGATTAGGCCGACGAGCACCACAAGGACCATCTGCGGGGTGGCAATATAGCCCATCCCCATGCCCACGCCCATAAGTATGAACGAAAACTCACTTACTTGTGAAAGCGACAGCCCCGTAAGGAATGCAGTGCGCTTGCCATAGCCCATCATGAATATAGGCAATGCTGTTGAGACGAGCTTTATGAGCATAACAAGAGCGGTGAGCGCAAGTGCGGCTGGCAGCACATTGCTGAGCGACTGCGGTGTGAGCTGGAGCCCGAGCGCAACAAAGAACATTATCAGGAAGAAGTCCCTGAGCGGCTTAATCCTTGCGGATATCTCGTGCTGGAACTGCGACGTTGAGAGGCTGATGCCCGCAAGCAGCGCGCCTATCTCAATGCCAATCCCGAGCAGGCCAAACGCTGCTGAGACCAAAAAGCACCACGCAACCGTGAATATGAATAAAAGCTCCTGCGAGCTTGCCATGCGCGTGATGAGCGGCGGCAGCACGTAAAGCGAGATTATGCCTAGGGAGGCCAGCACAGCAACCCACTGGAAGAATATGTACAGGTAGTATTCAATGCCCGCCGAGTATGCCGAACTTGCAATTATAAGCGCAAGCACTGCAACAATGTCCTGCACAAGCAAAATGCCGAGGGATACTTGGCCGTGCAGCTTCTCAGAATCGCCCATATCAGTAAGCAGCTTCACGACAATTGCAGTGCTGCTGAATGAAAGTGCAACTCCCAGCAGAGTTGATTGCACCAAGCCGATGCCCATGCCAACGCATACCACTGCAACCAGAAGCGCGGTGAGCAGCATCTGGAGCACCCCGGCAACAACCGATACCTTGCCCAATTTTCCGAGTATTCGCAGGTCTATCTTGACGCCCACGATGAACAGCAGCAACGCAACACCTATCTCTGAGAATGCGGCAACATGCTCCTGCGGGACCTCAGCAGTGCCCAGCAAAAACGGTATTGATACGCCTGTAAGCAGGTACGCGATTATTATGGGCTGCTTCAGGATGCGCATAAGCGCTGCAAGCCCTGTCGCAAGCGCCAGGATTATTGCAATATCTATGAACAGTGATTCCATAGCGGATTACATTCATACGGAAAGTTTTTATAGATAGGATGCACTAACTCAATAGGCGATGACGACACCACCCCAGATGAGCGCACCCTGTCGCGGCTTGAAGCGCCGCATATGGGGGTGTTAGCAATGACTGCCGGAGTAACTTCTGAGCCCATGCGAGGATGCTCGCGATAACGCGCTGCGCCGCATTTCCGCTGACGCGGGAAGCGATGCCTTTGGCTTCGCCAAAAGTGTGCCTCACTGTCCAGCGAATTATTTTTAAAAAATGTTTCTGATAGCTTCGCTTGGTTGTATGGGTTGCGAAGCCAAGCAAACCAAAAGGTTTGCGGGCAGTGTTGCCGATGGCAACAAGTTGTAGGCATCGCCTACAACCCCTTTCGCGAATGCGAAAGTGTGGGGGCGCTGGAACCCACAAAATACGGTTGCTGGGCGTTTTGAAATGACCTTGCAAACTGACGTTTGCTGGCCACACGTGCGGAGCACGTGGTGGACTTCTAGCCCCCTTCGTTAGGAGTTCTGAACCAACAAGAATGTTTGCAATTATATGAAATGTACAGGGCTAGCCGCAATCATTGCAGGCCATCCCTGCAACATACTTGCAGGCATTATTGCAGTGCTCTATCTCATTCCACCCGATTGGCCCCCATACGCACACAATATCGCTGCACGAATCATATAGCGCTGCTGAGCATTCACTGGCGCTTGACCCGCTATATGCACCACCCGCAGATGGGCACCACCCAGAAATGCGGTTGTATTCTGTTCCCTCACTTATAATTCCACTTTTTCTCCCAATCTCAAGATAAACGTTGCACTGCTGGATAAGGCACTGCGGGCTTATCTGCTTTGGCGGTGCGGCCGCCGCTGGCGGCTCATTGTAAGGGCATCCAGGATCCAGCTCAATCGGTGAGGAAATAGCAAAAATGGTTTCTTCTGAAGAACCCTTAACGTATCCCTCCCCCATAAGGTATACTGAATCGCCTGCAAGTTGTCTAAGTGCAACATTCTTGAACGTCTTTGCGTTATTCTCGCACGCCGTGTGCCTCTTGTCGCAGTTTGAATCAAACATGGGCTTTATTTGCATCCAGAATGGATCCTCCACAACAAATACTTTTGAAGACAATTCATTGCAAACAACTGACTTGCCTCCTGAACGGCAATTGTAACTTGTGCCTGTGCAGACAGACCCAACATCAAGCGAAAGGCATTTTGTTGAGATATTCCCTCCTATCAGATCGCATTTGCTGGAGAGAGCTGCATAACACGAATCTGCATTAGGATACCCAAGAGAAATTGGGTTCAGCCAGCACGCAATAGTTACGGCTCCAGTGCAGTTATTACGCGTATCCGTTGCGATTGCAATGCACGAGTTGTAGAAGCACTCGTTGAACATCGCTTTTTGCGAGAACACTAGCATATTCTCAACATTTGTTGATTCTGAAACAATGACCTTGCCGGTGCACCCTTCCTCGGCGCGCATCTCAAACAGCTTGACGCGCTTATCGCCTTCACCGAGGTATGAGCACCCTGAATAGTACGTGGACTCTATGGCGGACTTTGAGCCGTATATCAGTGGCTGGCCGCGGTATACCACAAGAGGGGTGTTGGTGCCTGCAAGTGTGCGCATAATATTTGCAAGATACTTATAGCCAAGCTTCCATCCTTCAGAAGATGAAAGGCCGGCAATGAACGAGTCATATGCTGGGCGCGTTACATTCCCTTTCAAATATTTCTCAAGCAGAACTTTCTCCTCGGCGCTGAGCTCGGTTTCAGAGTTGATGCATTCGGCCGGGGGCGCAATGCTTACCACACGGCACGAGCCGTCTGTGCACACATCCTCCATACATTTGCGGTCCTCCTCATCAACTTTGTTGTCGTCGTTGAAGTCATACCGCTTGTCAAATTGCTTGAGCGCAAGGAACTGGTCAAACAGCTGCAGGTCATAGCCGTCTATGTAGGTGTCGCCGTTGAGGTCATATGTTGCGCCGTTTGGGTTGCACTGCTTCATGCAGTCCAAGCATATCTCAGGAGGGCCCTGCTCAAATATCTGGAGGTCAAGACCGCTTTGCAGGTATTCATTATATTCTTGCGGCACGAAAATGTTCCAATTATAACCATCGCTCGTGCACGAATAAAGCAGTTCTCCAAGAGTACATGGTTGCTGCAGCATTATGATTTCATCGCATACGATCTCAATGCATGTGTCATCTCCGTTTGAATCCGCAAGATTATCTGACCCAGTACCGCCGCACGTGCCTGAGCCAATTTCCATGCACTTCTCAAGCGGCCCGCACTTTGACGGGTCAGCCTTGCACTGGGGGGATGCGCACGAGTCATCGCACACGTACCCAGCGGGACACGTGTTGCACATCTGCTTGCAGGAGTATGCGGTCTTTTCTGGGGAAGTGGGCGTGCACACCGCATCAGGGCAGTTTATCTCAACTGTGCCGTCGCTTATTGTGCAGAGCTGGCCGGCCTGCTCTGCAGTGCATTCCTTATCCACACAGGATGCGCACGCGCCTGTCTTTGGGTCCTTGCACCCAGTCCCCTCACAGGACTCATCGCATACAAAGCCGGCAGGGCACTTGTTGCATACCTCCTTGCACACAAACGCGGACAGTGAAGTGTCTGTGGGAACGCACAGCGTATCAATGCACGGGTAAGAGCCGCCCTTGTCGGATGTTATCTTGCAGTATTCGCCCGCCTGCCACTGCGCTTTTGTGCACGGCTTGTCCGTGCATACCATACAGCTGCCGTCAGAAAGGCAGCAGCCGTTCGGGCACTGCTCACACACATAAGACCCAGGAAGACCGCAGGATTGTTTGCAGGTATGCTTTTTCAGTGCAGTGTCATAAACGCACGTTGAGGGTATGAGGCAGCCTACACAGTTGCCGGAAGCATCACATACCTCACACGGCTCGCCCGCTTTTTCACAGGGCAGTGACTCGCACGTGAGCGGCTCGCACCTGCCCTTTGAGTTGCATGCATATCCATCACAGCATGAGTTGACATCGTTGGGGTTGCACAGCATCCCCTTTTCACAGGGCTCGCACTTGGACTCGGCGTTGCAGGAGAACCCGTTACAGCAGGGGCTTGACTCGCTGCAAGTATCTGGATTTACGCATACGTTCTGCGTGCATTCCGCCGGATTATCTATTTTGCAGCATATCCCTTTTCCCTTGTCAAGGTAATATCCTGCACCACATTTTAGATAGTCGCAATATTCAACGTAATTCCCCTCTTTGTCCTGCACACAGCAGCCGCACTCGCTTGAGTACCCCGCTGGGCACTGGACCGCCTCAGGCGGGCAGCCGCTGCCGCCTACACCTTGCAGCATCCATAAAATTGCAAGCGCAATTATCACTAGGAGTATAAGCGCAATCAGGGGCCTGAAATCCGCTGTTCCTTCCTGGTCGCTTCCCATAAGCATCAACCTACCACTATCTCCTTCGGCGCTGTAAAGCAGTTATTAATCTTATTTAGGAGACAAAACTTTTCCAGCTTAGTGCAGAAATTCCCCCCTACTTCTTCCTTATAATTTGAGACAATATATTCATACGGAGATATCATTGAGGTATCCACCCCAAAAACCGAGCCGTCCTTCTTATAGAAAGTATACTTGTGATTATTCGGCCCGAGCTTTTCATACTGTGCACGCAAGCATACATAAGTCAGTAAAGTAGTTCCCTTAGTGACGTAAGCATAGCCGGACTTGCATATATCCGGGGGCACTTGGAGAGCACCTGCAGGCAAACCGTCATTAGGCACTATGTAAATGCAGCATTTTGATGGGTCCTTGGTGCACGCAAACGTCCCCCATTCGCACATAAGGTTCGGCGGTGCATGGCAGAACTCCTTTTTACCGGAGGGCGTGTCAAACACCATGCACGAATCGCCCACCATTGGCGCACCGGTGCATCCCTGCGGGCACTTGAACGTGTTTGGTGGGCATACGCTTACCGTCTGCGTGCCGTATGTGCAGCACGTGCACCCCTGCACTGTTTTGCATGGATGGCCGCCTTCACCGCACGCACACTGCCCTGTGAACGCATCACAGCACCCTGTCGGGCATTCAGCAGTGTCGCAGGCGACCTGCCCCTCCGAGCAGCCGCCCTTCGGCTTGCACACAAACTCGTTTGCTGACTTGTCCTTTGCCGCGCATACCGTATTGTCGGTGCACTTTGAGCACTTATCGCTCCCAGTAGAGCAGAGCTCGCACGGCTCACCGGGGTTTGTACAGGGAGCGCCTTCACAGTTGCCAGTATATTCACAGCTACCCATTACACACACGCCGCCCGCACAGCACTCAGAATCCTTTGAGCATGATTTTTCACAGGACTCACATACCTTCTTCTCAAAATTGCAAGCGTAGCCGTTGCAGCATGGGTTATTTTCATCACAGTACGCGCCTTCCTTGCAGCCGGCACACTTGCCGTTCACGCACTGGAACCCGTCGCACGCGCACATCTGGCCCTGTAAAGGATTGCACGATGCAACGCAGTTCTTGCACGAGCCGGAGATGCACGCCCAGCCGTCACAGCAAGCACCGGGCTCACCTGGGTTGCAGGCCTTCTCACATGAAGTGCACTTGCCAAGATAGCATTCATATCCGCTGCAGCAGTCCTTAGCGGCGGTCTCAAGCATGCACGGCTTTGCCTCACACGCAGCGCACTTACCGTTAAAGCAGCTCATCCCGGAGCAGCAAGGGTTCTGCTCATCGCAATATGCGCCCTGCTCGCACCCCTTGCAGTCGCCGCCCTCGCATTTGCTGCCCGCACAGCAGTCGGAATCAGATTTGCAGGGCTCAACTGCCACACATACAGCTGGACCTGATGCACAATCCTGCGGGTTTGACAGCGAGCAGCATTTGCCGTCCATGACCGCATACCCGCTGCACGATTTGCATATATCAACGGAGCCGTCCGCGTTCTGGACACAGCAGCCGCACGGGCTGTCCGCACACGCATACGAGCCCTCAGGGCACTGTGCGCTGCTTGATGCACACAACGCCTGCACTATCAATAACGCAAGCACGCCCGCACCAAGCAGTGCAAGCAGTTTCAGGCCGTTGTCATCCTCATCGCCAAGAGCCATACATATTGCACCTTACTATTATACATTCCAACTATCATCTTCCTACTTGCACTTATATTTCTTGTAAAGCGCCATCATTTTTGAGCCGTCGCACTGCGTGCCCTCCTGCCCCTCAGGCACCTTCCTGTCGCTGAATGTCAGGAGCGATTGCGGCACACCTCCGTAATAATAGCGGCCGCACTGGTCAAACCACGCGCGCGTGTAGGGATCCTTGCTGTAAGTATTCGGTGGCAACACTGCGCCCGGATCAACGCTTCCTGCACCAATGCCGCCGCCTATCCCCCCCAAGCCTGGGAGGCTGCCGCTCCCGCCTAAACCGCCCAAACCGGGTATGTTGCCCGCACCTAATACTATGCTAGAGCCTAAATTATTGCCTCCAAACAGCGAGCTAAGGCCTGACATGCCCGCAAACTGGAACCCGCCTCCTCCGCTTGTGCCACTAATATCAACCAAATTCCCATATTTAAACAGGAGAGATGCGCCCTTGTCCGAAGAGCTCTGGAATGACCAGGCGCCAACTTTCTGCGAGCCATCAACCCCACCCTGCCCAAATGGAAGCTTGTAGAAAGAAGAGGTGGTGTAATAGAGGCCATAATCACTGCCGGCAGAATATGTTGATACGGGCGTGCACGCACCGTCTATCAGGCAGTATTGACCAATACCAATCACCCCTGAACCGGCAAGCATTATGAAGTCCTCTTCATATAGCTGCTGCACCTGTTCCATAATCTCATCGTGCGTCCAGCACGATTGCCGCTCGTCCATATTCCGGTTCAGCCCAAACCCAAGTATTATTGACGGGATGTCATAGTATTTCATAGCATATTCTGAAACGTTGCGTATCCCGTCCAAGTAGTTTGTAAGCTTGCACTGGCCCCTGTATCCAGGCCCGGGGTCATCTATTACAATAACAAACCCTATCAGGTCTATTGATTCATTTTCTTCAGATTCCACAGCAAGCTGTATCCGAGTGCGCCTAAACGTCTCATTTATCGTCTCTTTCATTGCATTTATTTCACGGTTCGTGAGCTTTGTCCCATTAACATGTATGTAGAACGGCAATGTGGATATGCAGCGCTGCATGCGCACGGTGTTATTGCCGGGGCAGTAATAGCTGTATTCGCATTTGGCGTTTGCATTGCTGCACTGTATTGCCCCCCCATCCTTCTTGCACTGGTCCTTTGGTATTGTGCTGTCGCACATCTTTGTTGCGCCTTCCCAGTAACAGCAGCATCCTTCTTGGTTGTAATCCTTATAGCTTATGTTCTGCTCAATGTTCTCGCTCTTCGCACCATCAGTACCATCCTTAGGAACTTCACACAGCGAATTATCACTATACCCTGTTGCCTGCCTGCAAGTTATCTCTATAGTAGCAATTTGGCTCGCCAGGCCTTCAAACACTAATGTCTTGCTCACACCGCTTCCGGATGGATATTTTATGTGCGAATTTGGCTTGGTTGTGCTGTCTGCACCCGTACCGCCGCTCCATATGGGGGGAACTTTAACTTCAATTTCGGTAGGTGCAGAAGATTCAAATTCATTGCCAGGATATGATTCGCCCGCACCGAGCTCAACAAGGCCGTCTACACTCACAAGCTCCGCGGTTATTATTGCAGGTGTTGCCGGCGCGCGCGGATTCAATTGCAGGTTCTCATATGCGGGATTGTCATAGCCGGGCTTAGGCTCGCTGATGGCCTTGGTTATGTTGGCAAGCATATTTACTGATTCTGTGCCGCCAACACTTTCCTCGGTGGGCACAAGCCACTGTGAAGTAAGCCCATCCTTAAAGCCGGCTTTGGCATTCTCCACAGGGATGCACTTGCGCTCGCCTTTGCTTAGCGTAATCGTTTCAGGGGATGTTCCACCTGTAACCACCTCGCGTGAGTCGCGGCTGTAATCCATATTGGTTATGCATACGCCCGTTGTTGCACCTTGCGTTATGCTAATGCTTGAAGGGTCAAACGTGTTCATGTTAAGCGAGACCTGCGTTACAAGGCGCTCAACAAGCACGTAAATCCTCCTGCCGCTGTGCGGGTTGTAAAGCATATACTTTGCCGCCCTCTCATTAGGATTCAGCGATAGTTTCAACAAGTGGGTGTCGCCACTTGAAATTGAAGCGCGTGAATAACCATAAGAAGACATGCGTGCAGGTGAATTGAGGTAAGTGTCAATGTCCCTCGGGCTTATTGAGTAATCGTTGTAGTTATTTATGCAATTAGCATAGTTTGTGGTGCCATCAGCGTTTTTCTCACCAAAGCACGCTGCATTCATCCTGTCAGAAACCAGTTTCTGGAGGTCGTTTGATTGGCCGCAGGGGTCAACCTTGCCTAAGTACCATACTGCAGTGTCAGGCCCGATATTTCTAAGGGTAAACGACGAACCGTCTGGCACTACTATCTCATCGCCGACCACATTCACTGTCATATTGTAAAGGTAAATTTTGACAATATCTTTTGAGATATCCGCAGAATAATTTCTGTATCTCCGTCCACCATCCGGGAATGTTGGGATTGAATAGCTTACAGAGCCAAGCTTTGTGTCTTCCAGCTTCTTCACGAAAGGCGATATGTGCGAAAACACACTGGTAGCAACTTTCATCTCTATTGTGCCGGCAGGATCTATCGGAACCTCATTATAACTGCCCACCAGCCCCGCATAATATGCCGGCTCATAAACCGCAAACGTGCCCATCACTTCAGGTGCATACTGCTTCTGGCCCAGCGGCGGTATTATGTCCTGTATGCCGTTGTATGTATCCTTGCCGTAGCACATCACTTTTATGCCTTTTTTGCTCTTTACCGTAAAGGTCTGTGTGAGCACATAACCCTTCCCCTGCTCAAGAATCTTTGCGCCTAAATACTCCGATTCGGCAAATTTGTCGGTTGCACTCTCAATGTCATTTATGAGGTAGAGACGGCCGCCAGTGAACGCAGTTACAGGTATGCTGCCATACCTCGGCACTGCATAATTGTTTGGGTGCACGTATGTTTCTGTGCATTCGCACTTACCATTATTATTGCTAGATCCAAGCTTGCACATTGAGCACGTGCTCGTAATGGTGCCGCTTACTGGGTCAAACCCGGGCAGCACATACTCATAATATGCGGGCTTACCTGCCGGCTGGTCTACAAAATCATATATCTTGTCCTTGTTGTAGTGGGGCTCGTTTGCGTATGGTGTTGCCACAATTTTTGCGAGATCATATTCTGACAAATCGGTTCTCGGAACTTTAACCCATACGCCATAATCATCAGACTTGTGGCCGAAAGGCGCAGGGTTTGAGCGGCACCACCACACATCATATGAGTTGCTGCAGTCTTTATGGTTCATGCAGCCATTAAAGCACTCCGCCTCACCGCTGCAAGAATCTTTGCAAAATTCCTCAAGCGTGCCGCACAAAGTTCCAAACTGGCTGTAAAATACCGAGCTACCATCTATAATATCACAGTCCTCCCCGCATTCATTGAAATCAATCTCAAGCTCGCAATAATCGTTACCACTGCCTGTATTATCACATAGTCTATTCCCTGCTGTATCATACCCACAGAAATAGTTATCATTATTATAATCACTCATTAAGCCACCGCTACCTGGCAGGGGCTCCCATACTCCCTTATCATTAATCCATCTCTCAATCTTTGGCCCGTTATTCTTTTCGGAATCCTCGCTATAATTAAGCTGGCCCGGAGTAAACGTGAGCCCGCCTTCTGTTATCAGCTCACCGTTTGATACACGAATCCGCCTCCAGTCTGGATTGTCCGGGTACTGGAATGTTAAGTACTGGCCGCTCTTATATACGCTAATGTCCCCAACAATCTGCGGCAGGATTGGATATGACGGCGCACCGTTTTCTGAGGATGAATGGATGTAATCAATTTCATTAGAGTAATCAAGAGGCATTACAAGTTGGCCACCTGAAGTTCGTGCGACTATAATTGGCCAGGCGTATGAAAAGTCCTTGGTTTTCTTTATTGTGCCGGACATATTGAATGGCACATACATGCTCTTCTTTACAGCAGCAGTTTGATAGTCCTCCTTAGTAGCATAGTTCCACCATATCTGTGGATACACCGACCTGCTCTTGTTAATTACTATTGAGCCACGCCACACATCATAATACTCCAGGTTAAAGAGCTCATCGTTTATGCTCCACGTTGGGTTGGGGGATGGCGGCAGCCGCCTTAACAGGACACTATAGTCCCCAACATTATTTACCCCAAAAAGAAGATAGGGCGCGCCATCTTTGGATTTAACTTGTTGATTGCTGAACAGCCGTACCGTATACGCTGATTTTGTGTAGTTCAGGTTGCTTATAAAGCCTGGCGCAAGCTGCAATGAACTGCCGTACACTTTTGCGTAAGTACTTTCTAAAGGAGTTCCGGAAATGAAAGGTACAAGCGCAGTAACTTCATTTTGGCCCACAAATGGCCTATTCAAGTATGCGTTTATGTTAGTGTACCCCATATTGGGCAAAAGCTCAATGTCTGCAAGCTTTTTTGCCGTGCCTACATATTTGTCATGGTTCTCCAAAGCATCCAGTATTGCAACAGGAACTGAATAAAGCTCCATATTGTAAGCCGTGTAATAATCATTCGCACCTGCGATATTAAACTCGTTTTCAGCGTCTTGGCGGATCATTGTGCAGTATTTGGATGGATCATCAGGCCTAAGCATAATCGCACGCGGCTCAAAAGCAAGGTTTTGCACGCTGAGCGCATAATTATTACGTGATTCGGGTGGGCTAACACTATACTCATCATAAGAGAAGTTGAGCTCCTGCACGGGCTTGACTGGTTTTAAGATTATTTTCTTGGTTGCCGAACCCTTGGTTAGAGTGAACACAACTTCCTTGTCTGGCATGTCAAACTCCCAGCGCACGCATTTCGGAAACAGGAAATCTCCAACCTTAACCATTCTTGATTCGCTGCAAGGTATCTCAGGAGACGACGACACAACTGCATTCACATCATCAAGCGTTACGTTGACAAGTGAGCCGACCACCGCACTGTAATTCTCCTCCTCAGTCGGGTTCTTCAGCACAACTTCGGCATCGCCTATCCGTGAATACAGGAACACCGGCAAGCTTTGGTGGTAGGCGAGCATTTCGCGTGCCTTCATAAGCGTATCCTCATCAGGCACACCTGATATCACCTGCACTCCGAAATCAAGCGGGCTTTCACCAACACCCTGCCGATACTCAAGCGCGCTTTTATCAGACGGCTTTATAATCAAGAGCCCTAACTGCATAAACTGCGTTTTCTCTGTAAGCTTGATGCCAGAACCGCCGCCAATAAGCGGCCTCCCTGAAACATCATATCCCACCGGTACGTTGCCATAATACCCTGCAACAGCTGATGTGACATTGCCTTGCAATGATTTTGTTTTCCCGCTCTCAAAGACAACCTGTGTTCTTGAAAACATTGAGCTAAAATCAACATAAGTGCTGTTTTGGTCAAAAGTGTTTTTGTTTGGGTTATTTCTACCAAGCGTAAGACGGTTGCCATCCTCCTTCAAACAAAGAGTTTTATTTTCATAAGGCAAAATATAACTCTGAGAAACAAAGCCAGATATGTAAAGTGTAACTGTCTCATTGATGTTGTTTTTAACTATGATGCACGGGGATAACGGCTGCATATAGTTCGTTGCAAACCCGCTGTCGTAAATGTTAAGCTCGTTGTAAACAGTGTAATCATAGTCATCAACGTTCGTGACCGTAATGCTGCCATGCGAAGATGCACCGGTTATCTCTTTTGGCGGCGGGATATCAATCTCCAAATAGGATGGAATCATCTTACCGTTTACAATATACCCTGCATTGGGCGGGCCAACCGCCACAAGCACGTTGACGCCGCTTTCATTGTGCCGCATTAAGTAAAGGCCTTCTTGATCCATGGTAAAACAGGACATATCATATGCCTTTACGGATAAGACCCTTGCACCCGTTTTTAGAAGTTCTGCCGATGTGCTTGCGAGCACTGACGACTTTGTAACTTTTATTGGCCCGATTATTGTGGCATCACTGTCAACTGCGTTAATGCACACATATCCTCCCGTGCCTACCCTCCCAGAAACCGGCAATGCTGCTGTGGCATATACATCCACTCTGAATACATCACTTGTATTAACATAAAGCGTGAACTTGCCACCGGTATCAGTATCAACAAAATTGTATGTGCCATCCTCCCTCGTGAAGTTGTAGGTGCAGAACCTTCCAAGCGGGGGCACCTTAAACTCGCCAGAAACGCCGGCCGTGGAATCATAGGTTAGCGTGCGGTTTATGTTCACTGGGTTCTCAATGCACACCAAATCATCAATCTTTGAAAGTGCTGTTGGTGGCGTGTATGCATAATCCCCTATGCGGATTGTTGAGATAAGCGAGGCAGGGTATACCACAGCATACCCGTAATTGCCCGGTATCTGGTAATCAGAGATGCGGTAAATGCCTGCACCGGGCAGGTCAAAACAGCACTCCAGCCCGTAATATGATGATTTCGCCTCAATAGGTACGTATGCACCTGTGTAATTGAGCTTCTTCTCAAGCAGTATTGTCTTCTGCGCATTCGGGACTTCGTTGCGCACGCACAGCTTTGAGCCCTCGGCAACCTGTATCGCGCCGGGCAGGAACCACGGGCTTGCTGCAGAGCCAACCATGCGCAACACAGTGCCGTCCGCATATGCAACATATGTGAATGGATGGTCATCAACATAATCTATGTATTCAGCAGGGGTATTGACAAGCGCTATGCGGTCGCCGCCCTTCTCCTCTATTTTCAGTACCGGATACAACTGCGCACCTTCTATTTTAATTGGGCCGCTGGGCCACACCGGCCCAGGTACGTAAAGCGTGCCCTGCGGTGTAATGCCGATTTGCACGCCGCCTAAAGAAGACTGGCCTCCTGGTGTAAGTGAGATCCCACCGATTGTTATCCCGCCTAAAAGAATTGGGGGCAACAGCGGGATGCTCTGCTCTGGGATCTGCGGGGTTACTTCAGGGGGGATATAGCCCTCCATATACCCTGATGCGAACACCGGATCCATCTCAATATAGCCATCGTAAAGGAATAGCGGCTTGCCATTGTATAATTTCACGATATTCCTCCCGCCAACGTTGGCTGTTGCTTTTTCAAGCACTATTTGTGCGCGTGCGTATTCGTTTTCATCCAGCCACAAAACTGAATATGTCTTGTTAATTTTCGTGTTGGGCCCGACAGGCAGGCAAACACTTTCACCTGGAGGCACCGTCACAAGCTCGCGCTTAACCGATGGCATAAGCGGCATCTCTATATCTGAAGAGGCTATCTTTATGGTGTGGTTTGAAACGCCCATATTGTTGAAGCACAGGCGTGAGCCCTCACGCACAGTTATGGCGTTTGGGTCAAACGGCAGGCCGCCGGCAGTTATCTTTACAGCTGCAGGGTCTGATGGCTGGCACAGGCTGCGTGCTATCAAGTAGTCATCAAAAGTCGGCCCCTGCCCAATCATAAACATTGGTATTTTAGTATCCCTGCTTTCAAGCAGTGCTTTGAACACACCGCCCGTGAAATTGTGCACCTCATACAGATAGCCGCCCTGTGAAGACGTGTCTGCTATGCGCTCACACTGTGTATAGTAATACTTGGTCGGGTTGCCGGGCCGTGTGCACTCATACGTTGCATATATCGGCTTGGCGCACGCGCACTGGCACACAAAATACCTGATATTTGCATCGTTCAAACTTCCTTTATCGCAAACCTTAACCGTTTTTGAGCTCACGCATTTGCACTTATCTTCGTTCTCCTCACAATATTTGCACTTGGCTGGCTCTGAACTGCATGAGAACAATTGGCTTGGGTTTGTCACATTGCGGTATACCAAACATTCCTCCTTGGTCATAAGCTTCCCGCTAATTGCACGGTCAATCTCAACACAGGGGGTGAGTCCCGTGCAGCAGGGTGCTTTGGTTTCAGTTGAAGTTGAGGTGTCATCACTTTCGCAGGCATTATCAGGGTTCAACTCCGCTTGCGTGTAGCCACGCTCACTAACTTCACTCGCTTCACTGCCCATCGTTGTCTTCTTCTTTGCAGCTTCCTTTTGTGTGCACTCGTTGCAGGCATCAACGCTTGACTTGACGCCTTCCTCCGCAAGGCTCTCAAGCGACTGCTGCTCCTGCTGGCACACATCTTCACACCCCTTAATAATGCCGCTTTCTTTTTGTGCATTCTTCTCATAGCTACTCGCTGGCTCTGTAAGCTTCTTGTAATCCAAAGAGAGGTCCCGTATCACAACTGAGGGATTAGTGTCGGCATTAACAACTGGATTGTACTTGAAATTCATTGCATTGTAGGGGTATTCAATGGGCATTGCGGCCTTGCACTGTTCTGGGAGGCCTGCAATAAGTATCCCCCCGTCCGCACACGTCCTGCACCCGTTTTCAACATCGCAGTTATCAAGCGAGTATGTGCCGCTGCGTTGCATGCTTGAGATTGCATTGCATATGAACTGACCAGAGCTCGTCTCAGTATTGCCTGAATCCAGCTTGACCTTGCCCATTGAGCCGATGCCATCGTAATACTGGCCGGTTATTGCGTTCTCGGCTGGATAGAATGTGAGGTACGCATACAAATTACCTTCAAATGGGCAAGCCGCATCGCCAGTGTAGTATAGCGCGGAATCCCCGCTGCAGTCATATTCAAGGCATAGGGTATCAGGGTATTCAAGCTCTCTGCACTCATCACCATAGAGGGAATAGTACTTGTTGCCCTGCGGGTCATCATTTGCGCCTTTGAATGCAGGCGAGCATTCCCAGCGCACGTTGCTCTGATACTGCTGCTGTGCAATCGCCATACACGTGGCTGCCTTGCACTCCACGTCCGGCGCCTCCACACACTTATGAGTAAGCTGGTCGCACATCATGTTGGGGCTGCAGCCCTCAATGTTTTGGCATTGCGCATCCGTAAGGCAGCCGATATCACACTTGGCTTTTTCTTTCTCAACGGTAATGCTTTTCGGGAGCTCGCTTCGCCCATAGTATTTCAGGCAGCCAGCGAGCACAAGCAGGCCCACAATGAAACATACGAACAATGCCCTGCGCATTTACACATTCCCCACACTAACTAATTCCATGCTAATGCTTTTATTCGTGCCGTCATCGGCAGTTCCACTGGCATCCATGCGGAAAAGAATGGGTATATCGCTGCCAACCCATGCCTCCATCGTGCCGCTCCTGTATACCTTCACCGCATACTTCTTGCCGCCAAGAGCCACAGCATCATCACGGACAAACGCGCTTTCGCTTGCGAGCTCGCTGCACACAAACCATATGGGATAGGAATTGCATTGTGCGCGCTTAGTGTCGCCATAGGGAAAAGAATACTCAACCTGCACGCATTTTCCGTCAAGGCCATACGTATACCTCGCATTTGTGGATATCTTCTCACCGTTATATATAGCCCGCGTGCTCACTGAATGCACTGCCGTTGTGCCGTAATACCCCTGAAACGTGCTCTGCGTGTAAATGGGTGTGCCGTCATAGATTATCCTGTAGGTAGTGTCAAGGGACAGCAAGCGCACCGGATCGCCGAGAGGGGTGCACGAATAGTTGTATGAAGGGGGGCCCTGCTCTGTTTGGTTGCCCTGCAAAAAGCCTCCTCCCAGGCCGACAATCTGGGGAAGCGTGCCGTTTGGCTGGTATGCCGGGAGATTGCTTAACTTATCAGTGGCGGCAGTTGCAGCTGTCTCAATAAAATCAATTTTTGGGGATGGCTGCGGGAGAATGTAGTTAAGGGCGATAACCACAATGAATAGGATTGCAATCGCCAGGGCGAGATTTTTGGCCTGCGGTGCAGAACTTTGCGGGGCACTGGTGTGGCCGGCAATTGCACGCGCGACCCAATATGCATCACGTGCCTTTCCAATGTGTCCCTTGCCAATATCCTTCATCAAAGCCACCAACCGCTATATTACGCGCACCATCCCGCGGCCTATGTCCGCAATGTTGCCCCCAAGTATCTGCGTTAGCGAGCGCGCAAACAGGAACGTGCCAACCATCGCAACAAACGGGTAGAAATATGCATACAGCCGTATACGGCCGGCAGTATCCTGTGAGAACCCGCCAACATCGCTGGAGATGAGCTTGCCGTAGCCGCTTGAGCCTGCTGGCTTATTGCCCTGCGACTCCTCAATCAAGGATTCAATTGCCGTGGGGTCCGCAGGGCACATCTTCTTGCCCTCTTTAACTGTTTCCTCCTCTTCCTCAACAATTTCAACGGCAACCGAGCACTTGTCCGGAAGCGGGGGAGCATTCACGAACAGCACTGTAAGCAGGAACGGGTATACAAAATAAAGCGAGATCGCAATGCCCATAATCGCTGCACCGCCCCCGCGCGTGTACGGGAATGCGCGGAGCAGAATTCCAAGTGGTAGATATACGGTAACCATTGACGCCTCAATCCACTGCAGGAAATTAATCTGGAAATAGGCGGCAAGCGAAAGCCACAGTATTTCTTCTGCATCCATTATGGCAACCATAAGCTTTCCCCAAGCGTCGGTTGCAAGATCAAGTATTACGGGGATTGGCAACGGTACTAATGCACCCATCACATTGAGACTTACGCCCATACGCGGTATCATCTCATAAGCCTGCAGCTTAAGCAGCCGGTTATATTCGGACTTGAGGCATTTCAGCGAGCTCAGCAGGTAAACGTATGAGACATCAAATATGTTTACTTGGTAACCGGTCTTGCCAAGTATCTGCTCTGCTGCTGCACCGCCTATCATATCCCTGAAATCCTTGTTGCCTGCGATTATGAAAGATTCTGTTGTTGCAAAGGCCATAAGAAATGTTATGAGAAGCACCGTGGCCGCCAGCTGGAAGAACTCGCGTCTTACAGCCATCTCAAGAGTGCGCGAGCTGAATATCTTTGATGCCATATAGAGTATTATGAGCATGAAGGCGATTATCATTACCACTGACATTGCTATACCATACCACTCAAGTGGCATGTTCTGGGCCAATACCTGTGCAGAAGTTTCCCATGGCGAAAGTGCAACATCTATGCTCGTCATCATATCGCCCTCATTATGCCGGAGATGTCAATCTCAGAGCCAAGCGTGCCGGCCAGACTGCGCACCAGCGCCGCGGTTATAAGCACCTGCAGTGCGGGTATGAAGAACACAAGCAGCATCACCGAGCCGTAGGCATTGTAAACATCAATGAAATACTCATTAATGCTTGCAGTATCCATGCCTGAGGACAGCCCTAGTGCTGTGAGCCCTAATAAACCACTAACACCTGATACTATAAGACCTGTAACACTTGCCATTCCGGCTAGGGCGCCTGCAAACATCACTGCAAGCA
>JAVYLZ010000003.1:48432-53587 GCA_038740245.1 Candidatus Micrarchaeia archaeon
ATTGCTGCTGCGAATGGCACAATATACGAATAAACATTGCTGTCCATACTTATTTTTTCGTACTCAATGACATCAACGTCCACAAGCGAGTAAGTAAATGAAACCACAAGTGGGAAAATTATTGAAAGCCCAATTGCAGTTGCAAGCAGCGTCCCTCCAAACTTGCGGGTTATTGGGAAGGCACGAAGACACAGCCCTATTGGGATTAGCAAAAGGAATATGTCGCTCTGGAAAATTTTGAACAAGGAGTACTGGAATACTGCTGCAAAATATGCAATAAGCATTGACTGTGCAACAGGTGCAATTGAATTTGCAACAAGCGAATTTGCTGAATATGGGGACATTGAGACTGTAATATGCATTATAGATGTACCCCCAAAAACGCTGCCAAGCAATGCGCGTTCCATTATGGCGTTTGACATATCAAGGTAGATATCTAATATACGTTTGGTAAGGTTTTGATATGTTTCATCTGCCTGGGCAAAAATGCCTCCCTCCACTATTTCTGCGCCCTCTGCACTTACCCTAACATTACACACTATCTCAAGCGCGCCACCGAGCATAACTGCAATCAAAATAGTTATGCCAACCTGCTGCAACTCAATCTTGGTTGTTGCCTCAACTTCGGGCTCATGTATGATTTTACCGAACATATACCAAATAGAAACTGCAAGCAGCGAAATGACCAGCCCTAATAAAAAGACGGCCACGACATTTTCAGAGAACACTATCCCGCAAGAACCATTGCTTGCCGCATTTGCAAATACAGTTAACAAGAGCAGCGTCATCCCAAGGTAAATTATCCTCATCATACCACCCTCACTAACTGGGAGAAGTCAATATCACTCCCAAGAGTCGCGGCAAACTCGCGTGCAATTCCAAGTGTAAGTACAATTGCAAAGAAAGGCAGCATAGTGCCTTCAATACCTATCCGCAGTATTACTTTTTTGAATGCAGAACCTCCATATGTAAGCGGTTTATCTATTATTTGCCCGACATCAACATCAATATCCGGATTTATGCCATATCCAAGGTTTGAGGATTTGGCATAAATATGGAGGACCTCGCCAAACATGCTTGGTGCCCCGTCGCCGCAAATTGTATCCTTGTACTCATCAAGTGCCTCCTTCATCAGATTCTTGTTAAAAAGATATGCCGCGGGTAATATGAAATATAGCGCTATGAAAAGCGCAATTATAAGGTTGCCCGCATTGCGTGAAAACTTGAAAGCTCTCAGAAGTACGCCTACAGGCAAAAATACCGTGACACCGTGTTTCTTGATTAAACTAATAAGCAGTATATGAAGTTGCATCATACCGAGAGGTATAGTCAAGTATTGCATAATTTGTGAGACCATCGTGTTAATTGGGCTTATAAAAGGCGCAAGTGAAAATCCCAAACCCATATTTGAAACCTTATCTAAAGCATCTGCGTTCAAGTAAAGCACTTCAGAACTCCCGCTTACTTTCTGGCTGTCTGCACTTGTTGCAGGTGTTATCGACTCAACCGCAAATAATTCAGGTCCAACACCCACGCTAACACTGCCCAAAATGGAATAAGTATTAACTTCTTGCATTATACTTGTCGTGCAGGCGATGCTGTCATTATAAAGCGTGCCCAAATATTTTTCTCCTTCGTTTATGTATCCCGTATCTTTCCCACTCACGAAATCGAGACTTGCCAACACTCCAAGAGTCGCAAATAGTATAAGTGTGAAGATAAGGTTCTGAATTTCGTTGCGCGCCCATGCACGCATAAGCTCAGATGAAATTATGTATGAAAGCATATAGATTATAACTGCAATTAGGTACGCCAGTGTTATGCCCATCAATGCAAGTTCAGTCCATTCGAACACAGTGCTGCTCATAGCAATCTACTCAGCCCCGGTATTTCCGCATCGCCTCCGAACAAAGGAGACATCCCACGTATAAATGAGAAGGTTATGTAGAAGTTCAATAAAGGAAGCGCAATCGCAACAATAGCATAGCGTGAAATTATGTCAAGATAGCCGGGATCATCCAAAGATGTAGTGTATAAATCATCAGCATCAACTACATGAAGCCATGCTATGGATATAAATGTGGCCATCATTGAACCAATCACAATAGTGTCCAATGTTGCCTTGATAGCTGCAGGAACCATCGTTTTTATTTGGGATGCTTCCAGCACACGGAGAGTTATGAACCCGGCAGTAACAACACTCATTACAACAGCCATTACAGCATTCATCGTCCCCATATCCCCTCTAGTTTTGCCTATCTTTTCTATGAAATCTACTATCCCACTAATTCCGGTCGCATCCATGGCTTCTTCAAGCAAGGATTGATCTGCTTCCTCTTCCGCCTGCTCTGATATCCCTGCAAAGGTTGGTATGTCAATCGTATACCAGCCAAGTGCGTAAAGCGTTGGCAGCACAAACATAAAGCATACCCCCATCGAGATAAAAAGGCCGCCTGCCTTCCTGAATATCCATATCGAGCGGAAAAATATGCCTATTATGATAAGGCTTGCCGCAAGGCCATACTCAAAGAACTTCAGCACGCTTTCCTGGAACTTTATCAGCATCATAAGCCGCTCAATGAAATGTATGCTGTTGTCAAGTGTGTTAAGCAGTATGGCGTGGTTCGGGAATGAACCGCCCACGTTAAACCCTATTATAGGTGGGGGCTCAATTTTCCAGGTCCAGGACATCCCAAAGTTGAACCCCATTGAGTCAAGTGCGGTGTACGTGTTGTAATCGTATATGAAATGCTCAAGAACCTTTGCAAGCTTCTCATAAGTTATGCCGAGGTACGATCGCGCCATCAGGAATTTGGGGTCGCAGTTGTCAAGACCCTTGCACACAACCCTATCGCCTTCAACTGTAATGTGCACGTTCGCATTACCTTCACTCCACCTGTTGCGATTGGGGTCATACTTCAGATCGGTGCGCAGCTGGTGGCACAGCGGGTCTGCAGATGGATTACATTCAGGCTTCACAACACCCGCAAAGAACGGCTGGATTATCTCATTGTCAAAAACGGCTATTGTTGCGCCTATGCTTGCGATAATTATCGCGGAGAACACTGCCTGCATGACCTCATTCTTGCCCCACGCCTTCAGCTGCTCATCCTGGAAAGTGCTTGCGACCATATAGATTATTGAGACAAGCGTAAGGTGTATTACGATTATGGCCGCTGCGATGGGCATCCACGTGGTCGGGTCGTTCAGGTTAAATGGTAGTTGGGCACCATCGCTGGCCACAGCTGCCGAAACCGCAAGCAGCACCAATGCCAGCACAAGCTTCCCTTTCACACCCACATCAGCACCTTCCAAGCCCATACACATATTGCACGCAGCTTTTAACCATTTTACCACTCACATGGGCATCTCGCCGATGAAATCCTTTGAGAACACCGGGAACAGCGACCGCGCGGCCGCAAGCGACAGTATCACCGCAAGCAGCGGCAGCGTTACTGCATAAGGAGCGATATACGCGAGGCGGGTTATCGCAAGCATTGTCTCAGCGCAGTTGTCGCAGCCGTACCTGAACGAGTCATCAAACACCCTGCCAAACGATGTTGACGGCTGGACTGCATTTTTGACAGAGCTTTCAAGGTCTTTTATGAACGTTTTGCCAGAGGTCTTATGTATCTGCTCGCCAACCACATATACCATCGGGAACACAAAATAAAACGCAAGTGAAAGCGAAATGAGGTATGCGCCGGCATCCCTTGTTGCGGGCAGCACCTTCAGTATGAATCCTGCGGGCAGCAGGAGTGCCATAAAGAATTTCTCAATAAAATCAAGCGCAAGTATCTGAACCACAATGCTTGCGGCAAACGGGATTGTTATTGTTGCGATTGCCTCAAGATGCCCCGCAATGTACATCCAGCCCGCGTACTGTGAATAGCAGGCCCCACCTATGCACGTAGGCATAGGGGAGATTATTGTCGCCTTGGCGCGCATATCCTTGGCGGCTGCCCAAAGTATGTTTACATTATAGGGGATTGACTCATATTTGTTTGAGCCGAGCGAAAACTTTGAGAGGTATGCCTTGCTCGCCTGGAACGGGTCCTTTCCCTCGGTGAGCGCGTCAACTGCAAGCGCCAGTGTGACTGCAAAGCCCGCAATTATAATTAGCATGAGCATTGAAACGAGCATCCTTGAAAGCTCAACCTTGGCGCGCGACTCCCATTCTGGCTTCTGGAACGCCTTGGCAAGCATGTAGAAGATTGCGATTATGATAAGAGAGATGGATATGAGTAGCGATGCAATTGGAAGCCACTGCATGTATCCTGCAAGGTCAAGAGCCACAGCCATATCCGCACCTATATGAACGTCAGCATATGCACAACGGTTTCATCACCGCCCATCGCCTCAACAAGCGCCTTCACGCCCGCAAGCACAAATATTATGTTGAATACCGGTATGAAGAATGCAAATGCCATCAGGTCAGAATTCGCTGCAATTTGGGTTGCAATCTCGTCTGCAATCATATGTGCCATCAGGGTTGGTACTAATGCACCCCCAAATGCCAAGAATATCTGGGCGAGCATTCCAATAACCGTACCTATCATTCCCACATATATTGAAGCAATCATAAGCGGGAATATTAGGAATGGGAATAAAACCGTCCAACAAAAACCTTGAGTAATAGCCATGCAAAGCGGATAGCCCGGACCTGTCCCCGCACATATGGCATTTGAAATGTAAAAGCAAGTCATGCTCATAGTTGGGTAGTAGAGGCCTTCAAGCAAATACTTTGAAGTTACGCCAACTATCGTAGCTATCGCCAGCTTCCCGCCGGCCATCGGGTCAATTAAACCTAAAGGAATATTGAACATCTTATCTGTGGGAGAATACTTGTTCATTTCAAGAATTATTGGGGTCTCAATTGCAAGCGCAAGCTTGAAGAATATGAACCCCCCAAGGAAAATTGCGATAATCGTACTACCCATCCGTCGTGTAAGCGTAAATGCCCTAAGCAAAAGGCCCAAGCCAACAAACACATAAAGAGACTGCTCAAGGAAAAGCAGAAGTGAATACTGCCCAATTATTGAAACTACCGCAGCAAAAAGTATGGGCAAAAAAACATTAGAAAATATGCTGAACAGCATTAATTGCTGAAGGACATTATAGTACATATACATAGTGATGCCGATAGTAAGGGGAG
>JAVYLZ010000003.1:53597-55362 GCA_038740245.1 Candidatus Micrarchaeia archaeon
TGCTGCGGGGGTCCAGCTGAGTCCATTTATAAACGAGAACACTGATGAGAAAGATATTATTGCCATCATATTATCTATTGCACGGTTTATGACCTGATTTGCCTTGTCAACAAACATTCCATCGTCCGTCCCACCCAAAGAGTTTATCAGGGCATCCATAGGGGGGATGAGTGCGAGTATAAGTGCAGCATACATAGTGCTTATTAGCGCCTCGCGCATCTCAACAGTCGCCCACACGCCGAGCTCGTGGGACATAAACACCTTTGATGCCATATATGCGAGGGCGATAATTGAATACGAAACAATAAGCGCAATGGGTATAGCACTGCCAAAGATAAATTTCATCAAATCGCTTGCATCTTGTTTGAATTCCAATGATATAGGGCCATCTTCAGCATAAGCTGGCGCCACTGCCAGCAAGAGCAAGGCTAAGATGGCATAACATCGCATGCCATATAATCCCTAATTAAAAATATAAGTATATACTGCAATAGTTGGTTGTATGGGCCAAAAGTGCTTAGCACTCGCAATGCTTGCCTTTCTCCTACTTATTGCACTCCAAGCTGGACAGGGTAGCTGCCTTATCCAGAAACTGCCGACATTCCTAAAGGTAAGTGAGAATTATGATGCTGAGATGGGCCAGCTTGTAGTATATGCCTCGCTAAGCTATGTTGACCCAGGAACTGGCAAAAACGAGCCGCTTGTGGGCCAGCCGCTCAAATTTATATTGAACTATACGGATGCCGAAGGTGAACATACTGAAGAACTTAGCATATCTACAAACGCTGCGGGCAAGGCGCAGGCCCTGTTTGTGATACCCAGCTCAAAGTCGCACAAGGTAAAGGTGCGCTATGAAGGGGCTACAGGGTTCAAGGAAAGCGAAGGGGAGGTGAGCGGTGGCGGCTCTGATATGGCGACGGCTGTGCAGGCCCAGCTCCCAGAGGGCATTAACCTAGTTACATGCATGCCACTGCTGCTGCTTGTGGGGCTGCTTGGCGCCGCTATGTATGCATCTGGCCAGAACCCGTTCGGGATGGTTGATTTCACAGCACCGCAGGGCATACGCACGCAGCGCCGGCTTATGAAGCAGACGGTTGGCGGGTGGATGTCCGTGGGTGCAAGCGCAATTGCTACTGTAGGTAACATAGTTGCGCTAGCTGGATTAAGCGGGATAAAGGCAAGGACTGTTGATAATGAAGAAGGGAGGAAAAAAGGGGAAGAAAAGCCGAAAGGCAAGGGGGAAGGTGAGGGGCAGGCGAAGACTGCGACGCAGGGACAGGGCACTGCAAAGCCGACAGTTGCTACTCCGGCAAAACCGGCCACTAAGAAGGAGGAAAGCGGTAAAAAGGTGGAGATTACCGACAAGGATGCTTTAAAAGGTGTGCAGCACGATAAGGGGAAGACTGCGGTTGATTATGAGTCACGGCATGCAGTTAGAGCAATCACTGCGGGTGCAATAATTGCTGCGCTTGGTGGAGACTTCACAAAAATCCGTGACTTCTTTGGTATTCATGGCATGACTGAAATTAAAACCATTGATAAAGAAGGCAAAACAGATACAATCAAGACCGTGGGAACAGGAATGGTTATAAGGAAAGTTAGTGGAGTGGTGAAAAAAGAGATAGATGAGCTTTACACTGAAGCTAAGATAACTAAAGAAGGTGCCGCAGAGTATAAAGATCCTACGAAGGCCATTAATGCAAACAAAGAACGCGCACTTACAATCGCTGCAGTGGCGAGTAACAAAAGAAATGAAGCCGCTAAC
>JAVYLZ010000004.1:0-39946 GCA_038740245.1 Candidatus Micrarchaeia archaeon
GCATTCGTTGGGGAATGATTAGTGGAAGTGCGGTTTTAGAAATATTTATAAATCTTTTCAAAGAGAGAATAGACCGCGCAATAGTTTTAAAAATATATGTGAGGTGTCACGATGGCTGTGAAGAATTGCCCGGAGTGTAATGGAACGAAAATTATCCAGGATTATGAGCGCGGCGAGCTTATCTGCGCTACCTGCGGCCTTGTCATAAACGACAGCATGGTTGATGAGGGGCCGGAGTGGAGGGCATTTGACAGCGACCAGCGTGACAAGAGGGCGAGGACTGGCGCACCAATAAAGCTTATGAGGCCGAACAAGGGCCTTTCCACAGAAATAGACCAGTATAACCGCGACATACGCGGCGTCAAGATAAACACAAAAAAGCAGGCACAGCTCTACAGGATGAGGAAGTGGCACAAGAGAAGCAGCATCCAGAGCTCTGTTGAAAGGAACCTTGCAATTGCACTCACCGAGCTTGACAAAATTGCTTCTTACCTGGGCTTGCACGAGTCCATACGCGAGGAAGCGGCACTTATGTACCGCCGGTGCATTGAGAAAGGCGTGCGCGGCAAGAACATTGAGGCGCTCGTTGCCGCCGTTATTTATGCAGTTTGCAGGCAGAGGAACATGCCTAGGACACTCGCAGAGATTGCACAGGTCTCAGGTGTCAAGAGGAAGGACATCGGCAGGACATACAGGATACTTGTGCAGGAGCTTAAAGTAGGCGTGCCGCTTGCAAACCCCTTGCACTACGTGCCTAGGTTCGTCACTGCACTCAGCCTGAGCGGCCGTGTGCAGGAGACCGCAATGGACATCCTGAAGGATGCAATAGGCAAGAAGCTTATTTCAGGAAGGGGCCCAACCGGGCTCGCGGCAGCGGCGGTTTATGCCTCATGCCTCTACCACACTGAACACAGGACCCAGAAGGAGGTTGCAGAGGCGGCGGGCATTACCGAAGTGACCATCAGGAACAGGTTCAAGGAGCTTAAGGACACGCTCAACCTTGACCTGCCGGACATTGAGGGCCAGCTCTGAAAATGAAAGTGCTTGACAGGATACGCAAGGAGTGCGATGTAATCATCCGCGTTGCGGATGCACGCAATCCTGCAACTCTTTTTCCATTCCCCACACGCAGGCATACCTTAATAGTATTCAACAAAGTGGACCTGTGCGATGAGCGTGAAGTTAACGCACTCCGGAAAAAGTACAGGACGGCTATGTTCGTCTCCACAAGAAACAGGGAAGGCAAGGGAAAGCTGTTTTATGAGCTTGTGCGCATAGCCAAGCAGGAGGGCCGGCCTATCCGCGTAGGAATCATCGGCTATCCTAATGTAGGGAAATCATCACTCATCAACCTCCTTAAGGGCAGGCGCACTGCAAAGGTTAGCGCCACGCCCGGCGAGACAAAGGGCGTGCAGTGGATACGCCTGCGCCCGGACATACTGCTTTATGACACCCCTGGCGTTGTGCCCATCAAAAAGACACAGGAGGAGCTTGCAAAATCTTTTGCAGTATCTGCAAGCAATGTTGAGGATGCCGAGGGCACTGCAGAGAAGATGATTATGGAGATGGTGCGCAAGAAGGGGCTTGAGAACGTGTGCGCCCATTACGGGATTGCATGCGAAAGGAACATGGCGCCTTCAAGAATGCTTGCGCTCATAGCCAGGCGGTATAACATGCTTGCGCCCGGCGGTGAGCTGGATCTTGATAGGGCGGCCCGAAAGGTAATACGAGATTGGCAAAAGGGAAAGATATAGGCACTATTTCTTAGGTGTGCTGCCAAAGAAGTTGTTGATAGTTTCAAGAAGCGAAGTTGTTTTTTCAGCATTAAGAATTTCTTTAAGCGCTTCCTTTTTTACTGGGTTTAATGTGGTTTTATATTCCTCATTCAAAATAGCTTCCCCCTTCCTCGTATTTATTCGCATTACCGCCTTGGCTGCAATTACAGAGACGTGAAGCGAGTATAATGTTGATCCTACAACAAATTTGCGCGCAATTCTGAGTGCATCATCTTCATTTGTTATATGCTTCCTGAATATGAGGGCACCCCCAAAATAGCTGAGGGCGATCGGAGTTTTATCTGAAATAAGCGTAACATTTTGTGATATGCGCGAAGCCATCTCTTCTAGCTTTTTCTCACTGTATGCCAAAAGCTTTATAGTAACATCAAGGCTATCAACTTCATTCTGGGGTAGTGCATTACTGTTTATGTCCTTCATATATCTCTCGCTTGAAGCAAAATTAAGTGCATAATCTAGCGCCTCCACTTTGTACTTTCCATAAGTAATGTCCAATACCATCCACTTTTGAGCTGCGGGTAAATTGCTCTGCAATACTGCATCTATGAGCGGCCTGCACGCCTCAAAGCTGCGGCTATTTTTGACAAAATCAATCATAAACTTCTCTTTATCTGCCGTCTTAACAAACTCCTCATACCCAACAACTTTTTGCACCATAATATTACCTCTTTGATCATATTCCTGCGCGCACCCCCCAAATTGCGTGCACGCTATTAATGATACTGCCGCAAAAGCGACAATATGTCTCCTAAGGTTTTTCTTGCTCCCTTGAAGATTCTGATGCTTCATTTCGTATTTCATAACGTATCCCTTCGTTAAGAACACCTCCAGCCAATTTGCGCCCAAACTGAGCTACAGCAGAGCGGACAACGTAAGCTTTCCCAGACATACCGGATAAAGATTCTGCAAAATTCTTTGCAATAAGAGCCGTATTTTCAAATATCGGCATATTAATAAACCCTTTACTCAAGTCAAATTGGCGGCCCATAAATTCATAGCATTCTCTTGCAAGTTCCTTAAAATTGGGCGGCATGTTCTTTTTTATGAATTCAGCCACTTCTTTTAGAGTCTTTTTGCCTTTCTTAGCCAAGGAAAGCATATTCTCAGCGTTAAGCAGAAAACTCTTGCTTTCTTCTGGGAGTTTAGCACTAAGAAAAGGCATATACGCTGTTACCATAATAACAACTGCATCGCTGGCAGTGATTTCTCCCTCTTTTATGCCTGTGCTAACAAGTGTGAACGTAGCATCAATGCTTTTTGGGATTGCCCTAAGTGCCACGCCTTCCCACGTTTGGTACCAGTAACGCCCTCCTTCTTCTGCAACTCTAGCAGCATCTTTCATCTTTGCAATCCATCTTGTCTTGCTTATAGCGCCAATTGCGGCCGTGCCAGCCAAAAAAGCAGCTGTATCTATGAAAAAATCGCGTGCCGCCTTTGAAGCACCCTCAAAAATCTTGCGGTTTTTTTCAAGCTCCCCAAGCGCAAATTCAATATCGCCGACATCCTGTACTACCTTGCGGACATTCCTTTGGTATGAATCAACTGAAGAAAAAATGCCGTCTAAATCCCCCTTTGCAATTGCATCGGCCATCTTATCAAAATCCTTTGCGAGGCGATCCGCATTATTTTGGAATGAGATTAATGCGGCATTTGCATCGCTTAATGCCTTAAACTGCGCATCGGCTATCAGGTCTGCATCTGACTGGGATATCCTTTCAGTAAACGAAAAAATGAAAGTAAAAATCCGCTGGGTAACGTAATTTGCACCTGCCTTAAATGAAGTTGCCTCTTCCCTCATGCGCTCATACGACTCTCTGGCCTCAGTTGATTTGATAACTAATTTGCGCAATTCCTGTATCTCCCCCAACAATTTGTTTGCCAAAATTAGTCTTTGGTTAAGAATCTCAAGCTCGTTTTTTGATAATTTGTCCTTTTGCTCTGCAAGCTGATTCTCAAGCTGCTGCTTTATCTTTACGGTTTTCTCCTCAATCTGGGTCAGCTTTTGGATTGTTGCACCTGCAGCGGCATGCTGCTCCTGTGCGGCCATGTATCCTAATGCTCAATGCAACAATATAAGCATTTTGAATATAGTTATGCCGTGTCTGCAACAAAATGCGCAAAGCTGATGGCGGAAGGCAAGTACAGCGAGCTCTATGACTATTGCATTTCGCAAAAAAAGCTAAGCCCAAATGAAACAATATACGATTTCTATATGGCGGTTGCATTAATACATTTGCTGCGTATAGAGGAAGCGCGACAAACACTGCAGGAATTGTATTCAAAGGAGGGAAAGGCGATATACTTGGTGGTATCCGCGATTACGCACCTTATAGAAGGTGATGCGCGGAAAGGGTGTGCAGAAATCAACGAAGCAATAAAAAAGGACGATAATATTGAAGAGCTGATGTTCATTTTTGAGCTTTGTATGGAGGAGACGCTGATTGCAAGCGGGCAGGCAGCAATTAAAAAGGCGCTTATGTCAGACCCCATTAAGTCGGCAGAAATTCTGCGCACATACTTTGAAGGATTGGCCTCAAACCCAGATCTGACTGCAGATGACAGGCTTAACCTGCTGAATGCGCTTTCAGTATTTGACAGGCTTGCCCAAAGAATCGCAGGATATAATAAAGTTTCACAGCAAAAGGATTAGCATGAGGCAATCAACATTCGTGCTCATAAGCTTGCTGCTTTGCTCATTTGCAGCGGCGGCCTGGACCGAGACGTATGAGGTGCACGTAGTTGACAAGATGGGCCGGCCGATAAAGGGCGCTGCGGTCACTGCATTCTACCAGAAATCAACGTATTACACATCACTGCCGGCTGCAGATGCCCTGGACGGCAAGTCAACGCTTTACACTGATGAAAGCGGCAAGGTTGTGCATACAATATACAATCAGGTTGATTCCGGGCAGGATGAGCTTGTTAACGTGGGCACAGACGACTCCTACTGGAAGGACAAGTATGAGCTGCGGTCGTATTACCTCCGTGCCAATTACAGCGGGGTTGTGCAAACTGTACGGATTGACTGCAACCGCGAGGGCCCAAAGTGCCACGATAATATCCCGTACCTTTACTCTTTTGTTATAGATGCATACCGCATATATGTATACGCAAGGGACCAGAAGGGGGCGCCCGTTGAAGGCGCAGCTGTGAGCATTGCCGGCCAGAATTTAACTACGGACACGAACGGCATGGCATGGGCAAATGCCATAAACGGGCGCACGTACGATGTAAGCGTTTCGTATGCTGGCATCATAAGGACGGGAACTGTGCGCGCTTCAGGTGCAGATGCCAACTTCACCCCTATGTTTTACAGGTATGATGTGCGCCTGCGGGTGATAGATGACAGGGGCAATCCTGTTGACAGCGATGTGCTGCTCAACGGCGTTGTCAGGCACACCGACGAAAACGGCTATGTTGAATTCAATGACCTAAGCATTGATTCTGCAAGGGCAATGGTGAGGTATGCCGGCGGGTTCAGGGAGTATGACCTTAAGCTTAGCGATGATGTGGATATGGATGTGGTTGTTGACGGGACTGCTCCTGTGATACAGGGTGTAAGCGAGAAGGCCGACCCCAAGCAGAACATAATCGTGATAAGTGCTGCGATAAGCGATCCGGGTACTTATGCAAGCGGTATGAACCCGAGCGAGCCGGCCCGCCTTAGGTATAATATTGAGGGGCAGGGGTGGTCCTCAGTAAACATGTATCCTACCGGTATCAGCACGTACCAGGCCACCATACCTTTGGAATACGGCAAAACCATAAACTATGAGATTGAGGCGTTTGATGCGCAGAATAATGCCGCCAGCTATACCAAGACAATAGGCTTCAAGAAGGGTGAAACGCCCGCCAATAACGAACCTGCGGGCCCAGCGTCCCAAAACGAAACCGCAGGGCCGTCGCAGCCGCTTGAGAGGACGCATAACATAGATATGATGGCGCTCATAGCGGGCATTGTAATCGCGGGCATAGTGCTGCTCATACTCTATAAGAAGTATACCGGCGAGATATAAGCCACGGTTTACACTTATTTTTTGCGTTTTCTCATTTGTTAATCGGTCCGGTAAGTCCTGGCTTGGGCACTCTCTTGACATTTTTTGTGTTCTTCCCGCCAGTCATTGAAAATGGATCGGCTCCTGAAAAGCCTTTAAAATCTATTTTGCCTTAATAAGAGCGCTGCTTCGGTGGTGTAACGGTTAGCATTCAGCCCTGTCACGGCTGCGACCCGGGTTCGAATCCCGGCCGAGGCGTTTCACCTCTAATCTAATTATATAGCAGTGTGATTAGGTGAGTGCCTAGCCATTTCACTGGCATATATATATGTCATCGTCTAATTCATAGCAGGTGGTTTGATGAACAGGATATTAAGTGCGCTTATGATAGGGCTGTTTGTGATGAGCCTGCTCGTGTTTATGGGTGGCTGCACTACGGCTTCTGCGCCGGCACAGGAGAACGCTGCGGCCCAGCCGCTAAACAGCACAGAGATTTCGGTTTACGGAAGTGCAGAGGTTGAGCTTGACCCCGACCTTGCAGAGATTGAATTGGGCGCTGAAACGGAGGGCAAGACCGCAACCGAGGCCGCCGAAGCAAATGCCGCCATAATGGAAAAGGTGCGTGCTGCACTGCGTGCGGCGGGTGTCCCCGATACAAACATAAAAACTTCATACTTTGGCGTCTCACCAAGGTACAAGTGGGATGACAATAGCTATGAGCAGACAATTGTCGGCTATACGGCCACACACACGCTGCGCATAAGGAGCGAAGATGTGAAAAACTCAGGCAGGATTATAGATGCGGCAGTTTCTGCGGGCGCGAACCGCGTAAACTCAGTGCAGTTTACACTGAAAGACAGCACCATGAGCAGAGTGCGTGCAGACCTGCTAAAGCAGGCGGTAGGAAATGCCGAATCAGATGCGAATGCGATTGCGGCGGCACTTGGCCATAAGATAATTGGAGTGAAAAGTGTTAGTTCCGGCTCAACATACATCCCCTATAGGAGCTATACAATGTACGACAAGGCTGCGATGAGCGCTGAAACCGTCATTACGCCGGGCCAGATAAAGGTGTCTGCATCTGTAAGTGCGGTTTACCTTTCAGAGCCGGCGGGCGGGAAGGTTGCGTAATCCGCATCCCTATTTTTAATTTTATTTGCAAAAGTGGTGGTATGGCCGAGGTTAGGATTGACAGGGAGCTGCTTAGGGCGATAGGCGCGGATACACGGATAGAGATTCTCAAGTGCCTGGCCAGGGGCAGGCATACCCCCACAATGCTTGCCGATAAGCTGCGCCTTTCAACGCCAACTGTGCTTGAGCACCTTGAAAAATTGATTGAAGCGGGCCTCGTCAAGAGAATTGATGAGGGCCGCAAATGGAAATACTATGCACTTACAGAGAAGGGGGAATCACTGGTAAGTGCAAGGCCGGACGTACCTGTGCGTGCGTTCATAATGCTGGCCATAGGGACGCTTCTGCTGCTCGGGCCAGTGCTTATGCAGTCATATATGCTTAAGGAAAGTGCGCTTCAGGACGATTCGGCAGCGCCTATGGTTATGGCAAGGTATGCGCCTGAGGGGGAGGGCGCCATGCAAAAATCCGGGGGGACTGCTGGCGAAGGCGAGGAATTCAACTATGTGCCTTATGCACAGGCGGCGGGTGTGCTGCTGATACTTGCAGCTGCATACATTGTGCTTACTGCAAGAAAAGAGTGGTAGTTATTTCCTTATTTTTGAAAAAATCCTATCGGCGAGCGCTTCAGCTTCCTTTTTTTCGCCTACATTCTTTATGATTACCTTGCCGCGCCTGTATATTGCCACCTCAACGCCTTCCTTTTGGCCAATCGCCATCACATCGCTTTCAACCTTTATTGCAAACCCGATGGAACGCAGCAGTGAACACATTTTCTCTGGTGATAGTGAAAGCTCCTTTTCAGGGAGCACGTCAAATGTGTTGCTGCCCCTGCAAGGGGCCGTGATACGGTACTTCATTTGTATCCCATGTTTATTTCTGCGGCTTTCACAAAGCGCTGCAGGAATGCTATAACGGAGAGACCTGCGGCAGCAATTATGATATACATTGAAACTTGCGGGCTAAATGCGTAGGCCACAAGTGAAAGAAGTATTGCTGCACACCTCTCCGGCCGCTCAAATATGCATTTCATCTTCCTGAGGTCTTCCTTGCGCACGGCGCCCCTGTGGTCCGCATACGCAAGTGCGAATGATGTCAGGAACACGCCGAATGAAATAAGCATTATTATTGCAAACTGCGCCATCTGCTGCCACGGCCATGCAAGCGTCATCATCGCCAGCAGTATGAAGAAGTCAACTATGCGGTCAGAAATCCCGTCAAAATACGCGCCAAATGCGCTTTCAAGCCTGCGCGCACGTGCAACCAGCCCGTCAATGCCGTCCATCAGGTATGCCAGCACTACAAATGCAGCTGCAAGCAGCACGCTGCCTTGGTAAATGAACGCTGTCGCTGCAAGCGCCAGCAGAAGCGAGAAAAGCGTAAGCACGTTGGGGTGGAAAGGAACTTTTTTCGCAAGTGGCACTGCCGCCTTGGAGATACCTGATAGCATTTCCTTTAGGCCCATATTGGAGATATAAGATGGGAATTATATAATAGTTAGGCGGGCGCATCCTCTATCCTGTACCTTGGCTTTATGCCGCAATCAGTGTCAGGATAATTGCCCTTAAACTTGTGGTGGAGATAGTGCGCGGTGTGCGCAATCATTGCGCCGTTATCCCTGTTAAACTCGTTTGCAGGGCAGCCAAACCGCACACCGTTTTCCTCGGCCATACCTGCAACCATCTCCTGCAAGCGCATATTCTGTGCAACACCCCCGCAAAGCAGCACTTCTTTCTTATGCGTAACCATAAGCGCGCGCTCCGCCGCCTCGCACAGCATTGCAAATGCCGTCTCCTGAAAAGAGTGCGCAATATCCTCGTTTGTGTGGTGTGCAGATACCTGGCCGCACTTTGTTACAAGGCCGGAGAACGCAAAATCCATACCTTTAACAGTGTATGGCAGCTCAAAGTACGAACCGCTTTTTGCAAGCCGCTCAATCTCACCGCCATGCGCACGCTCAAGCCCGAGCTCGCGTGCAAGCGTATCAATTGCATTGCCGAGCCCAACATCAAGTGTCTCGCCAAGCACTGTATAACGGCCTTTTTTGAGCACAAGCAGCTGCGTGTTGCCGCCGCTTACGTAAATAACAAGAGGGTCCTCCATCATGCACATATGGCGGCCTATTTCAATGTGCGCAAGGCTGTGGTGGACCGGCAGAAGCGGTATACGGAGCATGGATGAGCACAGCACTGCAACCGCACGACCTATGCGAAGGCATGGTGCAAGCCCGGGCCCTTTTGAATATCCAATCAGCCCAACGTCACGCATCCTTATGCCTGCCTGCGCAAGTGCCTCGGAAAGCACCTGCTCGGCTGCAAGCGCGTGATGGTCTGCCGCATCCGAGGGCTTCATGCCCCCGAACTTTTGCGAATATGTGCGTGAAGCGTTGGCAAGTATTTTTCCATTATGGCATATGCCTATGCCAAACGTGTGCGCCGTTGATTCTATCCCGAGAGTGTACATACAGCAACCCCTACAACCGCCTAGCCACTGCCCGGCAGCGGCCCGAATAAGGCATACAATGAAGCCGCATTTATGAGCATGTGCGCGATTATCGGCGCCTTAACATCACCGCTTACCCGATACAGCGCATACAAATATAGCCCCAACAGGAATGTCCCTATAACCTCAATGTACGAGCCGTATGAGTAATGCGCAAGGCCGAACAGCACGCTTGACAACACTCCGCCGGTATACCGCGGGAGGAACGCCCTGAAGAATATCTCCTCAGAGAGCGGGCCGAGCGTTATTGCGTAAAGAAGGATGTATGTGGGAAGAGACATTATCTTTGACTCAACCAGATGGCTGTCATCAAAGCCGAGGTATGGCGCAACTGCAGCCAACAGCACCATAAATATGAATGCAGGTATGAGCGAGGCCAGTGCGAATGCGGCAGCACGCACTATCCCTCCGTTAAAGCCGAGCGCTTGCAGGAGATTGCCGCACTCTTTTCGGCCAAGCGCCGCGTATACTGGTATCAGGAGCATGAGGATGGAAAGCAGGACGGGTGAGAATACGGGGATGTAAAGCGATGCCGCAAGCAGCAGCACAGTTGAGAGTGCGAGCACACGCTTGTCGGCCGTGCGAAGCAGCAGCGCGGGGGTGAGCGGGGCCAGCACTGCAATATATGCAGGGGCACCGGTAAACACTGCAACTGCAAGCGCAAAAAGGACCGAGAGCGATGCGAAAATTACCGAAAGAACCGCCCGCCTAATCTTACCGCACGGGCCGGTGCAAGGATTATGGGGGTTACTTGGACTTTTTCTCATAGTAACCGCATTTGCCGCAGGCAACCCTGTCCTTGTGCTCTGCGAGCCGTGTGCCTGCACCGCAGCGGGGGCAGTCCCTACCTTTCTTGTATATGCGCGGCTGTTTTTTCTTTTCTGCCATAAGGACCCACCTACTCCTTCTTCTCCTCTTTGCCCGCGCCAAGCGATTTCTTTGCGCGCTCAACAAGGTGCTTTGCCTCGTACTTAAGGTCCTGCACCGACTTGTAGACCTTTGCCCTTCCGTAGCTTTTCTTGGCACCGAACGGCTGCCTCACATAGTCAACTATCACAAGGTTCTCATCGCACTTCATTGCCTTGGCAATCTCCTTTATAACCCAGGCGCGCGAAGGGGTCTCTGCATCCTGCGACACCTCAAAGGTGAGCTCCGTCCTGTTGAAAAGAGGGTTAACCGTCTTGTTCGTTATGTCAAGCTTCATATGAAACACCTTACTTGTTTACGCGTGTTAGCATCCTGCGCGCATTCCACTCCATATAGTCAACTTCCTTGCCGGGCTGCACATCACTCCTCATATCCTCGGGGATTGAAATCTCAAAGCTCTCGTATGTTGTCATGTCCATAATCTGCGCGGTATCGCCGCTAACCGAGATTATCTGGCCGCGCTTGCGCTCAATTATAGGGATCTCAACATCCTGGTCTGCAGGACCAAACAATGCCCTCTTCTGCGAGTCAAATATCCCGATTGCGACCACACGCATCTTGGCAGAGCCGTGCTTGCCAGGTGCGGACGAGCTTGTCTCAACTACCCTGCACGGCTCCCCATCTATCATCACATACTTGCCTTCCCTAAGCTCCTTCATTGAACCGAAAGTTGTGCTCATGGGTTGTTTTAGAAGTAAAAAGTATTTTATATGTTAGTTGGCCGGAGTGGGCCATTAATCCCTGCGGGGGTGCCTTGGGCAGGGGGCTAAAACAGCGCCTGCTGTTTGCAAAAGGCTTAATATTCAGCGATGCCATAAAGGGTTGATGATTGATGCGCACTGCCACCTTATGGACTTCAGGGCTCCTGATATTGCCGGTTGGAAGCGGGCAGGGCTTGGGGCCATAGTTAATTGCTCGTATGACTTTAACTCAAGCAAAAAAGCGCTTGAGCTCAAAAGAAATGAGCAAGAATTTACCTATTGCGTGGTTGGCGTATCCCCGCAGAAATGCATGGGGCCCGAGGGTGAGGCGCAGGTCAGGGAAGTGGAGGGGCTTGCGCGTGCTAATGCAGGCCTTGTTGATGGGATTGGTGAGATAGGGCTTGACTTCCACTGGGGGGATACACCTGAGAAAAGGGCATGGCAATTAAAGCTGTTTAGGCGGCAGATTGCGCTTGCATTGGAATTGGGGAAACCGATAGTTGTGCATGCGAGGGATGCCACGCGCGAGTGCATAAATGAGCTTGAGTCGGCCGGATTCAGCGGGAACGTGCAGTTCCACTTCTATTCCGGAAATGCAGATGAGGCTAAGGCGATTGCGCAAAAAGGATGGCTTATTTCGATACCGCCAATAAAAGGAAGGGCCAGGCTACAAGCGATCAGTGCCGTGCCTATTGAAAGCCTGACTGCAGAGACAGACAGCCCATATGTTGGGAAGAGCCCGCTTGACACAAGGGAGTCCATACGGATTATTGCAGATATCAAGGGGATAAGCGAGAAGGAGGCTGAAAGGCAAACAAGCAAAAATGTGCGGGTGCTTTTTTCGCATTAATGCAGGGGCACGGGCGGCAGTCAGAGCCTGTCTATTATCTCGCGTGCCCTGCGCGCCGCCTTCTTCATTGCAGTTACCACAAAGCCCAAATCCTCATCTGGCCTTGTTAGCGCCATCACAAGCGTGTGCTCGCCCGCCTTCACTATCACTATCTTGCCCGTCTCTGAATTGAAAAGCACATAATTAACCTCGCCGCGGTTAAGCGCCTGCGACGCCTGCTCGGCCTTCTGCATTGCGCGTGCGGCAAGAGCCGCAATTGAAGATACATCGTGGCCGCCTGGAAGTGCAGCGCTTATGACCAGGCCGTCCCTGCGCAAGATGGCGCCGCCAAGTATGCGCTGGGTGTTCACCATCTCCTCAATTACCTCTGTAATATCCGCCTTGCTTACCCCCTTCATCTCCTTGAGCCGCACGAGGTCCGTCCCCTGGAGCACCACCGGGATATCGCCCGTGGATGCGAACCGCTCAAGCACCCATGGGCGCCATTCCGGCGGCACTGTTGTAAGCATTTCAGGTGAGACACGGTCCTGCCGCGAAATCAATGCGCGCACACTTTCACGCCAGGATGGCCATGCATTCAGGACTGCCTGCTTTTTCCTAAGCCCCTGCATTACCTCGTCAAGGGCCTTCTCAATCGATGCAATCTCTGAGGAGATTGCCTCTGCGTCCTCAAGCCGTATGTGTGCCAGGCGCTCCTTTAACGGTGCGATATCCGCAAGGTAAAGCGCCTGCTGCTCTTCAAACGGGAGCAGGCCGCCCTTCGTGCATCCATCCACCTGCCTTTGCGCGGCATCCTTCTTCTCCTCAAGCGCAAGCAGCCGCTCGTACAATGAGCGCACTACGGGGATCTTACGCTCAAGCTCGGACTTGACCTGCGAAAGCTGCGCGGATACGCGTGCCTCTTCTTCTTGAGTTAGCGTGCCCGCCGCCGCCTTGCCTATCGCATCTTCCACGCCGATGCCCTCAACCCTGCGCGCATAATCTGAAACGTCTATGCCTATATCCTCGGCATCCTTAAGCAATACGGACACCTCTGTTGACAGCGCATTAAGCCGCTCAAACGCGCTCATTGAAGAAGTGTGCCTTGATAGCAGGGAGCGGATGTCCGCATCAAGCTGCGAATACGCCTTCAGCAGTTCCTTGCTGCGCGGTGCCGCCTCATCTATGGGCTGCTCAAACAGGGCGTTTAGTGCATCTGGGCCGCCCAGTGCATTAAACCGCCGCTCAAATTCCGAGACTTCAACATCCGCCTGGGACGCCTCAAACAGGAGCTTTGGTATGCCATCAATGTATGATTCTATCTGCGAGATTGCCGTGCCAAGCTCGGCCTCAAGCGCATGTGCCCGTGCAAGCTGATCCTTAAGATGCCTTATTTTCTCCGAGATTGTGGGGATTAGCTCAGCCGCCTTGTCAAACTTCTTCCTTGAAATGCTTTCAAGCATGTGCGAAAGCAGCACGTCAACTGATGCAACCAAACGGTCACTGCCTGATATCCTTTTCTCACGCAGCTCTGAAGCCGTGGCGTCAAGCTCATGCCGGAGGTCCGTGTACCTGGCAGAGAATCCTTCTTCCAGAGGGACACCACAGCTCTGGCACCTTTCTGATGCAAGCGAGGTCATGCGCGAGCATACAGGGCACGCAAAGCGCACTTTCATCAGGCTCTCGGCCTTTGAGATTATTGACTCAAGCTTGGCCCGCTCCTCTTTTGCGGACTTGAGCAGCTGGTCAAGATGCCTCTTTGCCTCGGCAAACCCCTTGGACTGCAATATGTCGCGATAGCTGTAAAGCGGCGCGCGCAGTGCCGGCGGCTCGTATTCAATCCCGGCGGCTGATGCGCGTGCGTGCAGCGACTCTATGGCTTCAAGCTCGTCCTCAATTGAGGCGGCCTGCGATGAAAGTATCTTCTCCTGGTCTATGCGCAGGGACAGCTGCTCGCGCAGTGCATCATACTCTGGCCGTATCCGGCTGCCCAGCATTGCCTCGGCATCGGACGGCCGCCCCGAAGAGATGGCCGCCTCAGCATCCGAAAGCAAGCGCATGAACGCGGCAATCTTATCAAAATCAACCTCAACGCCCGCGGATATGGCGGACTGCTTAAGTGCATCAATATCGGCGCGCATCGTGCGTATCTTGTCAAACAGCGCAGGTGCAAGCTCGCGCCTGAGCCGCTCTGCGGATGATACTGCAAGCGACAGCTCGGACTGCTCCTTCAAGATGCGCTCGCTAACGTCTTCCAGGTGCTTGCGCGCCTCCTTAAGCCCCTTTGAATCCGCAATTCCCTTATACTGCGATATTTCAGTGCGCCAATCCTTTGGCTTTACATCAATGCCGTATGTTTTTGCGCGCGCGTACAAGTCCTCAACGGCCATTACCTGCATCTCAAGCGATTTCCTGAGCGAATCTATCGCCGCTGAGCTTTCACGACCTTCAAATATCCTGTCCCGGAGGGATGAATACTCCTGCTGCATCTGCGAAAGCTGCGACTCAAGGTACATCCGAGCGGCACGGTATCCCTTTGATGATGCAATGCCCTTGTACTTCACTATTTCCGCACGCCAATTTTTCTTCTCAAAGGCAAGGCCCAAAGATGCCGCCTGTGAATATACCTCCTCAATGGTCGTAATCAGCTGCTCAGCACGCTGGTAAACTGCCTCGGCCTGCAAGCGTTCCTCGCGGTTAAGCATTATCGTTTCCATGGCAGCGGAATATTCGCGCTGGACCTGCTGTGCTGCGGATTCAAGGTATTTCCTTGCAGCTGCATATCCCTGCATCTCAATTATGTCCTTGTGCTTGTCAACAAGCGCACGCAGGTTCTTCCGCTCTATGGGAATGCCAAGCGATTCCGCCTCATTGTATGCATTCTCAATGCGCTCAATCTCCGGCTCCAGGCGCTCGCGCAGGCCCTCCACGTACAGCTTGTCATCCTTGCACACCGATATGAGCGAGCTGAGCGATGCATAGTCCTGCTTTATGTGCTGTGCTACGGTCTCAAGATGCCTTTGCGCGGCCGCAAGCCCCTGCGACTCTGCAATTGCCCTGTACGCATTTGCTTCCTCCCGCCAGTTCTTCCTGTCTATCTTAAGCTGCAGCACGGCCGCCTGCCCGTAGAGCTCCTCAATCCTCGTGATTTCAGGCTCAAGAGATTCCCTGAGCCGCATGATTGCATCGGTTTCCTGGAGCGCCACCGAGAGTGCCTGGTGCAATGAAGCATATTCATTTCGCACGGACCTGCTCATCCGCGATTCGGCCTCATCAATGCTGCCCTGCGAAATGAGCTGCTCAATGGGCACAAGCTGCGCTATAAACCCGTCCGCACGCTGTGAATATGAGGTGAGGCCTGCCGCCTGCGCGCGCTCCTTAAGCGCAATAATCTCTGCGCGCATCTTCTGCACTTCCTCGCGCAGCTCCTTCTCAACAAGCACCTTGCGTATGCCCTGCGTTACCGGGACACGGAAGTATCTTTCACCAAGCACGAGCCCCTTAACCACATCGGCCACAAGGAAGTATACTGACACAAGCCCCACAAATATGCAGACCACTGAAATCAGCTGCGTACTGTCGGAAAGCAGGACCTGCAGAATGTCAAACCCTTCCGGCTCGCCGGCATTCCACGTAAGGTACGTGCCAACTGCGCACATTACCGCTGCAAACGCGAGCATCTGCAGGCGGTTGCGCCCGCCATACCCTGCAACCCTGTATACCGCCTCTGCAAGCGGCTCCTTCCTTTGGAAGCATTGCAGTACTGCCACAAGCAGGCGCACAACCACCAAAAGAAGGTATAGCGGGAGGAGCAGTATGAACATGCCGGCAGCCGCTGCCCATGCAAGCCCCATGCTTGGCCTGAGCTGGCCGGCCACACCGTAAAATGTATCCCTCGCAAGCACATATGCAGGCACGCCCTCAAGCTCAAGCACCTTGGCAGTGCCACTGGGATATGAAACGGATTTCACAGCTTCATCCCAATTGTGCGGGCCCGTGTCGGCCTTGTATGCAATGTCATCACGGACACGGTCGCCCTTTGTGAAGGACAGGCGGTAGCGCGCTACCATCGGGACACTGTCCGAGACGTAGCGCGGCGCAACGATAAATGAAATGTGCTGCTTGCTGGACGCAAACTGGGAGGGGATTAAGTCGTCAACCTCAATCACTGCGTTCTCATCATAAGTGAATGAGGTCTTAACACTGACCTCATATTTTGAGTATGCATACGGATACTGCGCACGTGCGGCATCTACATCCTTCGGATAAACCTCCTCAAGCTGGTACAGCGCACTCTGGAGCATAATCAGGTCGTTTGCGTTGCACAGGTTCTGCTGGAAGATGTACGATGATAGGAGGCGCTGGAGCGATGCCTGCAGCTCGTCGCGCTTTTTTATGATTGCCTCGCGCTCAATCTCGGATATGTATTGCGATGAGGCGATGAGCTTGCCGAGCTCGCCGGCCTGGCTTTTGACGCGCACAAAATCAACTGAAAATGGGTAAAACGTGGTGTTGAGCTGCGGAAACTTGTTAAGCCCGTTCTGGCAGCGAAGCCGCGATGTGCATGCGCTCAGGCACTGCTGTTCGCTGTCGCACGGAACAACTTCCTCAATCGCATACGTGCACTGCAGGTGAAGCGCCGATACTCCCGACAGCCGCGAATAAGCAGCTTCTGCACGGCTTTCGTTTCTTATGTAGTAATTTTGCAGCTGGAAGGAGGCATTTTTTTCAATGCCGCGTATGTATATCTCCTTGCGCATGGATATGTCGTTGCCGGTCTGCGTGTCAATAACTGACTGGTCGCGCAGCTTATAGTACCATATATCAGGGATTGTGTCGCCGTCACTGTCAGAAACAGTTGCCTTTTCAATAACCGCCTTCTGCGAAACTAGGGGGACTGGGCGCTCAATGCATCCTGCCGCAAGGATTAGCATGAGAACCAAGGATAGAGTGATTGTAAAGTGCCTTGACATCATACGAGCACTAATTACTGAGAATGTTTAAATACATTGTAATCCCAAAAGAGAGTTGCGGCTAGGCCGGGGGGCGAGGGGTCCCTTGTAACCGCAAATCCCCTTTATGGTGGGGCCGAAAAGCCTGGAGAGGTGCCGCGATTGTGTACGGGTCCGCCTGCACAGTGTAGATCCCCTGCCTTGCGCGGCGGCTCACCATACGAACCGGGTCAGGCCGGAAGGAGCATCCCTAAGTATGGTGTGCCGTGCCGCAAGCCAACAGGGGGGAGCTTGCAGGTTGGGCAAAGCCCTTGCACGGTTGTGACATCCATCCAGGTGAAGCCGCTCACTGATGGAAGCGGTCTGTCTTCCCTATCGCACAAGCGGATTGCTTGGGATGATAGGGCCAAGCAAACTGAAAGTTTGAGGGCGCCTTCTGCAAAAGCAGAAGTGCGGGTGGCAAACCCCCTATGCTGGGGTCGCCTAGCCAGGTAGGGCGCTGGATTGCTAATCCAGTGGCCGAAAGGCTTCGGGAGTTCAAAGCAGGGAGCTGTGCCCCATGGTGCAACTCCGACCTACCCTCCTTTGGAGGGTTTGGGCAGTGGCGGGCTAAGGGGGCGGGGCCCCTTTTGGCTGCCAAGTGAATATCTCCCCCCCAGCGCTTTTTTTACATAATAGAGGCTACCTTACAATGCGCATGAGGCCGAGCGGCTTATGCTCCGAAGTGGAGGGGATTTTACGGTTGGGGCCCAAGTGCACCGGCTCGTTGGTAAGCGTCCAGTTCACATAAAGCATATTTGAGCTGCTATCCTGTGCGGCAAGAAGCTCCGGCGTGCTATGCGTGAGGACACGCGGGTCAATAGCATCAGGGTAATAGATTGATTCTGAAAGTGAGTAGCCGAGTGATGCAATGGATGAAAAGTAGGTAAGCTGGATATCCTGCGTAAGCGTTGATGCAAACGCCAGAATCTCTGAGAGAAGGTGCTTGCTGCTGTGCATTGATGCCGCAATTACGCACTTGTCCGCCCCGCTGAAATCAGCATGCACGAGCGCGGCCTCAAGCATCTGCACCTTTTGCGGTGTCGGGTGTATAAGCAGGCATTCGTTTTGCGCCTTTTTTATTAAGGCAATTGCAACAGTATCGCGCACCCAGTGCGTCTCAATCCGCGAATACCCGAAATCCTGCTCAATCTTCGGGCTTATCTTGCCGAACTCTCCCATTTTTACAGGTATTACACGGCCTGCCTGCGCCTGCATAATGTAATTGCGCAATCCACTTTTATGAACATTTCTATTGGTGGGTATGCTTAAAAAGGATGGGATTCCTAATATTAGCGGGTGTAAGCATGATGAAGCAGCTGACCATAATTGTAGAAAACAAGATTGGCGCGCTTGCAGATGTTACGGAGGCGCTCAGCAGGACCGGCGTGAACATTATATCAATCTCCGCACAGGGGTTTGAGAAGACCGGTGTTATACGCGTGCTTACAACCGATGTAAACACTGCACTGAACGAGCTTAACAAGGTTGGCATGAAGGCGGTTGTCAATGACATAATCGTGCTCAAGATGATTGACAGGCCGGGCGAGCTTTACAAGGTTGCCAAAAAGCTTGCAAATGAGGGCGTAAACCTGCGGTCTGTGTACATTATAGGCAAGGAGGGGGACCGCACGGTTGTGGCGATTGACCCTGAGGACTACCAGCGCGCGCTTAAGGTTGTTTCAAAATAACCTAATTTTTCCTTATTTGCGGGGAGGATGCAATGCTAAGCCACTCGGATATCCTGCGGCATATAAACACAGGGGACATCCTCATTGACCCGCTTGAGCTGCAAAACATCGGTCCTGACAGCATAGATATCCGCCTGGGCGGCAAGCTGCTCGTCGCACGGAAAACCGGCAGGATTATTGACCCGCGCAAAAGCATAGAGATGGAGTTTGACCAGTACGATATTGAGAAAGAGCCCTACGCGATAAAGCCGGGCGACTTTGTGCTTGCCACGACATTGGAGCGCATCGGGCTCTCAAACAGCATAACCGGCCAGCTTGAGGGCAGGTCATCTATAGGCCGGCTTGGCATTATCGTGCACATGACTGCAGGGCTTATCCACGCTGGCTGGGGCTACAGGCAGCCGGCAACACTTACACTTGAGCTCTCATCGGTCAACCCAAACCCCGTCTACATTTATGAGGGAATGAAAATTGCGCAGATGTCGTTCATAAAGCTGACCAATCCAGCAGAAATCGGTTATGATGACAATGCGCACAGCAAATATTCAAACCAGCAGGGGCCTGTGCCCTCACGCCTCCACAGGGAGCACTACACAAGGAAATAAGGTGGCTTGGTGGGGGCGGCTAGGATTTTGGCTCGCGCCAGGCGGGCACTAGGCATTCTTTTCCTCAAATGCCGATTTGGGTGCGCCACACCTTGGGCACTTCCAGTCATCCGGGATGTCCTCAAACAGTGTGCCGGGGTCTATCATTGAGTCCGGGTCGCCTTCCTCCTCATCATACTCATAGCCGCACACGCTGCACACATATATTGCCATAAGCCTGATTCACTGCAAAACTATTTAAATATAAGTGCGCACTTATATAACATGGATTGCGCCCGCGTGTTCAGGGCACTTGGGGACAGGTCGCGCCTGTGCATAGTGCAATGCCTTCTGGAAAGGCGGTGCTGCATAAGTGAGCTGCACAAGAGGGTTGGGACCACCCAGCCGAACATTTCGCAGCACATTGCATACCTGCAAAGGGCAGGCATTGTTAAGGTTGTGCACCGGGGCAAGATGCGTGAATGCCGCCTTGCAAACCCGCGCGCAATCCGCAAGCTGATACAGTATGCTGAAAGGGTGTGAAAAATGAAAATTGACATTGATGGCAGCGAGCTTGAAGAGCTGCGCAGGAAGAGGGCAGAGGAAATTTTGAGCAGGATGAGCGCTTCACAGGTGGTGGCCAGGGTTTACAAAACGCCCACTTGCCCGTACTGCCACATGGCTGTGGAGTACCTGCGGTCACGGGGTGTGCACGTTGAGGAAATTGATGTAAGCAGGGACCAGAACGCCGCAATGGAAATGGTGCAGAAGAGCGGGCAGATGGGCGTGCCTGTAATCGAGATAAACGGGAGAATTATAATAGGATTCAACAGGCCTGCAATTGATGCGGCACTTTCATTAAAGTAAGCCGATCAGTAGGGGCGGCCCTTAGATTTTCTCCATTTCTCAAACAGGTGAAGGCATTCAATCCTCAGCACACCGCTCTTTATGCGGATATCCTCAAGCTTGCATGTTTTCGCAATTTTTGCATTGCACAGGCGCATCTCGTTGAACTTGTACGCGGATGCATCATCTATTGTTGCCCCGTAAACAATGTTCTTAATCTTCGCCCAGTGTATTGCGGAAAAGCACATGGGGCAGGGCTCGCACGTTGAGTATATGGTGCACCCTGAAAGGTTTATGGTATTGAGCCGCCTGCTTGCCTTCCTTATTGCATTTATTTCTGCATGTGCTGTTGGATCGCAGCTCTTCCATACGGTATTGTGCGCAACTGCGAGCACCTTGCCACGTGCATCAATTATGCACGCACCGAACGGCCCGCCCTCCTTCTTCCGTATGCCTGCTTCTGCGGACCTGATTGCCATGCGCATAAACTTCTCGTCTGTGCTCTGTGCCATCACGTGCAATTAAGCAAAAAACAATTAAAAGATGCCTTGAGATGGGTATACGGATGTGCCCGCAAGCGCCAAAGCCCCAATGGCTGAAGATACCGCTCCCAAATGAAAAATATGCATCCACTAAAATGCTGCTTGATTCGCTGGGGATAGTGACTGTGTGCAGGGAAGCCAAGTGCCCCAACGTTAATGAATGCTGGGGCAACGGGACGGCCACGTTTATGATTCTCGGGGATACGTGCACGCGCGGCTGCAGGTTTTGCAATACAAGGACTGCACAGAGGGGCAGGGAAGTTGACACGGGCGAGGCAAAGCGGATTGCTGCTGCGATAAGAGCACTCGGGCTGAAGTATGCGGTTATAACAAGCGTTGACAGGGATGACTTGGAGGATTTGGGTGCCGGCCATTTTGCGCGGTGCATACGTGAGGCCAGGCTGCAGAACCCGTCGGTAAAAGTGGAGGTCCTAACGCCGGATTTCCAAGGCAGGGCAGAACTTATTGATATTGTATGCGATGCGGGGCCGCATGTGTTCGGCCATAACATTGAGACCGTGAGACGGCTCACTCCGAAAGTGCGCGACCTGCGCGCAAGCTATGCGCAGTCGCTTGCAGTGCTCCGGCACGCTGCACAGGAATACCCGCAAATCATTGTCAAGTCCGCACTGATGGTTGGGATGGGCGAGAGCGAAGATGAGGTGTGTGAAACGCTTGCAGACCTGCGTGATGCAGGTGTGAAGGCAGTTGCGATAGGGCAATACCTGCAGCCCACACCACGGCATTACCCGGTTGCCGAGTATGTGCCCCCAGAGCAGTTTGAGAAGTATGCAAACATTGCAAGGGAAATGGGGTTTGAGTTTGTTGCGAGCGGCCCGCTTGTAAGAAGCTCATACCGCGCATGGGGAATAACCGGCGGCTGCGGGCATTAGCCGGCAGTGCTAAACTGCAAATATAATTTTTTGGTGAGAGGGATAGGTTATGATAGTTTCAAAGCGGATAAAGGTGCCGCGGGGGGATGCGCCTGCGGATAAGCTGCTTGAGCATATGCACGACTACCTCCGCAACAATGCCGGCGGCAAAGTGCTCAGGTATGCAATAGTTGATGTAAAGGGCAACGATTTCATAGTTGATGTGTCAGTGCGCACTGATGCTGCTGGAAATGTGCAACCGACTGAAAGAAAGATGGGGGCAGCAAGGCGGGCTGGAGGCGCCGGGCCAAGTGCTGCCGCAAGAAAGAGCCGCAAAGGCAGCGCACGAAAATCAGGAAAGCGAAGGTGATGCCATGACCAACCAGTTTGTAGTTGCGCATATTATCCCAACCGGCGTGAAGGCGGATATCGGCGGGTATGTTGGCGATGCCACGCCCGCAACCAACATGATTGCATCTATTGCCGATAAAGTGATTTCACACCCTAATGTTGTTAACGGTGTTGCAATAAACCTTGCAAAAAGGAATGTGCTTTATGTGGAGGGCTATCTGCTTGATAAGTTCTTCAAGGGCGAGGTTGAGCTTAAGGAAGTTGAGAGGAACAGGGTCGGCGTTATCCTTGACAAGGGGATGAGCAGGGAAAGCTATGACCTTGCGATGAACACCATTGAGGCGATGAGGACTGTCGGCGGTGTTGAGATTGCCTGTGTGCTCAGGACTGGGGAAGAGGTCGGGGTGCGTGCAGTGAAGACGCAGAGCGGCTCGTTTGTAGGCGAGATCGGGAATGAGGATGCGCTGCTTGATGCGTGCGGGCTTGCCCTGCGCAGGGGTGCAGATGCGCTTGCAATCTCAATGGCAATCAAAGTGAGCATGCACGACCTTGAGGAGTATTTCAGGGGGAGGGGCGCCAACCCGTACGGCGGTGCGGAAGCAATAATCTCGCATCTGGTTACGAGCAGGTTCGGTGTTCCTGCTGCGCACGCACCATTGCTGAGCAAGTATGAGATTTACAAAGAGATGCACAGCGGCAGGGTTGACCCGCGTGCAGCTGCCGAGGCGATAGGGCCGGCATACCTGGGGTGCGTGCTGCAGGGGCTTGACAGGGCACCGCGGCCAGTTCCTGCTGGCGGCGACCTGTGCGTGCGCGATGTTGATGCGCTCGTGCTCCCGTATACGTGCATGGGCGGCGTGCCTGCGCTGGCGGCGCAAAAATGGGGCATCCCTATAATTGCAGTGAAGGAGAACAGGACGCTGATGAATGCCACGCCCGAGAATATGAAAATGAGGAACGTAATTGTTGCAGAGAACTACTGGGAAGTTGGGGGCATACTTGCAGCGATGAAGGAGGGGTATGACCCGATGCTTCTGCGCAGGCCAGTCAAGAAAATGGGCATCATTGATTACCTGATGCTGAGAAAGTAGCGGGCTTGGCTGCACCGTATGCATAATTATATACTTTCAGGGAGAGTTCAGCTTATGCCTGTGAGGGATGTATACTCGGGAAGCATTAGATATGTGCAAATTCTGAACGAGAAGGGCGCGGCCGACAAGCGGCTTGAAAAGAGGCTTGGCCTTTCAAAACAGCAGCTGCTTGATATGTACCGTGCGCTCATAACCACACGCGTCCTTGATGACAAGGCGCTCAAACTGCAGAGGCAGGGCAGGATGCTTACGTATGCGCCGTGCCTGGGTGAAGAGGCAATAAGCGTTGGCTCGGCATTTGCGCTCAGGAAAGATGACTGGGTAGTGCCTGCCTACCGCGAGCAGGGGATGTATGTGGCTATGGGGGTGCCACTGAAATACCTGCTTATGTATTTCATGGGGTTTGAGGAAGGCAACTTGCTGCCAAAGGAGTTTAATATAACGCCTATTTGTGTGCCCGTTGCAACGCATTTCCCGCACGCCGCAGGCATCGGCATGGCACTCAACTACCTCGGAGAAAAGAAGGTTGTTATGACATATACGGGGGATGGCGGGACCTCAGAAGGGGATTTTTATGAAGCACTGAATTTTGCGGGCGTATTCAATGCACCGGTAGTATTTGTTGTTAGAAACAACCAGTGGGCTATCTCCGTGCCGCGCAAAAAGCAGACCGCCGCACAAACGCTTGCACAAAAGGGCATTGCCGCCGGGATAAATAGCGTGCAGGTGGACGGCAACGATGTGCTTGGGATGTATTACGTTGCGCGTGAGGCTGTGGAGCGTGCACGCAGCGGTGGCGGGCCGACGCTCATTGAGGCCATTTCATACAGGATGGGCCTGCACACAACTGCGGATGACCCGACAAGGTATGTGGACCCCAAGGAACGTGAGGTATGGGCAAAAAAGGACCCTATTGAGAGGTTCTCAAAATACCTTAAATCAAAGCGGATACTTACGGCCGCACTGGAAAAGGATGCGCTTGCAAAAGCCGAAGAAGAGGTTGAGGAAGCCATACGTGAGGCCGAATCCTACAAGACGCATTGGGAGCGCATGCTTGAGTATGTATATGCGGACATGCCTGAGGAGTTGCGCGAGCAGCGCGATTATCTCAAGAGGTTTGAGAGGTGAGCGCATGGCCGAGATGAACATGATTCAGGCGATAAACGCATGCCTCGCACAGGAGATGGAGCGCAACAAAAACATAGTGGTATTCGGAGAGGATGTGGGCAAAAACGGCGGCGTGTTCAGGGTTACTGACGGGCTTCAGGCAAAATTCGGCGAGAAGCGTGTGTTTGACACGCCGCTTGCAGAATCCGGCATCATAGGGACTGCGGTTGGCATGGCATATGCGGGGCTAAGGCCGGTTCCAGAAATACAGTTTGACGGGTTCACGTTTCTTGCGTACAACCAGATAAATGCGCACGCGGCGCGCATAAGGAACCGCACGCGCGGCAGGTTTTCAATGCCTATTGTTGTAAGGATACCTTACGGCGGGGGAATACGTGCGCTTGAGCTGCATGCCGAGCCGGTTGAGGGGATGTACGCAAACATCCCAGGCATAACCATTGTGATTCCTTCCGGCCCGTATGAGGCAAAAGGCCTGCTCGCATCTGCGCTTGAGCATAACGACCCTGTGCTGTTCCTTGAGCACAAGCGCCTCTACAGGGCTTTCAAAGAGGATGTGCCTGAGGAAAGATATACTATACCCATCGGCAGGTGCAGGGTTGCACGCGAAGGCAAGGATGTGACACTTGTGGCATGGGGTGCAATGGTAAAGGTATGCGAATCTGCTGCCGCACAGCTTGAGCGCGAGGGCATATCCGCTGAGATTGTTGATGTTAGGACAATCAAGCCGCTTGACCACTGGACAATAGTTGATTCCGTAAGGAAAACCGGGCGCCTTGTGATTGTGCAGGAGGCTATGCGCGGGTTCAGTGCGGCCTCTGAAGTGGTTGCACGCACATGTGAAAATGCACTCACTTACCTTAGAGCGCCAATCCGGAGGGTTGCTGCGCCTGATGTCCCAGTACCGCTTCCAAAACTAGAGGAATATTTCCTGCCAAATGAGGAGAAGGTAATTGCCGCGGTGCGGGAAGTTACTGAGTATTGATATGGGTGATCTTACGGGAAAAGGACGTCTTACGCAATCTGCACGTGCAGGCCTTGGCTTTGGCATAACTTCTGGTGTGATAACCACGCTTGGCCTTGTGGTTGGGCTTGACTTCAGCACCGGCTCGCGGCTTGCGGTCATAGGGGGCATTATAACGATTGCAATTGCAGATGCATTCTCAGATGCGCTCGGCATGCACATCTCGCGTGAATCCGACCGCCAGTCAACGCAGAGAGGCGTGTGGGAATCAACATTTTCAACGTTTCTTGCCAAGTTTATCGTTGCGCTCATATTTGCACTGCCCGTGGTTATGCTGCCGCTCCAGCAGGCGGTGTGGGTATGTGTTGCCATCGGCATACTGCTGCTCTCAAGCTTCAGCTATTACATCGCCGTGAGAAATGGTGAAAACCCGCTATCAGTTGTGGCAGAACACCTTACAATTGCGGTGCTTGTGCTTATTATTTCTGCACTTGTTGGCAGCTACGTGAGCTCAACCTTTGGCTCATAAAAATTGCTTTTTATTTGTTGGGGGTGAAGTCCAAGCATGGCATACGAGTTCAGGCTGCCGGACCTCGGGGAGGGTATGGCCGAGGCCACCATTGTAAAATGGCTTGTCAAGCCCGGCGATAAGGTGCGGAAGGACCAGCCGATAGTGCAGGTTGAGACGGACAAGGCAATTGTTGAGATACCTTCGCCTTATGAGGGCACGGTCCTCTCCCTTAAATTCAAGGAAGGCGATGTCGCAAAGGTGGGGAGTGTCCTGCTGACTGTAGGGAGTGGTGAATTGCAGCCCGCTGAGCAGCCGGAACATAAGGAAGGGGTTGCAGCTGTGGAAGTGCACGCACCAGTAGCATCACCGCGCATGCGCAAGCTTGCAAGGGAGCTTGGCGTGGATATTGCAGCTGTTAAGGGAAGCGGTGTGCACGGCGCCATAACAGAAGATGATGTGCGTGCAGCTGCAATGCAAAAGCGAGCTGTTATCAAAGAAATAGGAAGGGTTGGTGAGGTGCGTGTTGTTGAGCGCGGCGGTGCTGCGCCACGCGTCGTGCGTGCAGTGCCAAAGGCGCGTGAGCTGGCAAAATCGCTCGGCATTGACATATCATCTGTAGTCGGCACAGGGCCAGACGGCATAATAACTGTGGGTGATGTTGAAAGGCATGCACAGGCCGCTGAAAGGATTGTTGAGGTTGGCAAGCTATCAAAAAGCGAAGCGCCTGAAACTGCCCTTGAGAAAATCAGGCACCCGCTTAAGGAAGAGGGCGGCAAGCTTATTGAGGAACGCGTGCCTGTGAAAGGCGTGCGCAAGGCAATCATAAGCAAGCTTACAAAATCAAACACGCTTGCGGTGCAGGCGACCGCGCACGAGGAAATTGATGTGACGAAGCTGGTTGAGCTGCGGGCAAAGCAAAAACAGGAAGCGCAGCGCAGGGGCATAAAGCTAACATACCTGCCATTTATCATTAAGGCGTGCGTGATTGGACTTAAGCGAAACCCGTGGCTGAATGCATCTTTTGACGATGAAAACAATGAATTTGTGCTTAAGAAATACTACAATATTGGCATTGCAGTGAACACGGATGACGGGCTTATTGTCCCGGTTGTAAAGGATGTGAACCTGAAGAGCATACTGGACATAGCAAGGGAGATTGAACAGCTCGCACAGAGGGCGCGTGAGCGCAAGCTTACGCTTGATGAGCTAAGCGGGGGAACATTCACTATAAGCAACTGGGGCTCAATAGGGGGCACATTTGGCACACCGGTCCTCAATTACCCGGAGTGCGCTATCCTTGGCACAGGCAGGATTTACAAAAAGCCGGTTGTTGTGGGGGACAAGATTGAGGTGCGCTGGGTAATGCCCGTTTCGCTTACGTTTGACCACAGGATAGTTGATGGAGCGCAGGCCGCCGCTTTCCTCATGGACATTAAGAGGCATCTTGAGGACCCGTCGCTGCTTTTGGTTGAAATAGTATGAAAATTAGGCGAACATCGCCGCAATTGACGCCTGTGCCGAGCTGGCCGATGCGACAAGCACTGCTACCCATCCCGCCAAAAATGCGAGGTAAACAAGGGCGGCTGCAATTAAGCCTAGCACAATGCCAATAAGCATATTCAAGATTATTGCCGCAATGGCGCGCTTCTGGGATAGCCCGTGCACCTCGCGCAGGCCTAGATAAAGCAGGTAAAGCGAGTAAAACAAAAGTGCATAGTTGACTATCCCTAGGCACATCCCGATTACGAGCGCAGTAAGCACCTGAAGCGGCAGGAACACCGCTATGTTTGCGCCTGCAGAGCACACGAAGAGGTTTGTGGTTTCACGCAATGTGCCCCTGCCGCCAACTATTTTTGCAGAGAGGTGCAAAATCCCAGCACCTATCGCGAGCAATATTGGGGGTATTGCCACTGCAAGTATTGCCAGCAGCAGTATTGTGCCAAGCAGGACTGCAACCGTTGCGAGCGGTGAGGTCATAAGCCCTATGAAGAAAACCAAAAGGCCGCCAATCCCAAGCCAATACCCGTACAGCGGTATCAGGTACCATATTGAGAGCAAAGTTATGAGCAGGTTCAGGTAGTAGGCTACATAATATTCTTTGATCAGCTCCTTGTACTCAAATCCTTCGCCGAGTGCCTTTTTTATGTCCATCCTTGCAAAATCAAGCCATCTCCCTATCTTAGGGTATGGTATTTTTGAGAGTATACGCTCCGAAAAGGAGAGATACTGCATAAGCAGCGACTCAAGATCATTCTTAGGGTTTTCCTTCTTCTCGTCCGCCATGAGCTCATTATAATTAGAAATTATATAATAGTTTCAATGGAAGGTTGATTTATGGTTATGGGCGAGGTTGGCAGGGAGTACGACTTGGTTGTGCTTGGCGGCGGGCCGGCAGGATATATTGCAGCCATAAGGGCCGGCGAGCTCGGCCTGGATGTTGCGCTTATTGAGAAGGCATTTCTGGGCGGTGTGTGCCTCAATGCTGGGTGCATCCCTTCAAAAATGCTGCTAAATGCGTCCCACCTTGTATCTGAGACCAAATACCTTACATCCATTGGGATAAGCGCCAAGGTTGGGAAGGTGGATATGAAAACTCTCAGCAGGGAGTGCCAGCGCACAGTTGCAAAACTGCGCGGGGGCATTGCACAGCTGCTTCAGGCGAACGGCGTTGAAGTGATTGAAGGGATTGGCAGGTTTGAGTCCTCAGGGCATATGCACATAAAGGAAGGCAAAAATGCACGCTCAATACGGTTCAGAAAAGCCATAATTGCGACGGGATCGCGCCCTTATGTGCCGGATGGCATTCGGATCGGAGGGAATATTATCACTTCAAGTGAAGCGCTGTTTCTTGAAGAGCTGCCAAAAAGCGTGGCAATAATCGGTGCAGGGTATATTGCAGCTGAATTGGGCACGTTTTTCGCTGAGATGGGCTCAAAGGTCAGCATACTGGCCCGCTCGCGCCTTTTATCAAAAATGGACCAGGACCTTGTGCAGGAAGTGTGCAGGCAAGAAAACATTTCAATTTATGAGGGGTGCACTGTAAAATCCGTGCGTGACGGCAAGGTGGCAAAGGTGGCGTTTGCAAGTGAAAATGTGCAAAGGGAGGTTAGTGCTGAGAAGGTGATTGTTGCAATAGGGCGCACCCCAAATACAAGCAACATCGGGCTTGAGAATACTCGGGTTGCTCTTGATAAAGATGGGTTCGTGCAGGCGGATTACAGGGGTGCAACTAGTGACCCGAAACTATTTGCAGCTGGTGATGTTGCAGGCCCGCCACTGCTTGCGCATAAGGCGTTTATGCAAGGGGAAGCAGCGGCCGAGGCCGCTGCAGGGGTTGCCGGTGCCGGCTTCCAGCCCAAAGCCATCCCGGAAGTGGTTTTTACGAACCCTGAGATCGTATGTGTTGGCGTGTCAGAAGAAGAGGCAAAAAAGAAGATGCTTGATGTGCGTGTTGCACGGCTACCTCTTTCGGCAGTTGGCAAGGCGGTTTCAACAAATGCGCAAAAAGGGTTCTGCAAGATTGTGCACTCACCACAGGGCCTTATTCTCGGGGTGCATATGGTAGGCAAGGGCGTTTCCGAGCTTGCGGCAGGTGCGTGCCTTGCAGTTGAGATGGGGGCATACATTGATGATGTGGCAGGCACTGTGCATCCGCACCCAACGCTTAGCGAATGCCTGCACGAATGCGCACAGCTCGCCCTTGGCAGGCCGTGGCATTATGCAGTTGGCAAAATGAAAAAGTAAGATTACTTGCAGCAACAATCACGTTCTGCGTTAGCCCGAGCCATTGCCGGCTATACCGTCCCCTATCTCCAAAAAGTCCACTCGCTTGATGCGTATTTGTTCCTTGAAAGGCGTGCTGCGTCTGCAAGCTCGGTCTCAGTAAAATCACCAAGGTCCCAGCTCTTATCCTGTGCAAAGCCATCAAGAAGCGCGTGGTATGCCTTATCAAAGGTGAGCTTCGGATTTTCACGCAATATGCACGTCACGCGGTCCTCAGGCGATTTTATGCTCTTATCCCTCAATTTCTCCGCGGATACTTTAAGCGAGCTGAACATTGCATTAAGGTCAAGGCGGTAAAGGATGGTGCCGTGCTGCAGCAGCACGCCTTTCCGGCGGGTTTGCGCGTTGCCTGATATTTTCCTGCCATGGACACAGATGTCATTTATCGGCCGGAATTCTGCGGTTATGCCGAGTTTTTCAAGGCCGCGGATTATCCCTGCGCATACCTCCCTGTACGAATCAACTATGCCCGCCGGAAATATCTCCTGCGGGGCGATAACGCTGTATGTTATCTCGCCGTCCTGCTGATGGAACACTGCGCCGCCACCCGTCTGCCTCCGCACAATGTCTATTCCGTTTCTGCGGCAATAGGCAGTGTCAACCTCATGCTCCAGCGATTGAAAATACCCTATGCTCACAGCTGACGGCGACCACCCGTAAAAGCGTATTGTTGGCGGGGAAGTGCCGTCAGCTACTGCATTCAGAACCGCCTCGTCAAGGGCCATATTCATATGCGCACTGTTAAGCGAAAAAGGTATTACCCGCCAATCCACACAATCACCTTTTGCTCATATTATAGGCCTCAACAAGCATTTCATAAATGTCCTGTGCAGAGAAGCCGATGCATTGCGCCCCTCTTTGCGCGCAGGCCTTTTCTATGCGCTCCCTAAGAGAGCTTATGTGCGTACCAACAAGTGAAGATTCAATCGTCAGCAAATGCTCCTCAGGATGTATAAAGAAATCCCCTGTTATGCGCAAGGATGCAAGTGTATCCCCGTTAAACTCTGCGGATATGCGCACGAGCTTGCCGCCGCTTACCTTCCTCTCAACAACTGCCATGCAATATCAGCCCGCCTGTTTTTGCACCTACACACCCATTGCTATTTATGCAGCCGCTTCTTTATGCCCCTTTCGCATACCGCTTTAAGCGAGCTGAGGACGACCATCACACAGCCGACACGGCCAGCAGATGGGGTAAACCCAAGCACGTGCGTAAGCCCATCATAATCCAATGCGCATAGCCTTGAAAGTTTCTTGCCTATGGCATAGCCACAAAGCGCCTCTGCAGCGGCAACAGACAATGCACAGCCGTGCCCCTCATGCTTCGCATCAATTACAGTGCCGTGCCGGTCCACAGCCAAATGCAGCGAAATATTATCCCCGCATGATACGTTTGCAGCACTGCCGTGTAGCCCACCTGTGATTTTTCCCCTGTGCCGCGGGTGCTTATATGCCTCAACTAACTGGTCGTAATCAAAGGCCATTTTATACACCAAAAACCCTGCGCACACGTGCAATGCCTTCAAACAGCGCATCAACGTCCTCTTTTGTGTTATAGACGTAGAAGCTTGCACGCGCAGTATGCTCAACACCTAGGCGTTTGTGCAGAGGCTGTGCGCAATGGTGCCCTGCACGTATGCACACATTCACGCTGTCAAGCAAAGCGGAGATATCATGAGGATGCACACCAGGAATTGCAAATGTTAATATTCCAACTGATGATTTCGGATCTGTATTTGAATAAATGCGCATGCAATCATATTCATGAGCGCGCTTAAGTGCATATTTCAGCAGCATGCGGCTGGTTGAGGATATGCGCTGACGGCCAATCATTTTGAGGTAATCGAGAGAGGCACCAAATCCGATTACTCCTGCAATGTTTGGTGTGCCCGCCTCAAACTTCTGGGGGACCTCAGCTGTAGTGAATGATTGCTCGCTGACTGAACGTATCATACCGCCGCCACCAAAGAATGGCGGGAGTGACTCAAGCGCCCCTTCCCTGCCTATCAGCAGGCCGACACCTGTCGGCCCGAGCATTTTGTGTGCTGAGAGCGCAACATAATCGGCACCCATTGACCTGAAATTTATGCGCTCGTGCGGCGCGCTTTGCGCACAGTCCGCAATTACAGTTGCGCCTGCATCGTGCGCCACCCTAGCAAGATACCTGGAATTATTTATGGTACCAAGAACATTTGAAGCATGGACAAAGGAAAGCACTTTGGGCCTGAGGGTTGAAACCATCTCCTCAAAAGCAGGATAGTCAAGCTGCGTGCCCGCCAGCGGGATATACTCAACACGTATGCCCCTCCTCTCCTTAAGCATGAGCCAGGGGACTATGTTGCTGTGGTGCTCCATTGCAGTAAGCAAAACCGTATCACCGCGCCTGAGCTGGAGCGCATTGGCAAGCTGGTTGAGCGATTCGGTGGTATTCCTCGTAAAAATTACTTCTGCGGGCTTGCAGCCAAACCATTTGGCGGCTTTATCGCGCGTGCGCTCGTACATCTCGGTGGCGCGCTCGCTTATCCTGTAGATGCCTCTGTGGGTATTGGCGCAATACTCAAGGTAATACTCATTCATCTGGGAGAGTACCTGCCGCGGCTTGAGCGATGTTGCCGCATTATCAAGGTAATGGAGCTTCCGGATAAGCGGGAAATCCTCTTTGAAATTGCATTTCATTTAAGCACCTCCTTTGCATGCACGCGTGCCGCCACCATCCCAATCAACCTTCACCTTATGCCCTGGCAGCACGCTGCTTATTGCGTTTGACATCCTGTTTATCATGAATTCAACCCCACCGCGTTCAATGAGCGAACACGCTTCCTTCTCAGCAATGCACCTGCTTGCCATATAATATACAGTCTCGGGGCTTATATTGGTCACCGAAACGCCGTGGGAAGTGCGTACGTCCCGGCTGTGCACATTAAGTACAGGCAGTGCACTTACAGCTGAGCCAGGATACGCAATGAACTTGCCGTGCAGCGATGACTCAATATCACGGATGCTTTCTGGCACTGTGAGCGAGCCGTTGAACTCCACCGAGCAGGCCGGCTTGGCAATGCCTGAGCAAAGCACTGAATTAACTGAATTGCTGCCATTGTGCAGCACACCAGCTGAAACGGAATGCCGGGCCTTGGCTGGGAGGGAAAGAATGTTAACATGTGAAGTGCAATTGCGTGCGCATTTCAAGCCAATACAGGCTTTTGTGTGTAGCCCTTGTAATATTGTATTAAGTGCCACTACGGAGCCGTTTCCGCACAAGCCATTGACTGATACTTCCGACTTCTTTGCGCGGCCCCTGAAATTTAGTGTCTGGGCGCAGCGTGAGCCCTCACCGAGCGCAAAGTTGATGCGGACCATGTGCGCCCGCTCGCATGAATCACCAATAACTGAAAATGAAAGTGAGGAGCGTTTGCCGAGCGAAACAGAAACCGTGCCCGAGCCAAGTATGCGTGCTGCAACAGATGCCTGCTTGCCGCCGGGCACGGATATGTCAATTGAGTCCGGCCGGACACGCGCAAACCGCGCATCGCCGAAAACGTATCCCATCATTTTGTTCCACCAAACCCTTTCTCCTCTATCTCGTGAATCAGTGCGGGACCTCCTTGCCTGATTATGCGGCCGCCCTGCAGCACGTAAACGCGGCCAGGCTTAACGCCAAGGTAGTGTGTTATGCGCGGGCTGTGCGTGATGAGCAGGATTGCCGTCCCTTCCTTTGCGAGCGATGTGATTGCTGCGGCGGCCTTTTTCACTGAATCAATGTCCAAACCGGAATCAATCTCATCAAGTATGGCCACTTTTGGCTTTAGTGAAAGCATCTGCACAATCTCATTTTTCTTGCGCTCGCCACCAGAAAAGCCAACATTCACATCACGCTGGCCAAACTCGCGGCCCAGCCCTGCCTTTGCTAGCAGGGATTCATACTCACCTGCAAATTCACCGGCACTTTGTGTGCTCCCGCGCGCCAGATGTGCCTGCCTAATGAAAGTTGAATTCTTAACCCCTGGGATTTCAGGGGGGTTCTGGAAAGACAAAAACAGGCCCTTGCGTGCACGTTCATAGGTTTTTGATTTTGTAATATCACTTCCATCCAAAAAAATCCTGCCCTTCACTGAATACTCTGAAAATCCCATAATTGCGTGTGCAAGCGTGCTCTTGCCGGAGCCGTTCGGGCCCATAACCACGTGTATCTCACCCGGGCGAATGCCCAGTGAAACGCCCTCAATTATGCGCTTGCCATTTACTGAAACGCAAACATCCCTTAACTCAAGCATACTTTTCATAAGCATTGCCCCTCACTTCATATTTGGCATACATCGCCGCCATTCACCCCACACTATTTTCCATCTCAAGATGTATGAACCGTGTGAGCTCAACCATATACTCAAGCGGCACCTCATTAAGCACCGGCTTGATGAACCCAGTAACGAACAGCATACGCGCATCCTGCTCGCTTATGCCCCTGCTCATCATGTATGAAAGCTGCTCCTCTGAAACACGGCCGGCGGAGGCCTCGTGCGTAAACACAACACCTTCTGTCTCGCGTATATCTGAATATGGGTATGTTTCAGATTTTGAATGCGCATCCAAAAGCAGTGAGTCGCACTTCACTGTGCACTGTGAATTCTTTGCGCCCTTAAGCACCTTTACAAGGCCGCGGTATACGCTGCGGCCATCGCCCATTGATATGCCCTTTGATATTATTGTTGAGCGCGTGTCCGGTGCAGCGTGTATCACCTTTGCACCGCTTTCCTTGACTGTGCCCGCAGGAGCAAGCGTAAGCGTAATGTGGCTTGCGCGTGCGCCCTTTCCCTCAAGCACGCTTGCCGGATAAAGCATTGATACTTTGGCACCAAGCGAGCCGCCCACCCATTCCATTAGCGCGCCCTCACCGACACGCGCGCGCTTTGTATTTAGGTTGTATATGTTCTTGCTCCAATTCTGCACAGTTGTGTAGCGCACGCTGCTGTGCTTCTTTGCAACAACCTCAACAACCGCGGAATGGAGCGAGTGCTCATCATAAACGGGTGCTGTGCACCCCTCAATATAGTGCGCGCGCGAATTTTCCTCTGCGATTATGAGCGTGTGCTCAAACTGGCCCTCGCGCTTATCCTTCATGTAGAAGTATGTCTGCACTGGGAGGCTAACATCAACACCCTTCGGCACGTAAAGGAACGAGCCGCCGCTCCACACTGCATAGTGCAATGCCGAAAACTTGTTGTCATATATTGGCACAACTGAAGTAAAGTATCTGCGCACAAGGGTCGGATATCTTTTGAGTGCCTCATCAAGGCTGCAGAATATAACCCCCTTCGATTCCCACTGCCTCTTCAAATTCTCATAAACGCCGCTTGACTGGTACTGCGCAACTGTGCCTGCAAGCATCTCCTGCTCTGCCTTTGGGATGCCCATCTTCTCGTAAACTGCACGTATGCTTTTTGGGACGTCCTCCCACCGGCGGGCGGCCGGCTTTTGCGGGCTGTAATAGCTTATTGCATCAAAATCAATCTCTGAAAGGTCTGGAACCTGCCATTTGGGGAGTGGCATGCGGCTGAATATCTTAAGAGCATTAAGCCTTAGCCGGAACATCCATTCAGGCTCGTTCTTATCCTGTGATATGCGGCGGACTGCCCTTGCATTCAACTGCATATGAAATACCACTTCCTAAAACAGCGCATTCAAAGCACTTCAACCAGAAAGGCCTTTTTGTTGACGGGGATAACCTTAACCCTGCTGCCCTTGGACACGCCCATATACCTGGCGAGGTCCTCGGGTATTGAAATTATGAGCGATTTGCCGGAGTAGCTGACCTTGCGCTCAAAATGCATGTTGCGCTTCTCAATGTTGGGTATTGCGTGCTCGCACGTTGCACAGCTTTTTTTCACTGGCATTATATCACTGATTAGATTAGGGAAAGATAATTATTTAAGCACATTTTTTAAGTTTATCCGCTTAGATGTGCGCATGGATGCAATACGCACAACACGCGAGATACTCAGTATTAAGTCGCCCTCCGGGCAGGAGGAGGAGCTTGCCTGCTACGTGCAGGAGAAGCTTGCCTCGCTGGGCATAAAGTGCAAGGAGTATGCACATTCAAAAACATCAAAATCCATCGTTGCAAAAACCGGCGGGAAGGAAAAGCTCTGCATAAACTGCCACCTTGATGTGGTGCCATACGCCGGCACTCCTGTAAAAGAGGATGAAAACTATCTGTACGGGCCTGGTGCAGTGGATACAAAAAAGGACATCGGCCCGCTACTTTCCGCACTCTCAAAAATGGATGAAATTCCGGAAGGCCTCGTGCTGGCGTTTGATGCGGATGAGGAGTATTATAATACGGGCATTCTTGCTATATACAAGGATATACGCGCCCCAAAGGTGATTATAAATGAGGCGACAGGGCTGCAGGCCAACTACGGCTGGCTTGGCTGGGCAATCGCCACTATAAGTGCGAGGGGGCGGCAGATGCACTCGTGCTACGGTGGCAGGGGGAATTCCTACAATACGCTGCTGGGCGTATGTGCAAAAACTGTGCAGTCCAAATTCAAAAAAAAGGATAAGCTGGGTGAAAGCGGTGTGCAGGTGCGTGAGATGGTGCTTGACCCGCAGGGGCACACGTTTGTGCCACCCAAAGCCGCCTGCAAGCTCCTGGTGCTCCAGAACACGCACTACAACTCTCCACGGAAAATTGCGCAAGAGATTGGGCGGGGCGAGAAGAATATTAGTGTCGGCGTTTCCGACTTTTTCCCAGCACATATAGGAAAACGCAACGGCCTCGCAAAAGAGCTTTCATTGCTTTCGGGCAGGGGTGTTGGGCTTGACAGGGCCTGGACAAATGCACACTACTTTAAGGAAAGGGATACTGTAATATTTGGGTGCGGCGAGTACTTGCGCGCGCACACAAATGAGGAACGGGTGCCTAAAAAGCAACTTCTGCAGCTTGAGCAGATTTATCTCCGCTTAATGGAAAAAATTCAGAAAAATAGCTAATGCACGAGCTGAAGCCTTTCCTTTTTCTCCCTCTGGTGGTCTCCCTTTTCTTTTGGAGAAGCTTAGCAATAAAGGAAAACGTGCAAAAATAGCTACTGCTGTGCAATGTGAGTATACTTAAACACTGGTGAGAATGCCGCTATCCAATACCCAATAAGCTCCATCTCCCCTGTGTCAACAAGCGTTAGGCACCTGTGCAGCAGTGAAACCGATTCCGGGTTTACCAGCCCTATTGACGGCTGCAGGGGCTCAATCAGGCTGCGCGGTATCTCAACACCCTCAAAATCCTGGAGCATCTGCTCATAATTATCCCGTATATAATCCACAGGCCTGCCCATCAGCATGCTTAGCAGGTTGAGCGCCTGATAGCGGGATTCAGGATGAGACCGGACAATAAGGTAAAGCTCCATACCGTTCTGCGAGGAGTATTCCTCAAGGCCCTTTGCAAGCTGCGAGTAGATGCCCTCACGCCTGAACTCCGGGTCAACATATGCACCTGTCAGCTCATATGCGTATATCTTGGATATCCTAATAGGGTCCTCCGGGGACACGAGAGCGCTTTTTGAGATGTAGTAATTCAAAGATAGCGATGCGTACACAACTCCAACAGGGCGGTTATTTTTTTCAGCAAGAAGCATAACGCTATTGCTCTTTAGGAATTGCCTCTCAAACTCCTGTACCCTTTCAGGATGCGGGAGGTCTATATCAGCACGCACCTTTTCAGGAATGGACTCCAAAAGGCGCATGAACTTCTGCCGGGGTACACTTCGGTGCACCGATAGCTCCACACTCATTTTGTATGTTCGCCGATTTTATATGTCGGCAATGTTTAAATACTTTTCTACGTGCGCGCGTTCGGCGGCAAACGCGCGCGTTCAGAAGCTCTGACGGGATTTTCGGCTCAGTTTATTTTGGAAAGCTTGCCGTCTATGCGCTTTTCGGCCTCAAGCCGCTCCAAATCATATTCGTTCAAATCAACAAACTGCATAGGTTCGGCCAGCAGAGGGTGCACTCTTCTTATTTCTGCGTACATCATCTGTGCAATCCTTCTGTAGTCTGGATGGCCCTGCCGCTGGCTTCTCAGCTCTATAAGATGGTACGCCTCGCGCAAATTCATCCTTATGTACCATCGCACCCTGTACGCAAACGGCACCACATACTGTGCGTGCACAGGCGAAAGCGCAGCGAGTTTCCTATAAACGTCATCGGCAAATTCCATCGCTTCCTTAAAGTTTGCATCAACACCTGCATCCACAAGGTCATGCGGAAGATCATACCCATTGGCTGTTGAAAGCAGCTGCCTCTCCTGTGTGAGTATCCTGTGCCTATGAAGGTCCCTGTACGCCCCAAAGTTTGAGCATATATCAAAAAGATAACTTGTGTTCTCAAAGGCGCGGCCTGGCCTGTGCCTCCGGTTCGTGCGGTTTCCAACATATTGTGCTATTATTTTGCGCTTTTCATCCGGACCAAGCGATTTGGCTCTTTCAATACAGCCGGACATAGGCGCGCCTGAACCTGAATAAAGTATGGCCGCAACCACCTTCTCTTCACCATCCTTATCGTAGTCCTCAAGTGAAACATAACCTCCTTGTGCAGCGTGGGCAGGGAGTGCGCATTCACATTTGCAGCTTTTAATAAATGAAACAAACTCATCCCCGTGTGCGGAGTATGTGCGCCTCAGCAAAACCGGGAATACTTTGCTGAGCTCGCCGTGCATGCTTTTACCTATGTCCTGGATTTCACCAAGAGGTGATGCCCTACTGAGCGTGATTGCATACTCAAAAGCCCGCGCATTCCCGAACAGCCCGAAATTCGTAAGTGTTGATGCGGGGAGCAGGCCCCTCAGCGAGTCGCACACCTTTGCCCGTATGGCTGATTCATACGCACGTTCGCCTACATCTTCCCCGCGGGGGAATTTTTCGGTGTAGTATTTCTGCATTGGGCCCATGAGCGCCGTATATGTGTCAAAAAGCAAGTTGCAGCAAGAAAGGTAGTCATCTGCATATTTTGAGCCCATTATGAATGCATCCCTGTAAAACTGGTATTCCCCATCGATCTTTTCGTTGAAGTAGACATACCTGCTTGACTTCTCAAGCGGCGATAGGCCTATGCGCCGGTCCTCAAAAAACTTAGTTGCAAGATTGCTTGCCCGCTCAACAGCCAGATGGGCGCCCGCAAGCTCTGCCACAGAATCGTCCCCGTACTGGACAAGGACGCGCTCGTAGAATTTTTCGGCACGGTCAAGAGCCTGTGCTGGCTCATGCTCAGTCGGTGAGGGTATCCCCGCCTCTGCATTCCCAATGAATTCATCAAGAAGGAGCCTCTTCAGGCCCTTCGGCGAGCGGCTATACCGCGAGAACAGCGTCCCCTTCACTATTTCAGGGAGGTTGGTAAGCACGAAAACATTGCCTTCCACGCTCGTGCAAAAACGTGCGAGAGTGGCCTTCTCGGTGGGTGAGAACTCATTGCCCGGCATAACCTGATTTTGGCAGCCACAAATAAAAGCTCGCACTTTATGCTGGGCTGCTGATGCTACCGCCTAAAATATATATAAACATTCCCTTAGAGTTATATCCGGGTGATATTTGATGAAATGGGACACTGTTGCAGAGTTTGCCTTTATAGGAGGCGTAATACTCGCTTTCATCATAGGGGCGCTGCCAGGCACCAATATGTATGCGTACACTGTGGTGATGTTTCTTGGTGTAATTGTAGGGCTTGTGAACATGTTTGACAAGAACCTTGAGCGCTTTATGAATGCGATAAACACAATCATACTCGCGGCAATCCTGTTCTACATCCTTGGATCGCAGGTCAACGACGCGATGCTGACTGCGCTTAAGAACATTGCAACGGCGATTGCATTCTTCGTGGGCCCTGTGGCGTTTGTGGCTGCAGTGAAGGACGTGTACAACCTGGCGATGGAATACAAGCAGGAGCGCAGGCCCCCTGAGAAAAAGAAGAGGAAATAAGAACTAGCCTGAAATCTCTTTTCCTATTTTCATTATTTCGCTGTGGCTGAGCTGGAATATTCGCTTATTGAGGGGTATGCCAGCACTCTGGATGTGCGCCAGCACCCGCTCCGGATTTTTGCCAGTTTCCCTGCAGTAAACACGTATGGACGATGAGAGCTGCTTTTGCCTGTGCTGGAAAAGCGTGGTTATCGCCTGGTGCACGGCAGGCGGGATGGGCGGGGCATGTGTTGGGGCAAGCTCAACGAGCGCGGAGTCAACCTTTGGCCGGGGCCTGAACGCCGACTTGGGTACGATAAAGTGCTCAACTATGCTGAAATAGTGCTGTGCGAAAAAAGAGATGCGTGACATCTCACTGCCGCGTGCGCACAGCTTTCTTGCAAACTCCTTCTGGAACATAAGCACTGCGCGCCTAAACTTCCAGTCAATAAGCCTGAATGTAATGGCCGACGATATGTTGTAGGGCACATTGCCTACTATCAGGTCCACATCAAACGGCTCAAGCCCTAAAAAATCCCCTTGAATCACACGCACGTTCATGTTCTTGGAAAATTTATCACGCAGCAAAGATGCAAAGCGCGGATCCTTTTCAACAAGCGCAAGCTCTTTTGCAGAAAGGAGGCGCTCAGAAAGCCGGCCGTCGCCTGCCCCTATCTCAAGGACGCGCCTACCCTCCGGGGATATTATGCGCGCCTCCCTGTCAAGTATGCGCGAGTCCGAAAGAAAACACTGGCCCAATTTCCTGTTTTTTCTTA
>JAVYLZ010000005.1:0-35008 GCA_038740245.1 Candidatus Micrarchaeia archaeon
AACAACAAGTTCCTCCGAGCCCTTGTCTGCGCTCGTCACAATCTCCTTTCTGGACTTGTATTCCATCTCAATATTGCCCTGCATAAACAGTTCCCTGAGCAGCTTGCCTGATATGCGAGCAGCCCGCGCAGCATCGTCTAAATAGCCCATACTATCTCCTTTTGCCGAAATGTGCCACCCGTATGCCCTTGGCGTGCATATACCTGCCCAATTTGCCCGTAATTATGAGGTTTGCAGATTGCAGGTCGCGCACGCGCCGTGAGTTCGTGAGCATCATCGTGCGCTTAAGGCCCGTGATCCACCATTCAATCTCCTGCTCAAGCCGCTTTTTGAAGTAAGCATCCATGAACACGCGCGCACCGCCTGCTATGTGTGCGCCAAGCGACAGCGCCTTTGCAGCGTCAAGCCCGGTGCGTATGCCGCCGCTTGCGATTGTGAAGATGCCTGTGCGTGCAACCTCCATCGTGCAGATTGGCGTTGGAGAACCCCATTCACCGAACTGCCTAGCATTGCCGCCCCGGTATTCCTCAACTTTAGCCCACGATGTCCCGCCCGAGCCGGCCACATCAATGCCAGCAACAGGTATGCCTTTGCGCGCAATCCTTTCAACAACGCTTCGTGTAATGCCAGCTCCCGTTTCCTTGAGTATAACCGGGAATTCAATCTCGCGCACTATTATGTTTATGCGCTCGGCAAGCCCGCGGAAGTCCCTGTCGCCCTCAGGCTGGATAAGTTCCTGCAAGGTGTTTAGATGTATGGCCAGGTAATCCGCACCAACATCCTTGAGCATATCGTTGATTTGCACCGGCTTGTATGCTGCCAATTGTGCAGCCCCTATATTGCCAACCACGGGAATTGTAGGTGCAACATCACGCACGCAGTATGTCTTGGTGAGGCCCTTGTCCTCAAGCATTGCACGCTGTGAGCCAAGGCCGAATGCTATGCCGTATTTTTCACAGGCACTTGCAAGACCCTTGTTTATCCTGATGGCATCATTGTAGCCGCCTGTTATTGCACATACCATAAAAGGGCAGTTTAAATCGTGCTTGAGGAAGCGCGCGCTTGTGTCAAGGTCCCCGTAATCCAACTCCGTGAGTGCATCGTGCTCAAACTGCATATCATCAAAATAGTTGTGCGAATAAGAGACATCTTTCTTAAGGCAGATATTGATGTGCTCGCCTTTTCTTTTCTTGGTTTGGCCTTTCATAGCACAACATATTACCTGTAAATATAAAAACAAATCATTTTGCCAGCGAATCCCATTGGCTATGCTTCCTTGATTTCCCTGTTCAGCTCCATTTTAGTGAGCAATAGCAGCGAAATCTCGTTTATTGAGAGGGGGCGCTCGTTTATGCCTTCCTCTTTTGGGAACAGTTTGCTTGAGTCGCCCATAATGAATTCCCGCCGCATTGAATCCCCATTAGGGAGCCGTGTTTTTACAACATAGCCCTCCATTTTGCCGAAAGATGTCCCGCAAACCTCAATGTAGGTCCCTTTGTGCGTGTAGATGTTTTTGAGGCCGGGCACACTCCCTTTTTCGTTTGCCTCGTTAACGTAAACAATCTGCTCAATAGCCGGCAACTCTGTGGCTGGGAGGCCAAATTTCTGCTCCAGTATCCGCTGAAACATCTCAGGCCTGAGGTGCTGCTTTAGGTGAAGCATTGCAGTTGCATCAATCTCAGGCGCAACAGCGTTGCTGACCATGCACAGCAAGAACGCCTCCGCACCGTCAAGGTCCGCCATCAGCATTTTGCTTAGTGCCCCTTTCTTGATGGACACTGTGCCATCCTTGCCCACCGAGCGCAGCTTTATTACGGGCTCATTTTCGCCCCGCTTGTAGGCCTTTGCAGACACTTCCATTAGCGGCTCCTCGTCAAACGGCTTGCAGCAGCCGAAAGCAAAAACCCTGCGCACACCGCAGCTGAACGATGCCTTCTTGCGGACCTTTACCGGCCGGACAATGTCATAAGGCAGCATACTTGAATTTTTGAGAACCATATATAAATACCTTGCTTTCTGTGCGTCAGGGCCTGTCTGCCACCCCATTCATATCCTCGTAGGGGACTACATAGTCCATATAAATGCGGTTGCTGTACGTCCGCTCCATAAGGTAGCTTGAGCCGGTTATCCGTGCCATTGCGCGCAGCACTTCAAGGGCCTCCGGGTATTTTTTGTCGTGACCCTCCTTGCAGTGGAAAAGTGAAGTCTCAATCTGCGTCTCAGTCCACCTAAATGGCTCTCCGGAAGTCCCTATCCCCAAGAACATCCTGTAGAAATCAAGCTTGCTCTCGTTGTAGGACATAGGGCGCGTTGGAAACCCTTCAATCACACTTTTAAGCCACCACATCCCCGTTAGTACTGAGAGAAAGCCCCACAGCGTTCCATTCCCGAAAGCATTTGTTACTGCACATCCCCCAAGCCCCATTGTGATAAGTAGCGTAAATGCTTTGCCGCGCTCCACATTTTCCGGGGTATTGAATTCATCCCACTCCTGGATTTCCTTATTTACTTTGGCATCCAGCTTTACGTATTCCTTTTCAATAAGCAGCTTGCTCAGGAGCCGTATCTTGTCAACGGATTCCTGCGGCGTTTGTATGCGTTTTGCGTTTAGTGTGCGCATATATCTAAGGTGCTCATATTAATTTTTAATACATTTTGGTTTTGCATATCGCTGAAACCTAACTTAACGACGGGCGCCCGAGGCAGGATCGAGCAAACTGAGCGCAGCGAATTTGCGAGATAAGCCGCGGGCCAAGAACTAGGTAAACGCCCGAGGCAGGACAGCCAGCTTGCTGGCGTGTTGACACCAGCCAAGCATTTGAACCTGCGACCTCCCGGTATGAGGGCGCATCCCCCACATCCGCGGAAATGGGATGCGCATTCCACTTATTATCCACTGGAAGAAAACCTTCCAGAGGCATAACAGCCGGACGCTCTACCAACTGAGCTACTCGAGCATTACGGGGATATTAGAATGGAATTGTTTTATAAATATGACACAAAAACGGAAAAGTCAGGCCGTGCTGCACTGCTGGTGCGAGCAGCCCCCCTTGAAGAACCCGCCCACAAAGCCCAGCATTGCGCCCAGCGCCACAAGGTCTGGGTTTTGCACGCCTACTAGCTCAAACCCGTGTATTACAAGGGGGCCGAGCACGGGCACGTATTGCAGTATGAACCCAGTGGCTGCACCGATAAGCGCCCCGATGATTGCAAAGAAAAATATGGCAAGTATGCCCACTATCACCGCGAATATGCCGATGAGTGAGGCCATCACCCCCATACCAACTGCCTTCATCAAGGGCTTGGGCATTACCGGCACCTTGTTTAGGAGTACTTGTCCGCGTACCCGCCAATGACAGGCAGCTTGTACATTTCGCCCTCAAAGGCCTTCCATGCACCGAACAGGAGTGAGATTAGGGCTACCAGCCCAAGCGGGAAGATGCACAGGTATACCATCCCGCCTATACCGCCGAGAGGCATTGTTATGATAGTGAGCACGAATGATATGCCCAGAAGCACAATGAATACTACAGTCCATGCCACTGCAAGGATGGTCGCCTGCATTGCGTGGAACCTCACGAACTTGCTCTCCTTCTTCACAAGATAGAGTATGATTGCAAGCACGCCGAGCAGGTAAGATAGTGCGCCAAGGATATTATCATCCTTATCATTAGATGGCGTAGATGGCTTTACTTCTGCAGCAGGTTTTGGTTTTTCCTTTTTAGGCATAATTATCACCACTCGTTATAATGGGCAGATATGTTAATAAAGCAATTTGCATGCACGCATATTTAACTTTCCCGCTTAAAAGCACGCATGGCGTATTTGGAGATGGCTTTCGTTGTATTGATTGTAGGGGTGGCGGTTGCAGGTCTGTGTGCGATTAGCAGTATGTTTAGGCGCAAATAATTTGCGCAAATTAAGGTGTGCGATAGGCCCTCATATAGGTGTCTGGCTGATACTGTGCATATGCAGATCCTGTGGTTATTTATAAGTATTTACGCAATACTTTGGATTATGCTTAAGCAGAATGTGCACCGGGGGCAGGGCAGTGTTGAGTATCTTTTCATCTTGGGCGTCCTGTTTGTAGTGGGGCTTGTGGTGCTGGGCCTGCTTACGGGCCTTGGCGCCAGCAGTGAGGAGGTAAGCCCAGAACAGAGCGCTGAATACTGGCGCACTGCAGAGATAGGCATAGTTAGCCATTCGGCAAACTCATCAGTCATGCTGCTAACACTGCACAACAGCCAGCCGTTCAAAATAACTATTGATGAGGTTTCGCTTATAGGCAAAAAGGGAAGGGTTGCGGCTGTATCCCCTGCACTTGAGATGGTTACTGGGCAGGAGTCCCCCGTCCTTATTGAAGGCATACCCTGCGAGCCAGGCTCCGCGTACCGTTACACAGTTCAAGTGGTATATTCTGAGCCGACGTCCGGCAGGATGTTTGTATTCGTGGGAAAAGCACCGGTTATGGGCACATGCGGCGAATAATAAATCAACTAAAAATCAGCCGTTATTTTTAAAGACCGTCGATTCAAGGTATTCCATCTTTTTAATGCCGCCCTCAAAAACCTTCATATCCTTGATTTCGCTGTTGTCAACCGTAAGGTAATACACTTTTGTGTTGTCGGTCATAAGGACCTTGCCGAACAGCTTGTCCCCCTTCATCTTGAGCCGCGAGGTGTCAATCCTAACATCTTTCGGCAACTCCTCAGGATTAACGCTTGCGAGCGACTTGTTGATGCGCTCAAGCGACGCCTTCGCGTCCTTGTACACCTTGCTGTTCGGGTCCAGTTGAGGCATCAGCTCCTCCAAATTCTTCTTTATCTCAAGCAACCGCTTAAGTATAATCATCCTCATCATTTATTCCACCTCTCAATGCATCCAAGCAGGCGTTCACACACGTTTGCTTCCCATTGCAATGCTTGGGTGTTCATATTACGCAAGAAAGACTCCTCTTTTAAAAGGGCAGTAGTCTTTTTGGGGGTTTGGTTCTCATATCTTTCTACTGTTTGTCCAAGTGCAAATAGACCGTTTGCCTCCCGTGTTATCCGTGTTATGGAAGTAGTAAGTTCTTCCAACTTTTTATCCTTTTGAACCTGAGCAGCCATAATCAGCACCATAATCCCTTCTCCGTGTAGGAATATAAATGTTTTGGAAGGGAAATGCGCTTTGCACCTTTGGCTGCTGCTGTGTGCAGAGGCGTATCCCCTAGCAAGCTATTGCTTAACCTTGATTGAGATCCACACGGTGTTCCCGCCCACTTCAATTTCCTTTGGCGTGCCCTCGCCGCGCTCCATCCGTATCTCATCGCCCTGCACGTCGCGCATAATCTCCCTGCCATGCATTTCAATGCACTTGCGCACGTCCTCAGAGTCGGTTTCAACGAAGAGCACAACACGGTCCTTGATTGTAAGCTTGAGCTCCTTGCGGTAACTGTTGATTTTGCGCGTGAGGTCGCGAGCAAGGCCCTCAATCCTGAGCTCTGGTGTGATGGTTGTGTCAAGCACAACTGAAACTTCCTTGGCAGCCGTATCAGCAAGTACAGCTTCCCTTACATTAACTTCATCACGTATTATCGCGAGGTATTCATCGCTCAGTGTGGCCCCGTTTATGGCAAGCCTTGGCAATACCTGCCTCACTGCAACCTTGGCTTTCTCGCGCTGCTCAAGCGCCATGCTCACTATTGTGCGCGCCAGCGCCATTTTTTCGTCAATTTCTCCTAAGATTAGCGCCTCATTATACGCCGGCCACTTGTCAAGGTGCACGGACTCCTCAAGCTTTGCGCCGGATTTCCTGAATGACTGGTAAATGTGCTCTGGCAGGAATGGCGAGATTGGCGCAAGCAGCCGTGCAGTTGTATGGAGCACGTATGCAAGCGTCCTAACCGCTTCGGTTCGTTCGGCCACATTTTCGCTCTTGAACCGCTCGCGGCTCCTCCTAACGTACCATGTGGATATGTCATCAACGAGTTTCACGATCTCGGCACATGCATCAGGGGTATTGTAATTTTCAAGCGCATCAGTCACATTTTTTGTTGCTGAGTTTACACGGCTTATAATCCATCTGTCAAGCAGGTTTTTTGACGAAGTGTCATTAAACACCCTGTTATCTGCACCATAAAGCAGGTAGAACTGGTGCACGTTGCCCAGCAGCATGAACACCTTCCGGTATATGTCCTTAAGGTGCTCCTCGTTGAAGTTGATGTCCTGCGCCTTCATGAGGTTTGATGCCATCAGGTAAAACCTGAGCGAGTCGGCACCGTATTTCTCAAACATGAGCATGGGATCAGGGAAATTGCCCTTGGACTTTGACATTTTTGTGCCGTCTGAAGCGAGCATGTTGCCCGTGACAACAACATGCTTGAACGGCGGGTGCCCGAACAGCAGCACACCCATCACGTGCATGTAATAAAACCACGCGCGCACCTGCCCAACATATTCTGAAACAAAATCACAGGGGTAGTTGTCCTTGAACCACTCAACGTTCTCAAACGGCCAGTGCTTTGCGGCGTAGGGCATGCTGCCCGACTCAAGCCAGCAGTCAAACACCTCGGGTATGCGCGACATCTGGCCGCCGCATTTTTGGCATTTGAGGTGTATGCCGTCAACGATATGCTTGTGCAGGTCAACATCATCAGGCACTTTTTCAACTGCCTTTTGCTGAAGCTCCTTTATGCTGCCTATTATCTCCATTGCATTGCACTTTTCGCATTTCCATACGGGGATTGCGGTTGCCCAGAACCTGTTGCGTGAGATGCTCCAGTCGGGCGCGGTCTCAAGTATGTCCCTGAACCTGCCTTCCTTTATGTTTTCCGGGTGCCAGCTTATCTCGCTGTTCTTGTTTATCAGCTCCTGCTTTATGCCCTGTATGTTTATGAACCACGAGTCAACTGCATTGTAGAACAGCGGTGTGTTGCACCTGTAGCAGAAGGGATACGAGTGCGTGTAATCGCTCGCCTCATACAGGAGGCCGCGCTCATCCAAGTCCTCAATTATATGTTTGTCTGCGTGCTTGAACCACATGCCCCTGAACTTTTCTGGACCGTCAACTAAGCGGCCATCCCTCCCAACGTGCTGCACTATCGGGAGCCCGTACTTGACAATCATCCTGTAGTCAAAATCACCATAGAGCGCCATGTGCACGACACCAGTGCCGTCCTCAGTGGTGACCTCATCGCCGCCATCTATCACGTAATACCCTTTCTTTCCCTTTGCGGCGGCAACTTCATACAGCGGCTCATATTCCCTTCCCAGCAGTTTTTCACCGCTGAATTCCTCAACAACCGCACCTTCAAGGCCAAGCGCTTCCACCCGCGGCTTCGCAAGTATAAGCGTTTCTCCGTGGGCCTGCACTTTTACGTATGGGATTTTTGGGTTTACTGCAAGCGCCACATTGCCAACAAGCGTCCAGGGCGTGGTTGTCCACGCAAGGATATAGGTGTTGGGCTCATCCTTGAGCCTGAACTTTACTGTTATCGCCCGTTCAGTGACATCCTTGTAGCTGTTATCCATTGCGATTTCAGCATTGGAAAGCGGGGTTTCGCATCTGGGGCAGTACATAAGTATCTTCTTGCCCTCGTAAATGTGCCCTCCCTCGTAAAGCTTCTTGAAGATATGCCATATGGTTTCCATATAGGTGTTATCCATGGTCTTGTAGGCATCGTCAAACTCTATCCACTTGCCCATGCGCACAACTGTCTTTTTCCATTCATTTGCGAAGAACAGCACTTTTGAGCGGCAAAACTCATTGAATTTAGCAACGCCCATTGCCTCAATTTCCTTTTTCTCCTTTATCCCCAGCTCTTTTTCGGCGATATTCTCAATTGGCAGGCCGTGGCAGTCCCATCCCCACCTGCGCTCAACCCTGTATCCCTTCATAGTCCAATATCTCGGGAACAGGTCCTTGCTGGTAAGCCCAAGGATGTGTCCATAATGCGGGAGCCCAGTAGCAAAGGGAGGCCCATCATAAAATACATACTGCCGGTTTATAGGCCTCTGCGCAACGGATTTTTCAAACACGCTGTTCTCTTCCCAGTATTTGATTATTGAATGCTCAATTTCAGAATGGTTCATTTGGCCACCTTATGCGCCTTTCTTAAAGCCAGCATATTTTTTATATGTGAATTGGGTGTATCACACCCATGCCGCGTTATTGGAAATGTTTATATATTAGGTTTGATGAAAATAAAATATGCCCCGCGCAGTGATTTTTGGGGAGAACCACCAATCACGCAATCTCCAGAAAATAGGTCGCACGCTCAGCCCTATTTTTGACAAGAAAAGGGATGTGCTCATTGCGGAGGCATGGGGTGCCAAAAGCCCGCATGAATTTGAAAGCCCCCTAAAAAGTGAAATGTACGAGGCCTACCGTAGGGTTGCTGCGCCTATTTATGGCAGCCTGCTCGGTGAAAACCTAAACGCATACCGTAACGCACGCGGTTTGCCCAATGTCCGGCTGATGGGGCTTGAGCCGCTTTTAGCGCTTGATATGATGTCTGTGGTAGATTGTGCGGTTAATGGTGGGGAAGTATTGTCCCCCAGAAAAGCGGCATCGCTTATCAGGTATGGCGGGGAAGGCATAAGTGATGAAATGGCACTTAACTATTTGGCAGTATACATGTGGGTACTGAAATGCGCATCGGATTTAGGGCCGGAATTTAAGGAAACGGTTGAGAAGCTTTCTGGAAAGAGGATTGAGGCGGATGGTTTCACGCAGCCCGTGTTCTCAAAGGAGGATTACTGGTGGCTTGTTTGCGTTAGGTCAGTGCTGCAGGCGCAATCCATCATGCATTATCTTAATGCCGGCAGGAATGTCTATGCGATATGTGGCATGCGGCACGTTAAGCATGTTGTTGATGAGGTGCGCAGCAAAGGGCATTATGATATTGAAATATACTTAACCGAGCCTGCCGGCACAGTGGCTAATTCTGTTGGCGAAATATTTGAAATAGAAAAAGTGAAAATCAATTTTATGAATTAAGATTATTTTGGTGGGCGGCAGAACTTGTAGCTTAGCAGGGTGTACGCAAGCTTGGCTGCCAGGAAATCTGGCGCGCGGTTGTTCTTGTTGGGGGCAAGCTCAACGACGTCAAAGCCAACAATCTCCCTTTGCATTGCCACTTCGCGCAGCAGCCCAACAACATCGTACCACCCAAGGCCGCCGGGTTCAGGTGTCCCTGTTGACGGCATAATGCCGCTGTCAAAAACATCCAGGTCAATCGTGACGTATACCTTATTTCCGAGCAAATCAACTGCACGCCTGATCCATTCATTTGAGCCGTGTATCTCATGCGCAAAAAATATGCGTTTCCTGTCAATCCGCCGGATTTCAGATGAATCCATGCTCCGTATCCCCACCGATATGATGTTTTTGCAGCATTCGCTTGCGCGCGCAATCACGCACGCGTGGTTGTACCTGCTGCCTTCGTATTTATCGCGCCGGTCGCTGTGCGCGTCCAAATGCAATACGCTGATTTCACCGTAGTGCTTTGCGTGTGCCCTAATAGGCCCGATTGATACTGAATGCTCGCCACCTAGGCACACAACAAATTTGCCCTGTTTAAGCAGTGCACCAACTTCCCTCTCGCTTTTTGCAACCATCTCATTAACACTTCTGCACTTGAGCGGCCGCCCGGTTGCAATACCATTCGTAAAAACTTCGCTGTCAGTTTCTATATCATAGAGTTCCATATTGCGCGACGCTTCAATTATTGCGGCAGGCCCCTTATCCGCACCTTTGCCCCAGGTGCTTGTCCCATCAAAAGGCATCGGCAGGACCACTATTTTGGCGGTGCGCATATCCGAATACTCTTTTGGCAGCCCGCAAAAATTGAATGGGACTTTAGTCCTGCCCATTGTTTTCATCCATTATGAAAACGGCGGCAGCAATCGCAGTTGTCCACTTGCCGTCCTTATCCCCTTCCGCGGACTGGCATATGTGAGTTGTCTTGAAGATGTGCCCGCTCGCCTTGTACATCTGCTTTCTCTCATCCCATGCCTGGCTCGGGTCAAACGGTATGCCGAGCGTTGTGGCCAGCATTGTTGCGGCCAAATCCTCGGCATATTCACCGGCAATACTCCCCTTTTGCCCGTAGGCGTGATGCTCTGAGAGATAACCGTATGCCTCCTTGTTGCAAGGGATTGCAAGGCCGATTGCCGCAGAAATCAGGCGGTTCGGCTCATTTGTCTCTGCCCGAGCCATAACGCAGTAGGTTATCTGCCCGGCCTTGAGCTGCTTTAGGCCCTCGGCAGCAGGGATTATCTTCGCACCCGGCGGGAAAATGCTTGAAACATAGACCAGGTTGCATTTTTGTATCCCAGCATCACGAAGGGCAAGCTCAAACGATGCGAGCCTGTCCTTGTGCACCCCGTTCCCCTTCACGAAGAAGACTTTCTTTGGCACAAAATCCATTTACACCATCTCAGTACGGATCGTTGTCCAGCATTTTGTTGAAGTTCTTTGGCTTGCGCTTTTTCCAGTTGCCCTGGTGGTATGCATAGCTTGCTATGAGCGGCACTGCAAGCGTGGCCTCGGCATAAACCATCTGCTCAAAGTCCTGGTCCACCTTGCCCCAAGAGTGCGCCTCCTTAAGCGTGCTGCCCGACAGCCCGCCATCACGCTCATCAGCCACTGTTATCTGAACGGCATATTTGTGCATCTTAACATTCTTGCCTAACACATCGGCGGCAACCACCACATCCTGCGCAAAGTTCTTTGGCACACCACCGGAAATCATAAACAGACCTGTTTCGCCGGCAGCAATTTTAACCTTGGTAAGCTCAAGGAAATCCTTGGCCGAATCTATTGAGACCTTTGGCTTGCCTTTCCTGTTCCACTGGTGGTACACGAGGCCGAAGCCGGCACTGCAATCGGAGAATGCAGGCACAAATATAGGCACACCTTTTTCGTACGCTTTGCGCACCACACTGTCCTTGCCTTTATTGCTCTTAACGAGATACTCACCCATCTTGGCGATGAACTCGCGTGATGAATACGGCCTCGGCTCCAGCGAGTCCGCGATTTTTGCGACGGTAAGGTCGCATTCGCGCAAATCATCCTCATCTATAAACGTGTCATATATCCTGTCAATGTGTTTCTTGTAAAGGTCATCATCGTCAACTTTCCATGTGCCCTTGTAGTGCTTGAACCCCAGCCCCTCAAAAAAGTCCTGGTCAACGATTATGGCGCCTGTTGACACGATTGCATCAACCATATTGTTGTCCACCATATCGTAGACCGCTTTCTTGAGCCCGGCACTGAATATTGAGCCTGCAAGGCAGAGGATTACCGAGCACTTCTCATCTGCGAGCATCCTGTCGTAAATCTCCGAGGCCCGCGCGAGTGTCCTCGCTTGGAACGCCATATCCTTATACTGCCTTATAATCGGCGTGGAATCAAACGACTTGATGTCCACGTGCTTTATTTCATCCCGTAGGTAGTCAGATTTTTTCATATGTGAAAGTAATATCAGTGTAATATATTTAAGCATATCACCAGTTCCCGAAGGGAAAACGCAAAAAATTAGATGCGGCAGCCGGGATTTTCACATGGCAGCCCAAGGGGGCTCCGCCCCCTTAGTCCGCCACTGCCCAAACCCCCACGTGTGTGAGGTATTTTCTTTTGGCAGCCCAAGGGGGCTCCGCCCCCACTTGCGTGGTTGCAAGGGGTGCGGGGCCGTGCAAACAGAATGTTTGCAGGCCACATGCGCAAAGCGCATTCTGGCCCGCTGGGGCCCTGCTTTGAACCCGGATCCTAGGCTTTCTCCAGAAGGACTCCGTCCTCCTAGGAGGTTTACCCCCTTCCCAAACACCTTTCTTTGGTGTCGCTTTCTTTTCCGCAGAAAAGAAAGAGACTGGGAAGCCCATGTCCTGACCAGGTTAGACTACAGCCGCATAAGGGCGCATCCGCCCCTAAGGGGTGTGTTATTAAAAGGAGGGAATAAATATAAAACTGAAAAAATCAGACGAGGTTAATTTCTATGTGCACGGTATCCGGCACGCGCACACGCATAATCTGCTTGAGGACCCGCTCATCGCCTTCAACGTAAATCATCCTCTTGTATATCCTCATCTCCCACTTCTCGTAGGTATCCGAACCGTCACCGCATGGCGTCCTCCTTGTTGGCAGAACCAGCCTCTTGCGCGGCAGCGGTATCGGGCCCCGTACGGGGATGCCGCCCATCTTCGCGATTTCGGTTATCTGCCTTGCGACACCGTCAACTTCCTCGTATGACTTCCCTACAAGCTTTATGCGTGCCGATACCATGCAATCACTTACTTCTTGGGCTGCGCTTCCTTGACGTCAAGCACAACGCCTGCTGCCACTGTTGAGCCCATGTCGCGTATTGCGAACCTGCCAAGTGCCGGGTAGTCGGAGTATTTCTCAATAACCACCGGCTTGAGCGGCTTTATCTTGACCACTGCAACATCACCGGTCTTGATGAAGTCCGGCTTGCCTGCGGACTGGCCGCTCTTGGGATCCTTTTTCTCAACGAGCTCAACAAACTGGCCTGCAAACTGTGCTGTGTGTATGTGACACACCGGCGTGTATCCAACGGAGATTGCAGTGGGGTGCTGCAGCACTACTATTTGCGCAGTGAACTCTTCTGCAACCTTTGGCGGGTTGTTCGGGTCACCGATAACGTCACCCCTCTTCATGTCCTTCTTGTCAACACCCTTTAGGTTGAAGCCGATGTTGTCACCGGGCACCGCCTGAGGTATCTCCTGGTGGTGCATCTCAATCCTCTTTACTTCGCCGCGCGCACCGGAAGGCATCACCACAACCACCTGGCCGGGCTTAAGCGTGCCTGCCTCAACACGGCCGACCGGCACTGTGCCGTGACCTGTAATTGTGAATACGTCCTGCACAGGCAGCCTGAGCGGCTTGTCAATCGGCTTGGGTGGCACCACGAATTCGTCGAGCACCTGCACGATGGTCGGGCCGGTGTACCACTCCATCTTTGAGGACTTCTTTGCAATGTTGTCCCCGTTGTATGCCGATACCGGGATGACCTTTATTGATTCGGTCTTATACCCGATGCTCTTGAGCAGCGTAAGTATCTGCGTCTTAACATCTTCGTACTTGACGCGGTCATAGTTGACGGCGTCCATCTTGTTCATTGCGACGACGAGCTGGTTGATGCCGAGCACCTTCGCAAGGAACGCGTGCTCCTTGGTCTGCGGCTGCACACCGTCTTTTACAGATACGACCAGCACCGCGGCATCCGCCTGTGATGCACCCGTAATCATGTTCTTGACAAAGTCCCTGTGGCCAGGCGCATCAATAATCGTGTAGAAGTACTTCTGCGTCTTGAACTCCTTGTGGGAGATGTCAATCGTAACGCCACGCTCACGCTCCTCCTTCTGCGTGTCCATCACGAACGCAAACTCAAAGGTCGGCTTGCCGATCCTCTCGGCCTCCTCCTTGAGCTTCCTCATCTCCTGCTCCGGTATTGCACCGGTGTCAAAGAGAAGCCTACCGACTGTGGTAGATTTGCCTGCATCCACATGTCCTATAAAGACAATGTTCATGTGCTGAAGTTCTGCCATTCATATTCACCTCTAGGGTTTCGCCTATATTAACTGGGTTAACTTTAAAACACTTATTATAATTTGGGTGTGGGGCCGCTGTCTGCCTGTGCTATGTCAATCCACGGTGCCCTGAACAGCAGGCCGTCCTTGTCCTCAAGTATTTTCCCGATGTCAGCAAGCACATTCTCAGGCGGCTGTGATGCGAGCACCTCGTGCACGAGCGTCTGTGTGCCCTTATACCTGCGCAGTGAACGCTCGGTGCAGTAGTCAAGCATCTCCGAATATAAGTTGGCGCGCACCTTTTCATCCGAGTAGCCGCGCCTGCTGAGCCGCTCCTCAAGCACCCTGAGCGGCGCCCTAAGCACTATTATCCTCTCAAGCGGTATCCTTATTTCGCATAAAAGGTGGCCTTCAACCACACAGTTTTCCGGCAAAGTTTGCAGGACGCGCGCCAATGCAATTAAGTTCGCGATTTTTGCATTATCAACAGGGTCAATTACAGTCCAGAGCTTCTTTTCTTGCACTATTTTGTTTAAATCAACGAGCTCCAGCCCGTACTTTTCAGACACAAGCCTTGCAATCGTCGTCTTGCCGGTGCCGGGGACACCTGTTATCCCAATCCTCATCATGGTGTTTTGGCAAGCAGCAGATTATAAATGTTGCCACATCTGTGCGGCATTTTAATGCCAATATGGCAGCATCGCAATGTATTTAAGCAAAATCTTTCCAACCACATCATGGCGTATACACTCATACTTCGGCATGCGGACAGGGTGCCTATCAGGGAAGACCTTAGCACCGCATTTACTGCCGAGCTCACACTCCGCGGTATCTTGCGTTGCGATGAAATGAGCAAGCTTATCCGCAGCCAGTTTGACAAGATGCACTGCATTTACACAAGTATAGCGCCGAGATGCTATTCAACAGGCGTGTTGCTCGGTTGCTTTAACTCGGCCGGCATAACGCCGCCCATAGTGGGTGAACGCTCAAAATACGGTGATTTTAGCGGCGGCTACTTAAAGGAGGGCATGATGGATTCCTGGCTTCGGGTTGTTGCGGATGATTTGCAGACACGCCAGCCGTATAGCCATCTTATGCGCAAATGGGTTGAGAGCGGGCTTGCCCATCTAAGCCGTGACGAGTATGCAGAGCATATCCTTTCACGTTACCTTCAGATTATTAACGTAATCGCAGTTACGCACGATACCAATCTTGCGCCCATTGCAGAATACCTCTCAGAAAAGTACGGGTTTGCGTTTACGGAGGAGATGTATTTCCCGCAATTTTTGTCCGGGCTGTGCTTGCTTCACGAGAATGGGGAGCCCAGCGCAATAAAATGGATACGGCAGCCCCCCTTGGTGCCTGAAACGCAGGCGCTACCGCTAATTGAGACCCTCTGGGAGAAAAAGTCCGGCTAGGATTTTATGCACTGCTTTTCCGTGAGCGCTGTCCTGCCGCCTTGTATGAAATATCGTATATTATAATGTAAACTGCGTATGCAAGCGAAACAGGCGCAAGCAGCAGGCATAGCAGCGGCAGAGCGAGCCGTGATTCAATGATTCTTGCAAGAATCCCTCCATATCCACCGCTTTTGCCGTGGAGCCACTCATCGGCAAATGCAGCGCATGCAAACGCAACCGCGAGCGGGAGCGCATCCCATACCCACTGCGATGCACAGGCCATCAGGATGATTACAGAAGCAATCACATGCTCCTTGCGGTCAATTTTCCCTGCAGCGATGTTGCCAACTGTTGCCCCCGCAAGAAGAGGCAGGAGTGCGGGCTCAATCATAACCGCGGCCGCAATCGCGGCACCGTATGCAATGCCCGCCAAGAATGAGATATGGATTGCCCGTACTTTCTGCTCGGAGTAATCATCCGCTATTTTTGTAAGTGCCCCGCCAATTGCTGCTGCCAATGAATAAAGCATAGAATCACTTTACAGCGCCCAGATTTGCACGCTGCTTTTGGTGCACGTACAGGGTTAGAGCCCCCATAAGCAGCACAATGCCAACCGTGCATAGCTCGCGTTCTGTTTGTTTGTCAGCAGTATCCTCAGCAGGTTTTCTGTCGTTTGCAGGTGCAGCGGTTTGATTTTTTTGTGTGGTGTTGGCGGCGGGCATTGCTGCCGCTTTGTTTGAGTATACGAGCACATTAACTGAGACGTTGCCGACATTATCACGCCGCTGTGTAGTATCGTACATGTGAAGCATAAGCATTCCATCGCCGGCGCACGTGCCTTCATAATACGAGCCGACTGCAAATTCAGCGCCATCCCCTATTTTGGCGCTCAGCCTGCCCTGCTGCAGGCCAGGCCCCTCGGCAGGCCCGTCCGGTCCCTTGACAAACTGCGGCCGCGGGTCATATCCCCACCTGCCCCACGCAGAAATTATTATGTAATCGCCTGCACTCAGATTTAAACCGCTGCCAACCCACTCCACATCTGCGGGCACGACCAATGTCTTGTTATGTAAAAGTGAATGCCCTTCAGGTACGGAGGAATACGTAACCCCCGCAAGCACGCAAAGGGAAAGCAGTGCCAGGTAAACCCTATGTGCAAGCATGCTACACTTTCATCATGCGATTATTTAAGCGTGAAATAAAGCCGCTTGTTTGTGGCACCCTTGTTTTCAAGCTTGAGCACCTCAATAGTGCCGATTTCGCGCGTGTTGTGCACGTGCGTGCCACCGTCCGCCTGCACGTCTATCCCCCCTATATCAACTATTCTTAGCATGCTTATTGATGGAGGCAGTGCCCCGGCGAGCTTTACAACCCCCTCAATTTTCATTGCCTCATCGCGCGGTAGCTCATATATGCGCACCTCAAGCCCACCGGCGATTAGTGCGTTGGCCTCGCGCACGCACTCTTCCATAAGCGCGCGGTCAAACTGCTGTATGCTGAAGTCAAACCTGCTCTTGTCCGTGTCAAGCTGGTTGCCAGTGATTTGTGCACCTGCTTTTTTATAGAACACACTTGCAAGGATGTGCGCCGCTGTATGCATCCTCATAAGCGTATACCTTTTTTCCCAGTCAAGCACGCACCTGACCTCATCACCTTGTGCCAACCCTTCCCTGTCCACTTCAATAACCACAATGCCGTTTTCCTTTTGCGCACGCACAACCTTAAACTCGGCAGAATCGCGCTTCCTTATGATTGTCCCCGTATCAGATGGCTGGCCGCCGCCTTGCGGGTAAAACAGCACATCACTCAGCACAATGCGCGTTGGTGCCGGCACAGCATCCACAGAAGTTTCGCATTCGCGCATGTATGCATCCCTAAGGTAAATAAAAGACTGCACACGCCCACCTCACTCCCGTATCCTCTTGACATTTTTCAGGCCGAACCACCAGGAGTTCGGGTCCATTTTTGAGAGTGCACGCGCCCACCGTTTTGCGGTCTTGGTCCTGAGCGATGATTGTATCCGCAGTATCCATTCACGCGCGTTCCTGTATCCTTTGCATTCATATTCGCGGGCGCTTGCCAGCGCCTCAAGCAAATCAGCGTCCTTGCAGATGTCAGCGATCTTTTGGTTTTTATAATTGTCCCACGCCTCAAGCAAATGCCTGCGCTTGGCATCATCAAGCCTCGCAACCTGGTCTGCAAATGCGTGCTTCTCAATGGCAGGCTTATTATCTACGTAAGCCATCGTGACCTTGTTCATATCGCCAATTCTGGCCTCTGCGATATCGTGTGTAATGTTGGTAAACGCGCACTTGTACGGGTCTTCCCCCTCTTCCACTGCAAGCAGGTATGCGATTATTGCAGAGCGGAACGAGTGTTCCGCAACATTTTCAGGCGAATCAACCTGCAGGAATGCCCAGCCGCTGCGCGGCGTATACCTAAGCGCGCCCGCCTCATACACAAACTTCATCTGCTCAAACAGGCTTTTTGTGCCTGATTTTTCAATCTTGTCAACAACCTCGCGCACGTTTGAGTAATCGGCAATCCAGAATCCGTTTTCTTCTGCATAATGCCTTAGGGGGCCTTTGGGGTTAAGTGCAATCGGGTATGCAACGCTCTCAAGCAGCGGAAGGTCGTGTATAGTGTCGCCGAGTGCAAACGATTGCGAGGTGTCAATCGCACGCAGCATTATCGCCTCGCGCACAAGCTCTCCCTTGCCACGCTCATCCAGATGCATCGTGCTTAGCATTTCACCCGTGTATTTTCCATCCCGTATCTCTGGCTCGGTTGCATGGTAATCCTTAATGCCGAAGTATTCCATTACGAGGTCAACAGGGACTTTTGGCGAGGCGGTTATCGCAACAATCCGATATCCCTTGGCGCGGAACTCGCGCACCAGCCTGAGCGAGCTTTCAGGAATGCTTTTTCTGAACCCAGCAAAAAATTTTTTTGCAAGAGTATGCATTTCCTTTTCATCCCGCCCCCTTATTATATTACCGTAAAGCATAACCCACTCGCGCGTGAATGAAATATGGTCCAGCATCCCCTTATCGTATGCCTCAACAAGCGCCTCATGCTGCTCAAACAAGCCCTCGCTTATGTGGCCGTTTGCACCGAGAAAGCGCACCCATGAAATCCCGACATACTCGCACAGCGTGCCGTCAACATCGGTTATTACCGCCTTTTCCATAATAAGCACCGTTGATTTTGGCAAAATGCAAACGCACCATTGCCGATTATTGTCTTACAGCTATTCTTCCGAACTTCTTATAAGGCTTGCTGGTTGGCGTTTCAAGCCTCTCAAAATATACCTGTGAGACCCGTTCGCCGGCATACAATTTCAGCGTGAATGGTGAGAGATTGGCAATCTCAAGCACCTGCCTGTTGTCAGACCCGGGCTGAATAACCGCACTGGTCACATGGACAGTCATACCCAGCCGTGCAAACCTGCTCCTGCCTCCCAGTATGCCAATCAAATCATTCGGCATCGTTATGCGCTCCTCAGTAAGCGCAAGGCAGAACCCGCCGGGAGGCAGCTCCAGCGATTTGGCAACCACTTTTTTCATGCACTTGTGCGGGTCTGTGCTCTCCCTCACATCAATTGGGCCGCGCATCCTGCGCGGCACGTAAAATTCGTTTGATAATGCAAGGTCATACGATGCCTGCTTAAGGTTTTTCTCATCAAAAGGCGCAATCTTCAAGCTGCCCTTCTTTAACTCACGGAGTATGTCAGTGTTTGAGAGGTACATTGCAGCACCCTAAACTTTCTCTATTTTACCGCCCTTTCCGGAGGACAGCTGCTTAGTGCCCTTGAACTCTGACACCCAGCCATTTGAAACCTTAACCTTGTCGCCCACCTTGAATTTTGCGGCATCATCGTTCCACAGTGTGAGCTTTATCTCGCCGCTGTCATCCTTGAGCGTTGCAGTTGCAACCTTCATTTTTACGCCGTACTTGTTCATTACCTCGCGCGGGTTCTCCAGGTCAATTATCTCGCCTGTAACCTCTCCGTTCATTGCACCTACCTTTATCTCAGATATTTTCATGCAATCATCCCTTTTGAGCACTAGCGCATTTAATTTGGAAACATTAAAAAGAATTAGGGAAGTTTCCCTCCAGCTTAGCTCTGCTGCTCAATCGTGCTTGCCTTTGCCATAAACGTGCCGCCAAGGTACTTGTTTACACCTGAGCCGTCGTCATACTTTAGGAACACCTGCCCGCTTGCTGGATCGCCAATCTGCCTGTTCGTGAAATCGGCAAGTTTGCACGTGAACGTTTTTTGCTGGCCAGGCGAGAGCTGCTCCAAATTCATGCCTTCAAACAGCCCGTCGCTTATTTGCGTGCCGGTACCGCTCCTGCAGTTCATTGCCACCTTTACGGGAACTGCCTGCTGGTTGGTTATCTTGAGCGTGAGCGTGCCCTGCGTGCTCAGGCTTGCAACAGTGCACTGCCATCCAACTGGAAGGCTGCACTGGTCCTGCAGCCTGCTCTGCGGGTTGAACACCTGCAGGTAGACAAGCACACCCAGCACGATCACGATGAAAAGTATTGCCCACCCGTAGGTCATCAAGTATTCCATAGCCGCTTGCGCGCGCCTTGCATTTGCCATAAGTTCACCAATATAGTATTTGGAATAAAGCTTAAAAAGCAAAGACCCCGCCTATGGGGATTCTACACATCCCTGTGAAATAAATGCGCTCATCGGGCCAGAGCAAATGTGCCAAAGCCAATGCACAGCTTGAAAATGGAAGGTAAAATAAAACAAGTTCAGCCTTTCCTTGCAAACGCGAGTGCGCCGGCCGCAAGCAGCAGCAGTGCGCCCATCGGGCATACGCCCTGTGCGGGCACCTCGCCACCTGTTAACGGTGTTGCGGGCGGCTTGTTTTCATTCTTTGGCGGGATAAGGCTTTCCTCACCGTTGCCGGTGGATGGTGTGCCCGTGCCGCCGGCAGTTTGCTGTGGGCCTGTTTCTGCAGGCGTCTCCTGCGGCCCACCACCCTGTGCGCACCGTATAGAAGCCATCCGTATGCTTTCAGCAAGCGCATCAGCATTTTGCTTTAGCGTTATTGCCTTGTTGGCCAATGAAACAAGCTCACACCGCGCAAGCTCTTCCTTGTTTGCTGCATTCTGCGACTCAAGCTGTGACAGTGTCCCGCTGAACTCGCCGCAGCATCCGCACTGTGCAAGCGCCGCACGTGCCGATGACACGGCCGCATCGGCAGCCGAAATTTTTGAGGCAATATCAATCTCTATATTGTGCGGCGAGTATCTGAACTGCGCAGGCGTTGCATATGTAAATTCCTCACCGGTCTTCCGGCACACCGCACGGAATTTTGCCCACTCCGCCATTTCATCACTGCCCGTGCCTTTTCCCCCGAACCTCAAGTATGCTTTGCCTTCGCATGTGCTGGTGCTCTCGCCAGCAATGCAAAGCAGCTCCTCATCTGTATATTTGTGCAGCGGGAAATCATAATATGAGTAGTATATGTCAATGGACCCTTTGCACGCCTCGCGTGGGTAGCCAATCTCAAACCCGATGGTTGCATATTGAGGTGATTCCGGCATATCGCAGTTGGACAATTGCATAACCCCGTCTTTGTAAATAACCCGCGTGCCCTTGACATATCCTATATCCACTGTAAACGGCTCAGCAGCACTCACGAGCATCACCGTGAGGACCATTGCAGCAATAGCCTGCATATATCTCATATATTCACTCTCCTATCCATACTAGTGCCTGCGCATAGCGAGTTCCCGTGCCCACTCATTTTGGAAGGCCGTATACCGCCTGCGTGCCAAGCATTTCTTCAATCTCAAGCAGGCGGTTATACTTTGCAAGGCGCTCCCCCCTGCACGGCGCACCGCTTTTTATCATGCCGCAGTCAAGCGCCACAGCAAGGTCCGCAATGAATGGGTCGCACGTCTCGCCCGACCTGTGGCTTACCATCACGCCGCAGCCGTTGTTTTTTGCAAGGCCGGCGGCATCCAACGCCTCGGTAAGCGTCCCTATCTGGTTGACCTTGAGCAGCAGCGTGTCCATGCACCCCATATCTATGGCCTTGCGTATGCGTTCCACGTTGGTTACCGTAAGGTCATCCCCGATTATCCTGAACGTTGCAGATTTCTTGAGCCCAGCAAACGACTCAAAATCCTCCTCGTCAAACGGGTCCTCTATGCTGAATATGTTATATTTAGCCGCAAGTTCCAAGTATATCTCCGCCAGCCTTGCGGCATCAACACGCCTGCCGTCAATCGCATATTTCTTGCGCGAGTAAAACGATGATGCAGCGCAATCAAGCGCAATCCGCATCTCCTTGGCATACCCTTCCGCATCAATTGCGGACTGAATTAGGGCAAGCGCATCCTCGGTTTTCCTGATAGGCGGTGCAAACCCGCCCTCATCACCAACACCGGTTGCTTTCCTGCCGTGCTTTTTCTCAATAAGCGCACGCAGCGTGCCGTATACTTCACAGCACATCCGCACTGCCTCTGAAAAATTGCGGGCGCCGACCGGCGCAACCATAAACTCCTGCACTGCAAGCCCGCTGCCAGCATGCTTGCCGCCGTTTATTATGTTCATAAACGGCACGGGAAGCCTGCTTGCCGAGGGATTGAGATATGCAAACAGCTCTTTTCCGGAGGCCTTTGCACCCGCGCGTGCAACCGCAAGCGACACTGCAGTGGTTGCGTTTGCGCCAAAATTTGACTTGTTTGGCGTCCCGTCAGCATGTATTATTGCAAGGTCAATGGCGTTCTGGTCAAGCACGCTCATCCCGCGTATTGCATCACGTATTCTCCCAATGCTGGCGAGCGCTTTAGATACGCCTTTTCCGTGAAATTCATTGCCGCCGTCACGAAGCTCCACCGCCTCAAACTTGCCGGTGGACGCGCCGCTTGGCGCGGCAGCCCTGCCAATCACATTCTCCGCATAAACCGTGCACTCAACAGTCGGGTTGCCCCGTGAGTCAATTATCATCCTGCCAGTGACATCCTTTACCTGCAAGCAACCACCACGCTTAAACTCAGCCGCCAATCCTTTTATTTGTTAACCGGCAAATTTAAACGATGGCACTGTACATTGACGGCCGCCGCACCGCCGGGAAATTTGCGAAAGCAATAACGGTAAGCGCACTCCTCAGCCGGCTTGGGCTGGGCAGGGAGCGCGCGCTTGTGAGGCGCAACGGCCGGCTAATAACAGAGTTTGACGAAGTTTCCCCACAGGACAGGGTTGAGGTGTTCACTGTGGGCAGCCAGGGCTGAGCACATGGATGGCATTAAACTTGTGGCGGGTGTGGTCTTCCCTGTATTCGGTGTTTACACAGGATACGGTGTGCGGCAGTGTTTCCGGTTAGCTTAGTGTTTGTGGCGGGCTGAGCATATGAAATGCAGTGAATGCAATGCAGATGCCATAATCTACCTCCCATCCTCACAGAAGTTCCTGTGCGGCAAGCATTTCACGCGGCTTACCGAGCGCCGGGTTGGCGCGGCGATGCGTGAGCACTCAATGGTGCGCGGCCGGAAACGCATAGGCATTGCAATATCAGGCGGCAAGGACAGCCTCACCCTGCTGTACATAATGCACAAGCTGCTGGGCAAGGACAGGCGCCTTAAACTGGTCGCGCTTACAGTTGATGAGGGGATAGGCGAATACCGCACCGAGAGCATCAAAAGGTGCAGGGAGCTTTGCAGGAAGCTGGGTGTTGAGCACCACGTATACTCGTTCAAGGATTATGCGGTGCCAATGCGCAGGCTTATGCGGCGCGAGCGCACAGACCCGTGCTCATACTGCGGGGTGTTCCGGAGATGGATACTCAACAGGGCGGCACGCGAGCTTAAGCTTGACGCGCTCGCCGTGGCGCACAACCTTGATGACACCGTCCAGACATTCCTGATGAACCTGATGCGCAACGAGCCGCTGAGGATGCTCAGGTTCAGGCCTAACGGCGGGATAAGCGACAGCGAGGATTTTGTGCCGCGCATCCGCCCCCTGTTCTCAATACCCGAGCGTGAGATTCTTGCCTATGCGCTGCACAACGGCATTAAGTTCCATACCGGAAAATGCCCGTACGCACACTATGCTATCCGTAATCACGTTCGCAAATTCATCACTGACATGGAAGAAAGATATCCCGGCGTAAAATTTGCACTGCTAAATTCCTACTTGTACATGCTGCGCTCGCTCAGGCTTGACGTGGTCCCGGAGATTAGGGAGTGCTCTGAGTGCGGCGAGCCCTCAACATCCGGCGTGTGCAAGCGCTGTATACTGCTTAAGGAGGCCATGCGCAAGTAGCGGCAACCCCTCAATTTACTGCATAAAAAATGCTATGCATTCTTGCGGCTCATCCACGCGTGCCACACGAGCATTGCAAGCGCAACAAGCGTGAGCCCGCCATAGTCAAACAGAGGCATGATTATGCAGCAGTGCACAGCCATCGCACCCTCGCCGAGCAGTGCGCCCACAAGCTCGCTTGCATTGTGCATTGAATGGAAGAACATGGCGGGCAGCAGTGCTGGCAGGAACAGCATGAGGTGCGGCAGCCCGCGCTCCCTGAGCAGGCCGATTATGCCGCCGGTCATTGAGGTATACACGCCGTGCATGGCCGAGAACGCCACCGAACGCATCAGGAACACGAGCACCCACATCCCTATGTTTGCGCCCATAGGGTTGTTGAGCAGGTACAGCCAGTTCTCAATGAATGCGAACCCCATGCCCACCGTGAACCCGTAGACCAGGCCATCGCTCATGCTGTCATACTCATGGTGCAGTGAGAATATCCCCAGCCCCGCGCCCTTGAAGAACTCCTCAACCGCCGGCGCTATGAGCGCGGCTGTCAGCGCGCCCGCACCGATGGCAAGAAGCGCCGAACCCGCGAACGTGTTGATGCCTATGGCAAGCAGGCAGGAGAGGCACCCCCACAGGAACAGTGACGCGATTATCCGCAGCGGCTCGTGTTCCTTGTAATCGGCAAGCCACCACGCGGCCACCCACAGGAACGGTGCGAAGAATGCAATCCCGCCGCTCACAAGGAATGCAAGCATAGCGGTCCCCGATGCGGCCGCTCCCGAGTGAGCAAGCATGTAAAGCACGATTGCGGCAACCCCAAAAAGCTCAAACACCCAGAACAGCGGCGACGCTATGAACGCCATTATTAAATCGGGCAGCGTGCGTGCCCCCCTGAACGGGTTGACAAGAGTGCCAAGGGAGTATTCGCCTTCATACCGCGTCCTGTGCTTTTCCCGTGAGCTTATATTGTACATAAGCGCGAACACAGGCAGCACGATTGCGCCCAGCCCCCCAATTATTGCGAGCGCAGCTATCCCGCCGAACCCCCATACAGATAGTTCATATTCCTCCCAGTTGCACTGGACCTGCAGCGCTTGTGTGGCCAGCGGCTCGCCGTCAAGCGGTGTAAGCACTGCACGTATTTCAGCCACGCCCTGCCCTTCATACCAGTACGGCACATCCACATCGCACTCAACTTTCGTTAGCCCGGCATATCCCTCTTCTGCATGGTCCTTAAGGCAGTCGGTACGTGAGATTATGCGTTTGCCGCTGTCAACCACCGCCTCAAGCGCATCCCCTTCATTGAGCGGCGGGGTGGTAATAACTACACGGTATGCTGCAGGTGAATCCCCTGGCGACATTTGTGGCCCATCAATGCCCTTTATTGTGAACTGCTCATCCGTGCCGAGCCGGTCCAGCGCCTGCACCTCATATCCTTCCCCGCTTATGGCATCCACTGCAAACAGCAGCAGGCTTGTGCCGCAGCCAAGCAGGCAGGCGAGCACGAGCAGCCCGGCAATCCCGTAATTTACTGATGGTGGAAGCTGCATGCGCTAATATGCGCATGTGTGCTTATAACTGCCAACCTGCCATATGCTTTTATATATTTGCACTTTAATAGAACCCGTAATTCAGAGGGATTTTGGCAAAGGTGGTATGTGATGTATCCAGTTTCTCCACAGGCGTATGACCGGGCGATTACTGTATTCAGCCCAGATGGCCGGCTGTTCCAGGTAGAGTATGCAAAGGAGGCGGTGAAGAGGGGAAGCACGGCACTGGGGATGATATGCAAGGACGGCGTTGTGCTGGCGGCCAACCGCCTGGTCCAGAATGACCTGCTGCAGCTTGATTCCGTGAGGAAAATACACATAATAGATGACGGCATAATCGCAACCTCATCAGGGCTTGCGGCGGATGCACGCCGGCTGATTGACATGGCACGCATTGAGGCGCAGAAGCACAGGATAACTTATTCAGAGCCGATAAATGTGCTTGAGCTCAGCAAGAGGATTGCTGATACCATACAAATTTATACGCAGTATGGCGGCATCAGGCCGTTTGGCGTTTCAATGCTGTTCACGGGCATAAACGAGAACGTGCTCTCGCTGTATGAGGTTGAGCCCAGCGGCGCATACACGGGCTTTTACGCAACCTCAATCGGCTCGGGCAAGGATGCCGTGGATAAATACCTCTCGGAGAACTACCGGAAGGATATGTCGCTTGAGGAGGCGATATCGCTCTCCATACAGGCGCTCAGCAAGGCATCCGCTGAGGATGACGCAAAGAAAATTTCGGAGCAGACGCTTGACATTGCAATAGTAAGCAAGAAGGACAGGAAGGCCCGTTATCTTGAGCCGCAGGAGATTCGCAGGTATCTCTCGCGTGGCAGGTAATTTTCGGGTGATTGTTTAGCATGGTTTCACTGGACAACGCAGTTATAATCCGCCTTGAAAAGGGCGGTGAGAAGTTTGAGGTTTTTGCAGACCCAAATAAGGTGGCCGCATTCAGGAAAGGCGAGCAGGTAAGCATAAACGACATGGTTGCAGTGCACGAAGTGTTCAAGGACGGCCGCAAGGGCGATTCACAGTCCGAGCAGGCGCTTAAGAAGGCATTCGGCACGACGGATTTCAACTCAATCGCCAAGGAAATACTCATGAAGGGGGAGCTGCACCTGACAACCGAGCAGAAGCGCAAGCTCATGGAGGAGAAGCGCGCCAAGATAGTCCAGTATATCGCGCAAAACTTTGTGGACCCGCATACAGGCGCACCGCACCCTGCCAAAAGGATTGAGCTTGCGATGGAAGAAGCCAAGGTGCGAATAGACGATATGCGGTCTGCTGAAGCACAGGTTGATGATGTGGTTAAGCTTTTGCGCCCGCTCATACCTCTCAGGTTTGAGGTGGTGCGTGTGGCTCTGAAAGCACCGCCACAGTATGCCGGCAGGGTTGCGGGGGTGCTTAAGGAGTTTAATGTCAAGAAGGAGGAATGGCTTGGCGACGGCTCGCTGGCCGCGCTTGTGGAGGTTTCCCCGGGCATGCAGTCGGTGCTGTACGACAAGCTGAACAAGGCAACACATGGTGAAATCCAAACAAAAATAGTTGACAGGCTGTGATAATATGAGAAAGATTGTTTATCCGGGCAGTAAGCTCGCAGACAAAAAGCTCTCCGGCAGGGGGATTTATTATGAGAACGGCGCAAGCTACGCCGCGCTTATAGGGTTTTTTGATGATGAGACCGGCACGCTGATACCGCTTGAGGGCGCGTATGAGCCCGAAGTGGGCGACCTCCTCGTGGGGTTCGTGTCAGACATAAAGCCTAACGGCTACCGCATATATACGGGCCTTCCCAACAACACGTTTATGTCCTCCAAGGACTTCAGGGACCCCTTGGATGTGGGGGACATTATAATCGCGAAGGTGCGGGACGTTGACGAGCTTAAGGACATTTCACTGATTGACCCCGTGCTGCTCAGGGGCGGAAATGTGATACGCATTTCACCGGTGAAAGTGCCTCGCGTAATCGGGAAAAAGGGCTCAATGCTCTCACAGATAAAGGAGGCGACGGGCTCCAACATAGTTGTTGGCAAAAACGGTTTGATATGGATAAGCGGCGGCAATGAGTATCTTGCCACGCGTGCAATACTTAAGATTGAGGCAGAGGCCCACACAAGCGGCCTCACCGAAAGGATTGCTGAATTCTTGAAAAAAGGTGGTATGCAATGAGTAACCAGGTAAGCGATGTGAAGCTTATAATCAACGGCCGCAGGGTTGATGGCCGTACGCTTGATGAGATGCGGCCGCTCTCAATTAAGGCAGGGCTGTTGCACAAGGCAAACGGCTCGGCATACGTTGAATGGGGCGACAACAAGGTGGTTGCCGCAGTTTACGGCCCCCGCGAGTGCCTGCCCAGGCATGATGCTGATCCGTACAAGGCAAAGTTGAGTGTGAGGTATGTAATGTCGCCGTTCGCATCAAAGGACGAGCACGGCAGGTCAGGCCCAAATAGGCGCTCAATTGAGCTCTCAATGGTGCTGCGCGAGGCGCTCAGCAATGTTGTGATGCTTGAGCTGTACCCTAACGCGATGATTGACGTGTTCATAGAAGTCCTGCAGGCATCCGGGGGCACACGGTGCGCCGCGCTTGTGGCCGCCTCAGTTGCACTGGCAAATGCAGGCATCCCTATGAAGGACCTGCCCGTGGCAGTTGCGGCGGGCAAGATTGACGGGGAGATATGCCTTGACTGCGGCAAGGAGGAGGACAATTTCGGGCAGTCGGACATACCAGTTGCAATAGCACCGCGCAACGGTGACATTCTGCTTCTCCAGATGGACGGCCTGCTGACCAAGGAAGAGTTCAATAAGGCGCTGGATTACGTTGAGAGGGCGGCGCCGCGCATACGTGAGGTGCAGGTGAAGGCGCTTGAAGAGTGCTATAAGGGAGTTGAGCAGGAGTAAAGGTGGTTTTGATGGAAGTTATGGATGAGATTAAGCGGTCGTACATAAAAGTCCTTTTGGACAAAGGCGAGCGCGCCGATAAGCGCGGCCCGTTTGAATACAGGCAGCTCCGTGTCCGCAAGTCGGTTATAGATTCTGCCGAGGGGTCTGCGTGGGTGCAGCTTGGCGAGACGCAGGTGCTTGCTGCGGTAAAGTTCCAGATTGAGAAGCCGTTCCCCGACAGGCCGAAAGAGGGCGTGCTTTCAACGAATGCCGAGCTTTTGCCGATGGCAAACCCGCGGTTTGAGCCCGGTCCTCCCGATGAGAAGGGCATTGAATTGGCAAGGATAGTTGACCGTGCAATCAGGAGCGCCGAGATACTTGACCTTAAGTCGCTGTACCTTGATGAGGACAAGGTATATGGCGTCTACATAGACCTTTATGTCCTTGACTATGACGGCAACTACATAGATGCCGCCTCACTTGCGGCTATGGCCGCACTGCGCGATGCCAAGCTCCCGGAGTACAAGGACGGCGTGCTTGTCCGCGACAAGCCGGGCACACCGCTCAAGCTTTCAGGAAACGTGATTGAATGCACGTTCATCAAGATAGGCGACAAGCTGCTGCTTGACCCGTCACTTGATGAGGAGCGCGCGATGGACATGCGGCTTACAATAGGCGTCTGCGGCAACAAGATATGTGCGATGCAGAAAAACGGGCCCGGTGCAATCAAGCGCCCCGAGCTTGAGCAGATGATTGATGTTGCATTCGCAAAGGCGAAGGAGCTTGAGGCAAACCTTTAATAGTATTATCCTTTTAATAATCCCCAAACCAATCGGTGTTTAAGATGGCAAAGTTTCATGTTCGTGGCGGAGCAAAGTGGAGAAAGGCCCACACAAAGATTTACTCTGCAAAGAGGGCAAAGTACGTGTGCCCCGCCTGCCTGAAGCAGTCGGTGAAGCGCATAAGCGCAGGCATGTGGGAGTGCGGCTCCTGCAGCTCGCAGTTTGCAGGCGGTGCGTACGAGCTTTCAACGCCGGTCGGCAGGCTCACACAGCGGCTTATCTCAGACCTTGCGAAGAAGGGCAAGGTTTCCGAGGAGGAGCTCAAGGAGCTTGAGCACGCGCTTGAAGGCAGTGGCAACGTGCCCGCAGAGGGCGAAGAAAAGGAGGAATAGGTGGCGCTATGTACAAGTGTGTCAACTGCAGCAATTCAATAGAGAAGATGGACCCGAACTATGTGCGCTGCCCGTTTTGTGCCTCACGCATCGTATTTAAGGCCAGGCCGCCAGTCGCAAAAAAGGTCTCAACTGATTAGCATGCCGTATATTACTACAAGCAGGAAGGCATCACAGGTGACGCGCAGGCTTGCGCGGTCCCTGTCGCATTTTTTCCCTGAATCGTATTACGAAAACCGCGGCAAGCGGGATATGGACTCGGTTTTGGCGCGTGCGCGCCAGCTTGGCTTTGCGCGCGTTGTTTTTGTGTATGAATCGCACGGCAATCCGAGCGAGATTGATTTCATAGACGTTGGCAAAGATTCATGGTCGCGTGCCGGCAAAATCTCATTTACGGTGGTTGCTGTCGGCAAGGTGCCCAAGGGCCCCTATGCGCTTGAATGTGATGGCTCTGCATGTAATGTTGCAGCCCTATTCCGCGATCCCGGCATGGGGCCCGATGACGAGGGGCATGAAGGGGATACCGTGGCCAACTTGTCATTGAGGAATAACTACCTAACATTCAGCATTGGCGGTAAAGAAACAATAAAATTAAAGATGGCCGAAGATTAAGCTTAGATTTCGCCTACCCTTCTCTTGAGCTTCCTCTTCATGCGCTTCCTTCTTTTCTTGAGCCATTTCCAGCGCATGCGGCCCTTCTTCTTCCATTTTCTTGCAATCGCTCCCAATATTACACCCTTAACAAGCGTTAGTGCTCTCATTAAAAAAGTGAATATTTAAAAAGGTGCTCAGAATTTCACCGTGACTGCCTTGGATTCCTCTTCGCCCGCCTTGAAGAATTCTGCTGCCCTGAACCCCAGCAGACCTGCGAAAATGTTGTTCGGGAACACCTGCAATGATGTGTTGTAGTCATAAACCGAATCATTGTAGAACTGGCGTGCATAGGCAATCTTGCCCTCAATCTCCGAGAGCTCGGACTGCAGGTGCAGGAAGTTCTCGTTTGCGCGCAGCTTCGGGTAATTTTCGGCGACCGCGAACAGGCTCTTGAGTGCGGCGGACAGCATATTGTTCGCATCTGCACTTTCCTGCGGGGTCCTGGCGGACATCACTGCCGCCCGCGCCTTTGTAACCTCCTCAAACACGCTTTTCTCGTGCTTCGCATATCCCTTAACAGTTTCAACAAGGTTTGGCACGAGGTCATACCTCTTCTTGAGCTGGACATCAATCTGTGCCCACGCATTCTGCACCCTGTTCCTCTTCGTAACAAGGGAATTGTAAATAAGCGCAATCCCAATGAGGGCAACTATTATTGCCCCTCCAAGCACACATACACCAAGCGTGCTGATTCCAAGCAGCAAATCTAAGGCCATAAGTACACCTGCTTAAACATCTCTCCACAACTTTTTAAGTGTTAGGGGAGAATTACCGGTATGCTCACTGAGGCCGAGCTGCACAAGATTATCGGGGAGTATGCAGCGCAGTATGGCGGCGAGGTGGACGTGCATCTTGAGCATTTTGACAAGGAAAAGTTCACTGTGCGGTTCAGCGGGCGCATATGCCGCTCGTGCGGCCTTGAAACTTATTTTGACGGCCTGCAGTACATGCTGCGCCTCAGCGGCATACACGCACGGGTCGGCCCGCACAAGGAAGACAACGGGGACATCCTTGTTACGTATTACTTGTAGACCTGCCGTCCAATGTCTGTGTTTATATAGTTTGATTGCAAATCTTATGCATGGATCCAACTTTTGTTGAGCTGCACAAATCGGTCATGCAGCGCGTTGAGGCAACCCTGCAGAGCATAGAGATGAATATGCGGATGGGCAATTTAAATAAGGAGCCTGCCGCAAAGGAGAGGTACGCCAAGATGAGGAGTGCGCTCAAGTTTTGGATGGATGCGTATGGCAAGCCTGCAACAGAAGAGGAGGTTGCTGAAGGCATAGTCCTGCTCAACAATGTCCTTAGCGAATTAAAGTGATTGTATATGCCGCAGGTAGGGCTTCTCCAAGACGTGCAAAATCAGGCAAGAGAAAACTTGAAAAAGAATGAGCGAAACCTGCAAGAAACAGTTGATAACGCACTGGTGCAGGCAGTATATACGATGTACCACAAGGCAAACGACCCCACGCTGCAGAAGTTTGGAGATGCCATTAAAAAAGAGTACATGAACGGGAATACCGACGCCGCCCAAAAGCTGCTTGCGATATCCCAATTATATACCAAGGCAAAAATGCTTGGCACGGAGAAATGCAATGAATTTGCGAAAAAGTTGATGATTTTGTAAATAAGGGCAGTATTCAGCTTGATGCGCTTGCCAAGGAAGCTGCTTTATTTATACCGCAGCTGCAGCAAGAGGAGTTCACCGTCTATCTTGAAGGGCTTGAATCGTCCCTATCAAAGTATGGGTCAAGGACACGTGAATTCCTTTCAAATGTGCTTGGTAACATACGGAGGCTTAACGAGACGGGTATGCGTGAGGGCAACAGCGAATATCTTGAGCGCTCGTACACGGCGCTGCGCCTCGTTGCAATATACACTGAGAACGTGCTCGGCAACAATATAGAGAAAGGCGCAGGCAGGGAGGAAATGGAGGCTGCCATAGCCGGCTATATCCAAGGCCGGGAGGGAAGCCTTGAAGTTTTTGGGAAGGCGTACAAGGACAACCTTTCATATCTTATGGAAAAACAGAAGAAGGCCTCGCAGGAGGCGATATCCAGTTTGCTTAATCTAGAAAGCAGGAAAATGCGTCTTGATAATATGATAGGCGCGGTTGATGATGACATCAAGAAGCTTGAGATGATGACGGACCTCCCAGGCCACGACCAAATGCTTCAGAGGGCCGTATCATTAAAAGAGAAGCTTGTCAAGCTTCGGGAGTCATTTGAGAATACGCTTGTTCCGGACAAGCTCACTTACGTGCCGGAAAAGATACTGAAACTTCACAAAGAATTCTTACGTGTAGGCAAGGAGTTTTCAAAGCTGAAGTCTGATTCAGCAGCATACCTTTTTGTTGGGTACCAGCTGCTTAAGGAAAAGGATTACCAGTTGTTCCAGAAGATTAATGACCCACAGGTTGCAGGCATTGTAAAGGGCTATTCCAAGGACGCTGTTGAAGGCCTTGAAAGCTCGCTTGCCTATATTGCAAAAGGCGACATCGAGTCAGCAAGGGCTGCGTTTGCAAGGGCCATAGACCGCAAGATGCGCCTGGCTGCAATAGCAAACATCTCACGGGAAAAGAGTGGGATTGAAGAGGCGCTGAGCGGTGTGGACAAGTCCAATGAGTTTGATTTTTACAAAAAGGGATGCCTTGCAGTTTTTGATGCTTATTCAACTGGTCGCATTGGTGTGTCTGCTGAGGCTGCAAAGCTCAGCAGCAACCTTATTGCCTTTGAGGATGCCATTAGAATGTCCACGGAAAGGCTTTTTGTTACAGGGGAAGCTGAGCTTGTGAAAAGCATAATATCGGACTCCAAGGAAATAATCCAGAGGCGCACTGTAAGCATAATCAGCGGCAAGCCCATTGGCAATGATGTTACGGCATATCTTGGGGGCCTGGAACGGGATGTTGGTGCATCATGGAAGGCGCTTGAGGAAAAGATGGAATGCGGCGAGAGGCGCGCAAGATGGGTGATGATAGGCGCCTCTTTGCTTTCGCCGGAAGTATTCATAGTAGATGCAATAAACAACATTGCCACGCAGGCATCAATCAATAAAGGAGAGGTTACTTGGGATAGCTGGGTGATGCTCGGCCTTGCGGTGATGTCGCACGGGTTGGCGGGGCAGGCTATGAGTGCTATTGCAAGCACGGGCAGGGCCGGCGAGGTTGCGGTTGGGGTTGTGCGGCTTGCACAAGCTGGCGCAGGCGTGGGGATGCTTGGGCTTGGCGTTGTCGGCGCGTGTGAGATGTTTGCGCAGGGCAAGAATGAGGAAGCACTTGAAATGGTTGCGCAGATGGCGCTGCCCATTTTTCACTATCCGGTGAAGAAGTTTGTTGTTGCTAAAGGCAGGCAGTATTATGAGATGCTACGCAACACCGATTACAGGAAGTTGTTTGTTACGCTCGTTTCCGAAAAGAGAGGCTCGGTGCCCGCATCTGCCTTTGAAAGCCAAAGGACCGTTCTTCTTGCCGAAAAGCCCGTGAAGGTTCCCAAAGCCACAGGGAAAAAGGCCCAAGTGGCAGCGCCTGCGGAGAAAGTCACTAAATCTCCAGATTTTATAACTCCAACTGAAAAATTCCTGAAACTTGACAAAGAAACATTAGAGAACTTTAGGAGGGAGATACCTACAGGCCAAATGAAAGTATTCTCCAATACTCTCATTACTCTGATGAAGGAGGGATATTATGCGGTTGTGCTTTCCAGCGACAAAAGTGGCCTCAGCAAGCTTAACAGCCTAAGCCGAAGGCTTGGCGATGCAAGCATGGACGTGTACGTAAATTCCCTTAGGAGGCTGGGGGCGTTGATTAGAGAGAGATATGGCGAGGACGTTATCATAGTTGTCCAGAGAACGAGCGAGAGCAGTGATGAGGTCTATTTTTCACTGCTTTGCAAGGACAAGGGAAAGCTTGCTAGTATTATGAATGAACTGTGGAAGATACATGATGAGATAGTTACTTCTGCTTCTGCAAAAGAGAACCTGTATGGGCTCGCAATTGATGGCATCCCTATTGAGAAGTATCTGGATATTATAGGGTTGAGGAACCCGAAGCAATTCTATAACCTTACAATAGGTGGCTCCAAGATCCATTCATTGAGACTTGAAAATGGGAATTGGATTCTTGTAAATGAAGAGAGTGGAAAGTTAAAGAGAAAGGTAGTCTCTGGAGTGGATGGTTCCGAAGCTTTCGGTGAGATGGTATTGAATGCCGAAAATGAAGGCGTAAAAATAGGGTATAAGAGGAGAATGTTCCACATATTACCAAAGAAAGTCACGTTGGAATCGCTTATGAAAATGTTTGGCATAAAAGGGCGCAGCGGCATTCTTTTTAAGACAGGGAAGGTAGAAGAGGGTGTGACCCCGCAGGCGGCATTTGAAGTAAAGGTTTCGCTTGATATGCAAAAAGGGCAGCAAGATGAGATGTTGCGGTATGTTTTTGGGGAAAAAGTGGGCGATGAATATTATGGCACACGCAAAGGGCTGGTTGAAGTTTTAAAAAACCTGTTTGGCATGCGTGGCCTAAACACATTTTTCGGGCATGCCGGCCTTGATGCAGTTGCAACTGCCGTTGATGAAGGTGTTGCTGCCTTTATGGCGGCCAATACAGGAGTCGAAATAATGCATACTGGGCCGCTGAAATACGTGGTTGTAAAGGGATGGACACCGGCTGTTGAAGCGGAGCTTACAAACTACATAACAAAATCCCTGCAGGGCAAGAAAATGAAAATGAAAGCCAATATAAACTCAGCGACAGTCAATTCATTGGATGGCGCTTTTGAGGTTCTTTTATCCAAATCGCTTGGGCGTGAGCTTTCCACACAAGACGCAACAAAAATGGTTAAATCCTCAAATTTCATAATTGCGGCCTTTTCAGAGCTTCAGCCACAAAAGATCGATGCGGTTTTTGAGAGCATGCCTCCAAACATAAAATCGGTATTGAAGGAGATATTTTCATCGGATGATAACTGCAGAATTATACGTAATGTTGAAGACCTTTTTGCGTACATTGATATGGTGGCTGCAAACAAAAAGACCACGCCTGAGACGCGTGCAAGGTATTTGCAATTTAAGGCGGGTTATTTGGATTTTGCATTTAAGATGAATCTGGAGAAGTATCAAGCAAAGCTTACCGAATAATATGGCCCCGCCGTTAGTAAAGGATAAGCATTTTGGTAAGGTCTTCAAGCACTTTTCTGCAGTCCAAACCGTGTGACTCGCAGTATCCCTTCGCTATTGCTGTTGCCCTATCAACAAGCATCTTTTTGTCATGCTCATCTAGCGACCTTAAAATCTCCTCATAATCTTTTTTGCTGAACTTCTCCTTTATTTCTTGGAACTGGGGGTCAATGCACGAGTTAAGCTCATAAATGAATTCCTGCGGCCCCATGGACTTGACCTCGCCACGATCCTCTACCATCGCTTCAATATTGCTGAACATAAGCTGCATAAGCAGGCAGACGGCCTTTGACTTTTCGCGCTCAGCAATCGCATACCCTTCATTAAGCAGTACCTTTTTCACGCCCGCAGGGC
>JAVYLZ010000006.1:0-31615 GCA_038740245.1 Candidatus Micrarchaeia archaeon
GGACAGTGCAGTTGAAATTATATGTGAAAACGGCCTCTACCATATGCGGCTGCGCAACGAGTTCTCTGACATCGCTGCTAGGACCAGCCAGCACACCGACCTTACAAAAAAGGAGCTGAAAGTGCTCGCCTACATTGCGAAAAAGGAGGGGGACACGGGTGTGATGCAGTCGCAGGTTGTCAAAGCGCTTGGTGCCACGATATACGACAGCATACACTCGCTTGAGGAGAAGAGGTTCATAAACTCAAAGAAAAAGGGGCGGTCAAGAATACTCAACACTACCGCCAAATTCCGTGAATATTTCAGGGTTGAAGGGATATGACTGATGCCAAGTGGCAGCCCAAGGCAAATTTCATTGACAGGAGGGACCTTGGGATACATATGACGTTTTCTCCCGACAAGAAGAGGCCCCTCTTCAACTGGATGTATTACAAGGAGGCGTTCTCAAGCACGCTGGTTAGGGAAACCATTAGGGAGCTTGGAATGCACGGGCCGATCTTGGACCCGTTTGTGGGTGTGGGCACAGTCCCCCTTGAGTGCAAGTATAACGGGATTGCGAGTGTTGGGCGGGATGCCAGCCCGTTGGCGGTGCTTGCATCAACGGTTAAGACACGCAATTATGCCAAGGAGGAGCTGGACCGTGCCGCGCTTGAATGCTCAAAAATCATTGAGAAAAGAAACGAGCGGCCAAGGATGGACTGGATGTTTGAGCTGTTCAGGCCGGACCTAGTGCTGCCGCAAAGAAACCTTCAATTCATAAAGATTGCGCGTGAGCACATTGAGGGCATTGACAACCGGCGGGTGAGGGAGTTCCTCCTGCTTGGGCTAATATCAATACTGCCGCAGTGCACCTACCTTATCAAGGATGGCGGCGTGCTCAAGATAGCCAAAAACAAGCGTGCGGGCGATGCGCGCGCATTATTCAGGAAAAAAATAAAGCGTATGTGCAGCGATGTGTCCAGGTACGGGGTTGTGTATGATGAGCCGGACATACAGCTTGGCTCTGCAACCTCAATCAGCCTGCCTGACAATTCAGTGGGCGGCATAATCACATCGCCTCCGTACATAAACAATGTGGACTATACTAAAGTGTACGGGCTGGAGCTTAGCCTGTACGACCCGAAGCTTAACCCGAAGGATGTGCGGAAGGGAATGATACGATCATTTATACGCAAAGGGGATGCGCACATAAAAGTGAAGAGCGACTATGTGATGGATGTGCTTGTTGGCTCGCTTGGGCATAACATCCCGCTGCTTGCGTATGCATACTTCACGGATATGCTGCAGGTGCTGCGCGAGTGCAAGCGCGTGATGGCACCAGGTACGGTGTGCTCAATGGTTGTGGGGAATGCAGTGCTTGAGCGCGCCAATATTGAGTGCGATGCGATACTGGCCAAGATGGCTGAGGATGAAGGGATGGAATGCGAGGTATGGGTCGGCTCGTTCAGGCACGCCGATGTCCCTGTCAAAGGGAAACTGCCTGTCCGTGAGAGTGCAGTAATAATGAGGAAACCGCTCTGAAGGGGGCTGGTGGCCCGCCCTATTCATTTGGGCGCGACTTTCTTGAACTCGCGCTCCTTAAGCTCAACACGCGTGTTTATTATGTACATTTTCTCAAGCGTCTTGTTGCTCTCCCGCACAACGACGTTCTGCATTATTGAGTCAAACTGCTTCACAAGAAGGTTGAGCTCGTTAACATCAAGCTCGCGCGACTCGCCATAATCCTGCTTCCACACCACGTTATACAGCTTATGCGTGCCCTTGCGCAGCAGCAGGTCGCCCTCCTCGCCGTTAAGGCTCACGAGCCCGCGGTATATGATGGTTGTGCCCTCAAGCTCGCCTTTTATTTCCTGGGGCACCTTGGCGAGCATTGCCTGCACTGTTGCTATGCGCTTCGGCCCGTATATCGTTGAAATGAACATACAGAGTAAAATGGGGGGAATTATATAAAAACGTTCCATGCAGGGAAGTTATATGAACCAGGGCAGGATGTTGGCGAGCAGTGCAAGCGATACAATGCCCGCAATTATTGCGAGCAGCCATGCCCTGCGCGCGCCAAGCCCGAGCGCGAGCAGCCGGTGGCCGTCAAACAGCGGGATTGGCAGGAGGTTTACGGTCGCAACAAAGAAGTTAAGCGCGAACAGCAGCTTCAGGAAATTTACTATGAACACATACCAGTTGTAGGAAGGATTGATGCGCGGCTGGAACAGTATGCCCATCGCACCGTTCTGGTCTGTCGGCACTGTGAGGTCGCCGCGCAGAGTGTGCACCACCACCGTTGAGTTTCTGGGCATCTTTGGCTTGTAGTCAACGAAATCCTGGAACGATGCAAAGCTTTCGTTGTCTATCCCGAGGATAACATCTCCCTTAATCAAGGGAATGCCATCGCGTGCGGCTATAACGGTCACACCGGTATCATAAAGCCCGGACAGGGGGACCAATGAAACTGCAAACAGGAGCACGATGGCAATGAAAGAAAGCGCAAAATTGGCCGTTGAGCCGGCCACAAGCACACGTGCCTGCTCATGCGCGGCCTTTCTTGAGAGAATGTCCTCGTCAGGGTCAACAAACGCACCGACCGGGATGAACCCGAACAGGAGTATGCCTGCGGACTTGAGGCGGACGCGTGCAACTCTGGAGAGCACGGCGTGTGCCATCTCGTGCACGAACAGTATAAACATAAGTGCAAGCACACCTTCCATGAATGGAAGATTGATGCCAGGCAGCAGCAGTGATGCGCCCGGCTGGACGTTATGCGCCGCACCGGCAACTGCATTCTGAATTAAAGATATGATTATTGAAGCCGCTTGGTATACGAGGCTTATTGATATAACTGCCATATAGCCGAGCACTACAATCCCAAGCACGAGTGCAGGTGCGAGCAGCATTGAAATGTCAGACTGTGCAGTGCGCGCGGTTGCAGTGCCGTCGTACGGCAGTGCTATAACGGATATCGCAGTTGTATACAGATTTGGCAGCATCAGCAGCGCGGTTATAAGCAGTGCAAGCAGGCCGAACGCCACGTCACGTCCGCGCAGGTGCCTGAACATAAGCGGCGCGGACAGGCCGAACGCCATCACAAGCCCCATATCAGCGAATGCGCACCAAAGCGCTGAATTTCTGGCTACCCGGTCAATCTCGGTGAGGCCCTCGCGTGTCTTGAGCATCAGCATGCCGTAGTAATACTCAATGTTGTGCCGCTTGTGCAGGTAGTAGCTGTACACGCCTAGGAGTAGGACCTCAAGTATGAATTTGAAAACGTCCGGTATTTGCAGGGAAAGTATGAATAGGAATGTGAGGACGGCAAGCGCAAGCGTGAATATGAATACGAGCATCAGGGAGATTAAGTTATGCAATATTATAAGCTTGAAGCGGGAATATGTGATTATGGGCGATTGTGAAGTGTGCGGGCTTAGGCCGGCCAGCAAGCACGCGATAATTGAGGGTGTCAAGCTGGCGGTATGCAACGATTGTGCGGGCCTTGGCAAGGTGATTGTTGAAAAAGTCAGTGTAAAGCCATCAGCGAAAGTGCCGCCGCGCAAGCCGGTGAACGAGGATATTGTTGATGACTATGCAGAGATACTGCAAAAGAAGTTCAACGCGAGCGGCATGCGGTATGAGGACCTTGCAAGGAGCATAAACGAGCACGAATCATTTGTGCGGCGGGTGATACGCGGCGAAGCCATGCCCACTATAGCGCTTGCACGCAAGCTTGAGAAAGCGCTGGGAGTGAAGATAGTTGTTGAAGAGGATGAGTGAGTGCACTGTGGCAGCGTGCTGAGAGGGGATGAGTAGGTGGGCGTTGACCTTGGCGAGCTTGCAGTCAAAAAACCGATAGCATTTGAGGACCTGGCCGGCAAAAATGTGGCTGTTGACGCATACAACACGATATACCAGTTCCTGTCAATAATACGGCAGCGGGACGGCACACCGCTTATGGATTCGCATGGAAATATTACAAGCCATTTGTCCGGCCTGTTTTACAGGAATTTGAGGATGCTTGAGTACGGGATTAAGGTAATCTACGTGTTTGACGGCAAGCCGCCTGAGTGGAAAGCGGGCACGCTGGGCGAGCGTGCGGCCGTTAAGGAGGAGGCACAGCGCAAGTGGGAGGAGGCGCTTCGTGAGGGCAGGCTTGATGATGCGCGCAAGTACGCACAGGGCACAAGCAAGCTGACCCCAGAGATGGTTGAGGAGTCCAAGGAACTGCTTGATGCGATGGGTATCCCGTGGGTGCAGGCCAAGAGTGAGGGTGAGGCAGAGGCGGCTTACTTGGTGCAGGTCGGCAAGGCCGATTACTCGGCGTCGCAGGATTATGATTCATTGCTGTTTGGCTCAAAACGCCTGCTCAGGAATATAACCGTGAGCGGGAAGCGCAAGCTGCCAGGTAGGAATGCTTATGTTGAAGTTGCTCCTGAAGTGATTTACCTTGATGAAACGCTGGGCGCACTCGGGATTAGCAGGCAGCAGCTGGTATGGATTGGCCTGCTGGTTGGCACGGATTTCAATGAAGGAGTGAAAGGCATCGGCCCAAAGAAGGGGCTTAAGCTCGTAAAGGAATGCGGAAGCATAAGTGAAGTGCACAAAAAATCAAATGCCACCGAGGATTTGGAGCTGTGGAAATCAATTGAGGAGTTTTTCCTGAGCCCCGAGGTTTCTGATGTCACACTCAGGTTCGGCAAGATGAATGCTGATAAGGTTGTCAAAATATTATGCAATAAGCACGAATTCTCAAGAGAAAGAATTGAGGGGGCAATAAGTGAATTTATGAAAAAAAGCGGGGAAAGTGAGGGCCAATCTAATTTGGGGAAGTGGTTTTAGGGCCAGCGTGCTGGGATGGGCCAGGCAAGCTGAAAATTTGCGGGCACAGTTTGCGTAAGCAAAATCGTGGACGGATATGCCAGGCGGTTTCATTTTTGCGGCAGCGAAAATACTTGTGGCGCGGGGGACGGATGTGCCCATCCATCAATTCCGCAACAGCGGAATTACCGGGGGCGCGGGGGACAGATGTGCCCATCCATCAATTCCGCAACAGCGGAATTACCGGGGGGCGCGGGGGACGGATGTGCCCCCGCATCAGACTGCCCATCTTTCTTCATCGCAGGCGCACGCGGGCCGCGCGGGCACGGGCGCACCTGCTTAGGGATCACCTCAGCATGTCATCATCTGCGATATTTTTGGTGCAGTGCTGGCTTAAATAGTTTTAATGCAAATTGCGTTTGTGAGATGCTTCATTGCAGTTGACATAAGTGAGGATGCAAGAGCCAAGATTGCGCGCACCGTTGCAAGGGCAATGCCCCCTGAGTTCAGGCCTGTGGCAGCAAAAAACATGCATATAACCCTGAAATTCCTGGGCGAAATCGGCGAACAGGAACTGGAAATTTGCAAGCTTGCCGTGGATGGGTGTGCAGTTGGCGGGCCCATACAGGTGCAATTGCAGGGTGGCGGCGCATTCAACAATGTGGGGCGCGCACGCGTGGTGTACGTTAACTGCAATTCTCCGGAGCTTGAGAAAATTGCTGCATGCATAGGCAAGTTCACGCAGGGCATAGGTGATGAGCGCAAGTTCAAGGGGCATCTTACCGTTGCACGTGCCAAGGATATGCCTGCGGATGCATCTGTGCTTGTAAACGCGCTTAACAGCATAAACCGCACGGAAGTTGTGCGTGCTGTGCGGATTTACAAAAGCACACTCACGCCCGCCGGGCCGGAATACGAGATTATTTACGAGAAAACACTTTAAGCGGTGTATACGATGAGAAAGCCACTGCTGAGCGGCATAAGCAAGCCGGCCATGTATCTGGGCATACTTCTTCTCACGCTGTTTTTGTATATGAGCGGAATGATCGGCTGGTGGGTTGGCGTGATCGGCGAGCTTGGGTATATTGGCGCATTTATAAACGGCATATTCTACAGCTATGGCCTTACAACACCGCTCGCGCTCGCCATATTCGGAGTTATGTCCAACACAATGGACCCGCTGCACCTTGCCGCGCTTGGCGCATCAGGCGCAATAATAAGCGATTACCTGATATTTTCACTTGTAAAGGGCATGAACGGCACAATTAAGGTTAGTGAGGGGCACAGGCTCAGGGTGCCACGGCCAAAAAGCGCACTTGCAAAAGCCGCATATACAATAATCGGTGGGCTGACGCTAATCTCCCCCTTCCCAGATGAGATGGCTGCAGTGATATTAGGGCTGAGGCGGCTTGACTCTGTGTGGTTCGTATCCCTGGTATTTATATCAAAATTCATAGGGATACTGATGGTCTCTGCAGTGCTATAGCTGTATATCTCAGAGCTGTTTTTTGAACTGCTCAACCACTGGAACGCTGACTGGGTCAACACCGTAATAGTTTGCGAGGTGGTACGACGCCCAGAACTGTGCCTGCAACGTGCTCATAAGCTTGGCAAGGCGGTTTTCACCCGTCATCTCAACGGTTACCGTCCTTATTGCACGGTCGTCAAGCAGCTGCTGTGTGAGGCGCATGCGCTTTATGTTTTGCGGATGGTCCTCAGGATCATAGTAAAACAGGGCTACAAACCTGCCGTTGATTATGTCAAACCCGTTCATCTCGTTGTGGTTCAATTCCGGGATCACGTTGTAGAATGCCTGTGTTTTTGCATTCTCGTTAACAGCAATCTTGCCAACCTTTGCGACTATCTCGTTGCGCGCGCTCGCATAAAACAGCGGTATCCGGTCCTGCAGTGAAAGTGCAACGCGCAGGCCCGTTGATGATGTTTCGGCAGGGTCAAGCGAGGCGGCTGCACGCTCAACCTCGGCCTCCTGTNACGGGAGCATCCCTGCACGGTGGCACACGCCCATGAGTGCCGCCGACATTAGTGGCAGTGCAAGGCGGGGGACTAGGCCTTCAGGCAGCTGCACATAGGGGATTGAGCGCTCTTTTGCAATATCCATAAGCCTGCCGCCGCATGACATTGCAACGCACGGCCTGCCCTTATCGCAGATTTCAGTAAATGCCTGCACTGTTTCCTCGGTATTGCCAGAGTATGAGATGCATACGTTAAGCCCGTCATCAAACGCCGCCCTGTATCCGTAATCCCTGTGCACCGTGACCTCAACATCATCAAGACAGCTTCTCAGGAAATCGCCGGGCAGTGCACTTCCGCCCATCCCTATTATGTTGAGCTTGCGGGCGGAAACTGAAGGTGCGCGTGCAGCGGCGCCCAAGCGCCAGCCCTCGCGCAGCTGGTACGAAAACGAGGATATCATCTGCTTCATAAGTCAATAACTTGCAGCCAAAAATTATAAGGGTTGGCTGAGAGCTTTTGTCATGTTTGAGACCGGCTACAAGTGTATGGAATGCTCCAAAGCATACCGCACACCTGAAATACTCTACAGGTGCCCTGCCTGCGGCGGCGCTCTTGAAGTGACATACGACTATGCAAAAGTTAAGGCCAACTTCATTTCAGAGCAGTTCAGGTTTATGTGTCCCAAGCATATGAAATACCACTTTGCACTGCCGCTTAAGGAGCCGCACAATGCAGTAACGATGGGTGAGGGAGGCACTCCACTAATAAAAATAAGCGAAGGGCTGTATGCAAAATTTGAGGGGGTAAACCCGACCGGCTCGTTCAAGGACCGTGGCTCATCGGTTGAGATAAGCAAGGCGATTGAGCTTGGGAGAACGCATGTTGCTTGCGCATCAACCGGCAATATGGGTGCAAGTGTTGCCGCATATGCAGCGCACGGCGGCATTAAAGCGACGATATTCGTGCCGCCGTTCGCTGAGAAAATCAAGCTCAAGCAGATGGAGTATTACGGTGCCGAGATCAGGGTTGTGCGCGGGACGTATACGCGCGTGATGGAAGAGTGTGCCAAATACGCAAAAAAGGCAGGTGCATACCTGACGGGAGATTATCCCTACCGGCTTGAGGGGCAGAAAACGGTTGCTTATGAAATTGCCGACCAGATGGGCTATGAGGTGCCGGACAATATTGTAATCCCCGTTGGCAACGGCACGCTGTTTTATGCTACATACAAAGCGTTCAAAGAAATGGGCGAGCTAGGCATCGCAAGGAAAATTCCGCGTCTCATTGCAGTGCAGGCGGGCGGGTGCGCATCTGTGGTTGATGCATACGTGCACAAGAGAGCGCGGCTGCTGCCGGTAAAGCGGCCGAAAACGATTGCAGGTGCAATCAACTGCGACCTGCCCGTTGAGGGTGCGGGCATATTGCGCGCCCTGCGAGAAAGCAATGGGATGGCGATTGCAGTAAGCGACCGCGAGATGATACGCGCCAAAAGGGAATTGTCGCAAAAGGGCATATATCCGGAGATTTCATCTGCGGCGGCGTACGCAGCCCTGCCAAAGCTAAAAATGGCCGGCAAAACAGTTATTGTGGTAACGGGCATCGGGTTCAAGGATAAATATTAGCGATATGTGGGGACTTGAACTTGCCCACTTATGGAAATTGGATAAGTGCTTACATTTATCGATGAATTTGAGAAATAGCACGGCTTTCCTACAGAGAAAGAATGGTTTTGGTGCAATTGGACTTCCAAAAAATTGGATGTGCTATTTCCTAATATGCGTAGGCCTGAAATACCAGCCCCTTTACCTATATCCCCAAAGTCAATGTAAACAAGCTTTCCACTATAATTGAGTGTATAACGATTGAGAGTTGTCTTTGAAAGGTAATACATCGCATTTATAGATTCTGAGCCGTTACTTATAACCCGCAACCTTACTGGCATGCTGCCTGTATTCGCCCATGGCTCAAAGGATGAGAGAGACTCATTTACTGAGAGGGATATGGATAAATTAACTAACGATTGCGAACTCAGGTAAATTTGTGTATCATTTAATGTATAATTTTTATATATCGTGAGGCCTTCGTCCCCGCAAACAATATTAAGAGTAGAATTCATGAATGTGGTGCTTATGTTGCGCTGTGTAATATTTGAATATCCTCTTAGGAATAAAACATATTTGCTTGAAGATGCAACCAAGTTTTTAATAGGTGCGAACGTAAAAGAACGTGAGATTGTTTCATTTGTTGAGGATAATGAGTATGTGATGCCGTACAGGTCACAGAGGTCTGTCCCAACATCATCATATTGGCTGCTCATGCTCAAGGAATGCGAATGCTGGGAAGGGATTCTTTCTGTAAAAGAATACACCTCTACTGCTCCATAGTAGTAAAAAAGTAATATCGATACAAGCGCTACAGAAATAATAGCCAAAAAGATCCCGCGCCTCATCCCACCGCTACTCCTCACCACGCTGCCTATACCAACCACCTAATTCAGCCATATATGGCTCGCCGTTATATACAAAGGCCCTGCGCGAATACACTTCTATGTTACGCAGAGGTGCCTTGCAAGCGGGCTTATGCACCGCTGAAACGCGTTTGCCTTGTGAATCCTCTATACGCAAGTAAAAGCAGTATTGCTCAGGGGAATACTGCAAAATATGCATAATGCTTATAACATCATTGCCTGCAAGCCTATGCAGATACCCCCCCTTATCAAGAACTGTCAAGAGGTCATTTGAATAGGCGTACAGATTGTAGTCGCGGTATATATCGCTGACAAAAAATGAAATATCAAAAAGAATTGCTATATACGAAATCATTACAAGCGCTATAAAGCTGTCAAGCATAAAAACAATACCACGCCGCATAACACCTTACCTCCAAATAATTATTTGTATGCGGCTTATTGAGCCATTAAGCAGCACTGGGCGCTCAAGCCTGTATAAAGTCGCATTTGAGGGCGGCGAGAGGCCCGCTTCAAGGTAAGTTTGCGAAGAATTAAAGGCAATGAGTTTCAAGTATAAATTGTCCTTTACTCCAAGTGTTTCGCGAAGGGTATTATAATCAGCTCTAGAAAGTGCTACTGCCCTCCGCCACTCAACAACACAATCACTTGTCGTAATTGATGGCACTAAGGCATCTGACAGATTTCCAGATGACCAATTATACGGGGAGGGAGGCGAATAAAGCAAAATGTCAGCAACATGTTGAGCCTCCTTTGAAAGCTCGACATACTCAAATGATTGTATGTCTTCAAGCGCCAAATTAGAATAAGTAGATATAGCTAGGGCTATCAAAGAAATTGCAACCAATGAAGCAACTATTGAATCAAAAGTGAAGAGCTGGCCTCTACCCTCACCAAAGTGCCAAATCTCACAAATCCTCAACATAAACAATACCGCCTGCCTTACGAAGCCTAACCGAAGTACCATTGAATAGTAGCTTAACATCATCTGTAAGCAATTGCGAATATGCAACTGCACTCCCAAACTCAGCCCGGAGGGTTCTTCCTTCAAGCGAATAAGTTATTCCTCCACGCAACAGTGATAAGTTTGCCGTACAGTTTGACGCATCCTGTGCCGCCACCCCATTTATAGCCGCGGCCAACATATCTGCTGAAGTTTGGGCGTATAGGTAAGCCATACGGTCCATTGTTGAATCTGAGATACCCTGATATGCTAAGAAATATGTAAGGAGAATGAACATATAGGCTACCAAAACCACCATAAACTCCAAGCTAGCTTGCCCATTCATTCAGATCACACTACTTGGAATGTTGTTTGGTTTATGGGCCCCCATATGTTGCCCACGGTTTGCCTGCACTGCACCTCAAGGGTATGAAGCCCGCGTGCATAGGTACCCATATTCCTAGTAACCTCCTCTACAGGTGAGTCATAGCTCCCATCTGCAGCAATCATGTTTCTCCAGGGCCCCCCATCTACCCGTGCCCTGCAGAGGTTTATTACCGAATCTCCACGAGAAGTGTCATCACCAATTGCAGATGCTATTACTGGCGTAACTGGGGTTGGATTTGATGGAGAAACGGAGGGTTTCAGTGCGAGTGGCCCCACATCATCCACTACCGAGAATGTATACGTCCTTGAACCTATATTGTTATAGTAATCCGCACAGAATATTGTTGCATTGTGTGAGCCGGCATAGAGATAGCCTATATTTCTATATACCTCTTCCTGAGGTTCATCAAAGGCACCATCCTCAGCACTCATGCTAAGATTTGTCCCATTTGAATCTATTTGCACATTGCACCATATTATTACTGAATCGCCAAGACCCCAATCATTAGCTCCTGAATGGACTGTTATAAGTTGGGACATCCCTGGTGTATTACTGGGCTCAAGCCAAAAAGACGTTATTGATGGGGGAGAATAGTCTGGTGGGAGCACCCCAAACCATTCTGAAGTTACTGGACCTATATTGCCAAATTCATCCTGGCATCTCACCATCGCAAAATATTCACCTATGCCGAACATGCCCAAGTTTCCAGTAACAATCTCATAGGGGGAGTTATACTCACCATCTTCAGCTTTCATTTCAGTCCAGAAACATTGTGAATAGTTTGTTGTCATCTCACCAACAAGTATTTTTGAATTGCCACGAGATGTATCATCGCATCTGCCACGGATTATAACATCATCTTGATAAGCATGTATAACCCATACTGGATTTGATGTGTTTGCTCTTATCGAGATAATACTCGATAATGGGCCCAAAGTATCATTCAGGGGCATTACAGTAATTGAAAGCGAAACTGTTGCAGTGTATGTGCCATCTGCAATTGCAGTTATTGCCCCTGTATACGTGCCGCTTGGTTGCCCGGCAGGCACGGTTATTGAGAACTGCTTTGGAACACAGCTGTTTGGGGGTATCGGACCTACCGCGCCAGTATTCCAAACCCAGCCACCTGCCGTCCCACTTTTACTAAACTCAACACGGTTAACCGATAGATTCAGCGTGCAGAAATGTATGTACTTGCTTATCGTTGCACCCCCATAGGTTGTTTGTGACCAGCTGTTTGGGTTGGCATAGAACACAGGTAATGTCTGGTTTCCGGCCTCAGAAAAAACATACACAGTAATCGGGAGGTAAACCGTGTCAATAACGTTTCCATCCGTAGAATTTATTGCAAGAAGACCATCATATATACCAGCAGAGCCAGTAGTCGCCTCAACCGTTATTACAAAATCCTCCTGCTCTGAAACGGAAAGGCTCTTAAAGCTAGGTGAAACTGACAGCGGGATGGTGCTGTCATATGGCCATTCAAACCATAAGGATACATTCACATCACTCGTATGGACGTTTTCTATGTATATTGTGCTTGTCCTAGAATTGCGCTCATACAGGACATATGCGAGAGGATCGTAAATCACATTAATGAAGGGAGGCCCTATACGTACATAATCCCCATATGAGGTTACCCATACTTCTTGCTTGCCTGGGATAAGTGGGAGCATGCCCCTGATAGGTACTGCCGGTGACGCAGTCAAGTAAGAATCACCTGCTTTAAGCAAAATCGTATTGTTGACTATTTTTGTAGACGAAGGATCAATGCTGGTTGGAACATCCACCACAACTTTTTTGCGTGCACCCTTCCCCTGATAATAAACCTCCTCGGCTGCGCTAGCCAGCTTATCAACAAAAATCCTTGCCTCATTCATTTCCTTGGTTTTAGAAACTGTAGTCATCTGCTCGTTTGAGAGGAATATGCCCACTAAAATGACAAATAAAACTGCTGCCAAGAGCATCAAAATTTCAACACTGCTCTGCGCGCGCGCACCTTTAGTTGACAGGCTGTGCATAGACATCACTTTTTGGGAGCGGGCCCAACAACAATCCCATTGTTGGTAAGCTGGTAGGGGACCTTGCCCCTGTAATGCTCAGTCCCCCGCATCTTGACAATCTCAAGCGCATTATCCTTCTGGCCCGACTCGTACGACATGTTGAGGTTTATGACACCGTCCGCAAGGAATGCGATCGTCGGGTGCACTGCCTCCATTGATATTCCGGAGGAGTGGAACTCAACAAGCGCAAGCGTGGTCATATCCCATGAGCGCAGTGATGCAAAAAGGCTTACAACGCCTGCACGCATATCGCTTTTCTTCTCGTAAAACATAATCATAGCGGATAGCGGGTCAAGCACCACACGCTTGGCACCTATCTGATCAATTGCATCCTTTATTATCCCGCCGCCACCGCGTATAATCTCGCGAATCTCATTCGGGCTGTATGTAAGAACAACAAGCTTCTTCTCCTTCTCAAGCTTCTCAACATCCATGCCAAGCCGGAGCATATGGCTCCTGAACCGCTCACTGTCATGCTCAAGGTTTATGAGTAGGCCGGGCTCGTTATACTTTACTATGCCGTTGTAAAGGAACTGGACGCCCATTATGGTCTTGCCCGAGCCAGGACCTCCCATTACAACCACAACACTGCCCCTTTCAAAGCCGCCCTCAATCAACTCATCAAGGCCGGGTATCCCAGTTGGCACCCGTGGTATCTGTGTTGGCCGTGCAATTTTTGGTTTATGCTCTTCCACCTTACCCCTAAGATTCCGCTTAATGCTGCCAACCATCTTCATAACTGACTAATCCCCCCCAAAGGTTATAAAACTATTTGCCGAATGGGATAAATAGCATATCCCCCAAGGGGAAGAGGCGGCCCTTATGAAGACAATTGTAGACCGGTTTATGGACCTTCTTATGAAGAGCAGGCGCGTAAGCGTCAAGCAGGCCGCAGTGGAGCTTAAGTGGAGCGAATTTGCAATTGAACGGCTCGGGGTAATACTTGAGAAAAGGGGCATTGCGCGCGTTGACTTCCCAGTGAATCCATTGGAAAGCATTATGATAAACTTTGTAAAGGAAGCTGCCCCTGAGATTGTCCGGCCAAAGCCAAAAATCACAAAAGTAAGGGATAAATACAGCCTGAACGCTGATGGGGTCCCTGCAGAAATTACAATTTACGAATCGCAGGAGGACCGGTCAAGCGGATACTATATTGAGATGCCAACGCTGAGCCCTTATACGAGGATGTTTGTTGATGAGCTTAAGGAGGAGGTCATAAAGGAAGTGCCCATTGAGCTTGAGCTTGTCACAGATGTTGACAAGGCTGAGGCAATCAAAAGGATGTTCCATAAGAATATACTTGAGATGCTTAACAGATATGGCTTGCCTGAAAGCGAGAAAACGCTCATCGGCGGGATCATCCTTCATGAAATGAACGGGCTCGGCGATATTGAGATGCTGATCGCCGATGACTGGCTTGAGGAAGTAATAATCAATGCCGCATCTATCCCCATCGGTGTTTACCACAGGAAGTACGGCTGGCTTGAAACCAATGTTTACGTAAAAAGCGAGGAAGCCATTGCTGACTACTCCTCATTCATCGGCAGAAAGATTGGCAGGAACATAACAACCTTAAACCCAATACTTGATGCGCACCTTATCAGCGGTGATCGTGTCAATGCTACACTTTTCCCGATATCAACGCGCGGAAATACGATAACTATCCGTAAGTTTGCAAGAAACCCGTGGACGATAACTAACTTCATCTCGCCTGAGATGAACACAATGAGCATTGACATGGCTGCAATGCTGTGGCAGGCGATGCAGTATGAGATGAACATAATAATCGCGGGGGGCACAGCAAGCGGTAAGACAACCACGCTGAACTCGCTGGCGGCATTCATACAGCCGTACCACAGGATAATCAGCATTGAGGATACGCGTGAAATCATGCTCCCGCAGTATATGTGGAACTGGATACCTACGGTAACACGGGTTGCAAACCCAGAGGGCCTTGGGGAAGTTAGCATGCTGGACCTTATGGTGTCCTCGCTTAGGATGCGGCCGGACCGCATCATAGTGGGTGAAATCAGGAGGAGCAGGGAGGCAGAGGTGCTGTTTGAGGCGATGCACACGGGCCACTCGGTATACTCCACGCTGCACGCGGATACCGGCTTCCAGGTCCTTAAGCGCATTACTGAGCCCCCCATATCCGTGCCAAAGTCTGAAATGCAGGCAGTGCACCTCATAGTGGTGCAGCACAGGGACCGCCGGCTCAACCTCAGGAAAACTATGGAGATAAGCGAAGTTGTTGAGGGTGCCGGTGGCGAGCCGGACCTCAACGTGCTCTACAGGTGGCGCCCAAAGCAGGATAAGTTTGACTTAATTGCGGAGCCGGTAAAATACTATCAGGAAATGAACCTCAACACCGGCATGACCCCCTCCGAGATAAAGGAGGATATTGCCGACAAGAAAATAGTGCTGAAATACATGCTTGACAAGAAAGTTGAGACGCTGAACGAAGTTGGCCGCCTGATGAAGATATATTACACCGACCCTGATTTTGTGCTCAACTCAGCCAAGAAGGGAGTGCCCAAGAGCAAGATGCTTGAGGGATGACCTATGAGGATACCATTAATGCTGTTCTCAAGGGATGCCGCAAGCAAGATCGGCCGCCCGTTTCGCGGTGCAGGCTCGCTTCTCCTAAGCATAATGCCTGGGGTCGCATACGACCTGAAGGCAATCGGATATGAGGTTGAGCCTGAGGAATATTCGTTCGCCGCCTTTGCATCCGCAGCAATATGGGGGCTCCTGTTCGGTATAATCACATATGTTGTGCTTGGGATTAGAGGTGTTGCAGAGGAACAGCGGCTCCTGCTGTCACTTGCAACTTTTTTCTTCTTTAGCGTATTCGCGTTTATACTTCATATGACCTATCCGTCAATAATAGCGAAAAAGCACGCTGAAAAGACCGATAAGGAGCTTATTTATGCCCTCAGGGATATGCTCGCACAGGTCAAATCAGGCATGCCGTTTTACGTTGCACTCTCAAACATCGCAAAATCAGATTACGGGAACGTTTCAAAGGAATTGGCCGTTGCGGTACGTAGCATCAGTGCAGGCGAGTCTGAAAAGCGTGCGCTTGAGCGCGTCATACTCAACACAAAAAGCGATTACCTGAAGAGGACAATATGGCAGGTGCTTGTCGCGATTGAGTCGGGCGCGAGCATGAGCGCCGCACTGAGGAGTGCGCTTGACACGCTCATGAATTACCAGATGCAGGCAATCAAGAACTATGCAAGCGAGCTCAACTTTGCAATACTGCTCTACATGTTCTTTGCAGCAGTGCTGCCTTCAATAGGCATAACTCTGCTGGTGCTGCTCATCTCATTCACGAGCGCAAACATCACCCACGAAATATTCTTCGTTGTGGTGATTGTATCGCTTTTGGTGCAGATGGCAATAATCGGCTTCATCAAGAGCGAGAGGCCTTCGCTGTACTAGGGTGCACTTATGGACTCACGCATATACAAGACACTTGGCCGCAAAATAACGGGGGATGCAAAAAGCATCCTTATCCAGAAGCTTACGTTTGCGGGCATACGCACAGACCCTGATGTATGGCTTGGGATGCGGCTTCTTGCAATGCTTCTCGTGGGCCTTGCTATGGCCATTGCGCCCTGGGCGCTTTTCAAGTACTTCATAGACACCACACCGGAAACAACCACGCAAAGTGAAATAATACAGCTCATCGTTGACTCAGTGCTGCTGTTTGTGGTTGCGTCATCCCTTACCGGGTTCATATTCTACATGAACTTGTACTATATCATAGATGACAGGACAAAAAGGGTTGAATCGGTACTCCCAGATTACCTGTTTATCCTGTCTGCAAACCTGCGTGCAGGGATGAGCCCCTTTAATGCGTTCAGGCTTGCAGCACTGCCGCACTTCGGCCCGCTTAAGGAAGAAGTTGACATTGTTGCCTCAAAGGCAGCTGCGGGCGGCTCGCTTTCAGCCGCTCTTATTGAGCTTTCACAGCGCATCGATTCAGATGCACTGCGGAGGACCATCACGTTCTTTGAGAAGGGGATAAAGGCAGGCGGCAAGATGGCCGAGCTGATTGAGGTCAGCGCTGATGAGATGAGAAAGGTGTCTGACCTGAAGAAGGAAATGCGGATCCAGACAAAGTCATATATGGCATTCATAGTTTTCATTATTGTTTTGCTTATACCTTTGCTTCTCTCAATATCTTCGCAGTTCCTTACCAATATGATTGAGATGAAAAATGAGCAGGCATCCGTGTTTAAGGATACTGAAATACGCACGATTGCAATACTGCAGAAGGAGATTACAATATCGCCTGAATTTATTGATGTGGTTGCTGCATTTACGCTTATTACTGTAACATTGCTTGTAAGTCTGTTCATAGGGGTAATCGGAGAGGGCAAATACCTGTACGGGCTTAAGTACTATCCCATTGTGCTCGTAATATCAATCATTATGTATGTTGCGTTCAGGTTTGTGGTGGCATATGTGCTTTCGGTGCTCACCTAGCCGGCTGGACCTCTCCATATGGCAAGTTTATAAACATTATGCGGAAATATGAAAACAGTAATACAGAGGTGAAATAAGCATGAAATTTGCACACAGAGGACAGGGCTCAACCGAGTATCTCGTATTGCTCGCAGTTGCCCTTATAGTTGCCCTGGTGGCAATCGCGCTCTTGGGCTGGTTCCCGGGAGTGAGCGGTGACACCAGAGAGTCGCAGAGCCGGAGCTACTGGAATGGAGCACAGCCGTTTGCAATAATTGAGTATAAGTCAGACAGCACCAGTGGGAACCTGACGCTTTCAATCCGCAACCAGAGGAGTGAGAAGCTTACCATTACCGGTATAACCGTTGACGGTTCTGCAGTTACACTTCCTGCAAACCTCTCTGTTAAGGGGGGTGAGGAGAAGGTTATTACATTTGCACTGCCAGCTGCATCCCAGTGTGACAACGTCGGTGACATGTTTGAGTATGACCTCACCATAACGTATAACACAAAGGACATCACAGGGATAGTGCAGACAGGTGCAAGGCCTTTGATAGGCAAGTGCAGCTAAATTCAAACAAATTTTTCTTTTTCGTATTTTAGTAATATAGCGAAATTAGATTTTAAGGACCTGCTTTGCGCGGTCTAAGTTGCGGCCCTCACGTACTATACCCGGCTCCTTACCCGAGAGGTCAACAACGGTTGAGGGTGTACTGTCCTTTGAATCGTTTTCCGGGTTTTCAACGATTGCGCATGCTGCCTGCACTATGCTTTCAGGGATATCACTTCTTGATGTTGGTGACGGCTGCTTGTGGATGTTTGCGCTTGTTGAAACTATTGGCCTGCCAAATTTGGATATAAAATCACGCAGGAACTGCGAATCCGGTATCCGCACACAAACAGTCCCTTTCTTGACTAGCAGCGAGCAAAGCCCGCCCTTGTATGGGAGCACCAATGAGACACCAATTAGCTTTGAAATATCATACTTATGGTTCCATTCCGCGTATTTAGAGAGCATCTCGGGCCCTGAAACGAGTATTATCATGGGGCTGCTCTCATCCCTCTTCTTTGCAATGTACACCTTCTTGACTGCATTGCAGTCAGTAGCGTCACAGCTTACTCCCCATATCGTATCGGTCTGCAGAAGTATTATATTCCCCTGTGACAGGCATTCAATTGCGTACATAGGATATGTTCCACACCTGAAGCTTAAATACATTAGGCGCAAAGTGTGGTTATGGCAATGGACTGGGCGGGTGCGCTTTGGGTTATTGCAATTGCAGTGTTCGCATTTACGCTTTGGGCGGGCTTCTCAGTTGAAGATGAGGCATTTTATGTAACAGTAAGCTCGCTTGCACCCACTGCACTTTCACTAATCTGCCTCATTCTCCTGCTCCTGCTAAGGAGAATGCATTCCGCAGAGCATACCCTCTACTTTGCCGTTGCACTTATGCTGTGGTTCCTTGGTGAGGTGTTTTTCTGGCTTACAGCATTTATGCCAGGCATAGAAGAGTTGTATGCGGAGCTGTTCTGGCTTGGGGGGTACATACCGCTTGCGGTTGGCCTGTGGTCCATTTCAAAGATGGCTGAAAAAAGAAGAAGCATCTTCCAGGTGCTCTCGCTTGTGATGCTTCTGGTAGCATATGTTGTAATAGCAGTAGATACGGCACTCCCAATCACAGGTGACCTTGGCTTTATGGCAAATGTGGTGCACCCACTGGCAAGCATACTCCTCTTTGCGCTTTCTTTATACATAATTACGGGCGATGGAGAGGAAAAGTGCATAACCGCGATTGCTGGCTCAATGCTGCTGTTTGCAGTGTTTGATGTGATGTACCTTATGGCGGTTAAGGAAAACTCATATGATACTGTGGCAAGGTTCATTGACCCTGTATATAATCTGGCCTATGTCATGTTCGCATATGCGATTTACACACAAATTGCGAGGGCACCGGCCAAAATGCCCAAACGGCCAAAAAAACAACGCTTTTAAGGGTTGGCTTACTGAATTCCCCAACAGGCGCCCCCATAGTATAGCCTGGATAGTATGCGGCCCTGCGGACACTCATTTCGGACATCAAACCCCGAATGAGATGGCTGTAAGGCTGAGGGAGGGGTTCAAAGCAGGGCCCCAGCGGGCCAGAATGCGCTTTGCGCATGTGGCCTGCAAACATTCTGTTTGCACGGCCCCGCACCCCTTGCAACCAAGGAGTGCATTGTTGAAAATCCCCTTGGGGGCGCTCTTTTTCTCAAATTAGAATTAAAGGATTACGTAGATCCCGAGAGTTACGAGGCCCGCGCCTATAAGAATCTGGAACCACTCAACCGGCGCCTCGTTGAGCAGGAATATGCCCATTATTGAGACGAACAGTATGCTGAGCCCGATTAGCGGTGAAAGCCGCGAAATCTCAATGCCGTGGCTTATTGAGGTGTAGAGGATTAGAAGGCCTACCGCCCAAAACACACCGGCGAGCAATGCTATCACCGACGGGCCGCTTATCCTGAGCTCAATGTGCTGCGAGTTGTAAAGCGCATAAAATACGAATACAAGGAACGCTCCGAGCCCAAGGAAGAATGCAAGCGAGCGCATATCTGCAACAAACGTGACCGAGAGCTTAAGCAAAATGAGGTATATTGACCATATTACTGCGATTGCAAGGCCGATTGATACAACACGCAGGTCAAGGCTCATGCCCAATACTCACCGCCAATAAATATAAAGGGAATTAGTATGTCTTTGCAAGGAGCACTTCCCACCCCTTGCGGCCGCACACTACGCAATTCCTTTCCCGCTCAACGCCGCGCTCCTTCCCGAGTATTGATATTGTCTGCGATTTAAGCTTGTCGGCGCACTCAAGCGAGCCGCACCATCCTGTCCTGATTATGCCGCGCTTTTCATCAACCTGCTCAAGAAGCTCGGGGAGTGATTTGACTTCAAATATGCGGGAATTGAAGAACGCCTGCGCATCCTCACGCAGCTTATCGTGGTACGCCTCAACTGCCTTAACAAGCGAGCCTTCAAGGCCTTTAATCTCAACCTGGCGCTTTGTGCCATTGCGGTCCACCACTGTAACTTTGCCCTCTGAAAGGTCGCGCACGCCCGCCTCTATCCGTATGGGCACGCCCTTAAGCTCCCAGCGGTAGAACTTGTCGCCCGGTCGCCTGTCAGAATCGTCATATACGCACCTGAACTTCCTTGAAAGCTGCTCATAAACGGGCCTTAGCTGGGCATCAACTTCCTTGTTGCTGCCCTTTGAATATATCGGCACGAACACTATCTGCACGGGGGCAATGTCAAACGGCAGTTTCAGCCCTTTTGAATCACCGTGTATTGAGATGACTGCTGCAAGTGCACGCATGCTTATGCCATAGGAGGTCTGCGCGGCATACCGCATTTCGCCCGCGGCATCGGAATATTTAACTTCGTACGGCTTGGCGAAGTTTGTGCCGAGGTTGTGTGCAGTGCCAATCTGCAAGGTTTTCCCGTCCGGCATTATCGTGTCAAGCGCGTATGTGTAATCCGCACCCGGAAACTTATCGTGATCCGGCCGCTTGCATACGACAAAGGGGATGCACAGCTTTGCGTACAGGTCCGCGTATATGTTTATTCCCTGCTCAACCTGTGCAGCCGCCTCTTCGTAAGTGGCGTGCGCGGTGTGCGCCTCGTTCCAGTAGACCTCGCGCCCGCGCATAAGAGGGCGGGTTGCCTTGGTCTCATGCCTGTAAACAGTGGTTGTTTGGTATATTTTAATCGGAAGGTCGCTGTGCGAGCGCACCCATAGCGAGAACATGGGATACATTGCCGTCTCGGAAGTTGGCCTGAGCACGAGCCGGTCCTCCAGCGGGCTAAGCCCGCCATGTGTCACCCAGAGCACTTCATCAGCAAAGCCCTTTATGTGCTCGGCTTCCTTGTTGAATATGCTCTCAGGTATTGCCACTGGAAACAGCAGCTTATCGTGGCCTGTGCGGTCAAGCATCTCCTCAAGAAGCCTGAAAATGTAATCCATAGCCCTGAATCCCCAGCCCATATACACAGGCATTCCCTTTACAGGATACCTGATGTCCACTATGCCGGCTTCCAGCATCATCTTTGAGTACCATTCTGAAAAATTGCCTGCCTTCGTGAGTTCCATGGGTATGGTTAGGGAATGCAACCTATTAAAACTAATTCCTAAACTCAGATGTCAAAAAGCACGCTGAGCTTGTGCTTGCCGCCTTCCTCAACAATCCTGAACTCGTGGTGCGTAACCGCCTTGACGTGCATTTTTGCCCTGCCCTTGCACAGGCGCAGCTTGAGCCGGGCCTTGTTGCCCTCAAGCGAGACCACCTGCAGCGCTGTGCCAATTCTTGAATTTATGTCCATCTCGGCAAGTATCCGCGTGAATATGTTCACCACAAGGTCCTGAAAATCAGTGCCGCTCTCCTCAAACTGCAGGGTTATGCAGTCCTTTTCGGAGTGCTCGCTGCCTATGGATGCAAAAAGCCCGTACGCCACTGCTTCAATTGCCTCGGCAGGCGTACCACCCCTACCCTGTATGAACAAGTCAGACCTGTGATTGAGAAACCTGTATTCCCGCGCCATATGCAAAACCTGTGGCTAAATTGTATGAGGGTATGCAAAGGAAACAACAAATGCCCATACGTGCAAGCAAGCGCTCCAGCAAAGCCGTGGCCAAAAAAAGAAAGCCAGTGCCCTTTGCCGGATTTCTCAGGCACGCGCATTTGCAAAGCAAATGGCGCATCTCTTGCCAAGGGCAAAAGCTTGACCCAAAGAAAGCCGGGCAGTTTCAGGCTCCTTTGCTAGCTTTCTTGGGCGCCCCAAAAAAGGCTAACCGAAGAGGTTCGCCAGGCCTGCTGCAGCCTCCTCTTCCTTCTTCTCCTCCTTCTCTTCCTTCTTCTCTTCCTTGGCGGCACCGCCTGCTGCAGGCGCGGCTGCTACCGGAGCTGCAACCATCGCCGCAGATGCGCTCTTGAGTGCCTCCTCAATGTTCACGCCGTCAAGTGCAGAGACAAGCGCCTCAACCTTTGCTGCGTTAACCTCAACGCCTGCGGCCTTGAGCACGCTGGAGACGTTCTCCTTGTTTATGTCCTTCTTCGCGCTGTGTAGCAGAAGTGCTGCATATACGTATTCCATCCCATCTACCTCCATACAACATCAATCGCCCTGCCCGGGCACGGGGGTGTGCTTGCCGGCACGCGCCAGACAAACGCGTGCCCCGCCATCCACATAACGGCGGCTTGCACACCGGGCACGTGCCGCCTAACCGGCGGGCACGAGCTTAGAAAGTGCACCGGCGTGTGCCTGTGCCTTTGCTAATATGACGCCCACAACCTCCTTCTCAAGGATGCCCTCGCTTACTGCAAGCGCGCGGGCGTTCCTGTGCGCCTTGGTTATGAGCAGCGCGGCATTGTCCTTGGTCGGGTATGCAACCTCAACTGACAGGCCGCGCGCGTTAAGGAAGCAGGAGAGCACGTTCCTTAGATACTCCTGCTCATCAACATCCAGCACATCACGCATGTATATGGTCCCATCACGGAACGCTGTCCTGAGCTCAACGCCTATATCAAACGGCTTTATGTCAAGCTTCTGCAGGATTTTTGCAGCGCTGTCCGATATGGGCTCGCCCTTCTTGACCATTACCTTGTCCTTTGATATGTGTATCTTGCCGCCCACTATCTTTACGTCAAGCCCCGCCTGCTTGAACTCGGAAAGCACGGGGCCCGCCGGGAACGGCGTCTCACCTGCAGGGATTGTAATGTCCGCGGGTGCAATCTGGCCCGGCTTTGCGTATGCCTGGCCTCGGCTGCGCTTGAGCTCCTTGAATAGCTCAAACGGACCAAGCGAGGTCATTATAACACCGCACGGGCCGTTGCCGGAAGTCACAAAACTCTCAGGCAGTCCTGCAGCCTTGAGCGCGCGCTCAACAACTGCCGACTTGCACACCCTAAACTCCGCCTTGCCCCTGAGCCTGTTCTTGGCCCTCTGCAGGTACCTTGCTGGCAGTGCCGTCAGGCTGAACAGTGCAACTACAGGGTATTTCTTGAGCTCCTTGGAGAGCTCATGCACTTCCTTCTCCTTTTTCAAGCGGTTTGCACTTTTCTTAACCATAACAATCAACTCACCTTAACGGGTGTGCCCATCGTCAGCTTGAGGTATACGTTCTTTATGTTGGCTTCACCCACTTTTGCCTTTACTGCTTCAATGACTGCAACAACATTCTCAAGGAGGTCCTCGGGGGACATCTTCTCGGTGCCCACTGCAACGTGCACCACCGGCATGTACTTGCCCTTTGACTTTACTGAGACGGTCCTCCTCGTCCTTTCCATAAGCTCCTGCAGGTTCTTGCCCATAAGCGGTTTAGGCATCTTGCCGCGCGCGCCGAGCACCTGGCCAAGATGCTTACCCACAACAACCATAAGCTTCGGCTCTGCAAGGAACGTATATTCAGAAACATACTTCTTAAGCGTTGGCTTGTCCTTTGCAAGCTTCTCAATCATGTCGCCTGCAAGCACCATATCTGCCCCTGCAGTCTTGGCCTCGCTTGCGAGCTGGCCGTCCGCAAACACTGCAATCTTGGATTCCCTTCCCTTGCCTTTCGGGAGCGGTATCTCAAGGTTCAGCCGGTTTTCTGGCTTGTTAAAGTCAATCCCGCGGAAATTTATTGCGAGCTCAACGCTCTGCTCAAACTTCCGTGAGCCCTTCTGCGCCAGCACCTGCTCAAGTGCCTTCTTTAAGGATTTGTTGTCTATCATGCAATCATCCTCCCACGCATTGCGGCTGGCCGCACGGTGGTTTTAGCGGATTGAGGATTTAGGCAGGGTAAATATTATAAAGCTTATGAATTGGCAGGGGGAGAGCCACGACGTTGGGGGCACGCTTAAAAGTTTGCGCACAATATTAATGCCCGATGGGGATACAGGAAAAGATAGCCGAGCTTGAGGAGGAGATACGGAATACCCAGTACAACAAGGCCACGGAGTATCATATAGGCCTGCTCAAGGCAAAGATTGCCAAGCTGCGCGCGCAGCTCATAGCCGGCTCAAAAAAAGGCGGCGGTGGCGGGGGGTTTGACGTCCGCAAAAGCGGCGATGCGCGCGCTGTGCTCATCGGCTACCCCTCAACCGGCAAGTCAACGCTGCTCACAAAGGTCACGAAGGCCAAGTCAAAATCGGCCGCCTACGCATTCACAACGCTTGACGTGGTGCCCGGCCTTATAGAATACAAAGGCGCAAAGATACAGCTGCTTGACCTTCCGGGCATCATACGGGGTGCGGCACGCGGTGCAGGCAGGGGCAAGGAAGTCCTTGCAGTTGCAAGAAGTGCTGACCTGATTGTGCTTTTTGTGGATGTGTTCAATCCCGATGTTGAGGGCCTGAAGCAGGAGCTTTATGAGGTGGGCATACGGCTTGACAGGCACGCACCCGATGTGGTCATAGTGGGAAAGGAAAGCGGCGGGCTCCGTATAAACAGGACTGTGCCCACACCCCAGCTTGATGACAGGATGGTTGCGAATATACTTTCAGTGTATGGGATACACAACGCCGATGTCACAATACGCGAAAGCATCGGGCAGGACGAGCTGATAGATGTGGTTGTGGGCAACAGGATATACTGCAACTCGCTTCTTGTCGTGAACAAAGTTGACCTGGTCAACAAGAAATACCTTGAGGAGCTGAGGCACAAGATTGGGCCGTTCCTTGGGATGTCCGCAGAAAAAGGCATTGGCATTGACGAGTTCAATGAAATGCTTTACCAGCGGCTTGAGCTGATACGTGTGTACACGCGCTCGCGGTTTGAGGGCACGGATTATGAGGAGCCGCTTATAATAAGGAGCGGCTCAACTGTTGAGGATGTTTGCAATGCAATACACAGGGATTTAAGGAAAAACTTCAAGTATGCACTGATAAGCGGGCCGAGCGCAAAGTTCAAGGGCCAGCGGGTCGGCCTCAGCCACAAATTGATGGACGGCGACGAGATACAAATTTATGCACGGTAAGTCCGCTATTTTTTCGCAAAAATAAGGAATGCCGTGTGGACAAGGGCAAAATTGTCCGGCCGGCACCCAAAATCGCGTATTGCGTAATTGACGTCGTGCGTGGTTATCGTGAACACGTCACGAAAAAGCTTTTGGCACTCAAGATGAAACTGCTTTGCCTGCTCAATGTTCGGGCAATACCCGACAAGCCAGCCGCCTTCCTTGAGCTTTTCATGCATAACAGGTATGTGCACATGAGAGTCCTTGTAATCAAGGAATATGAAATCAAGGTTCTTTTGCGACATCCCTTCCATAGGCTTGTTTGCAATGACCACGTTTTTCAGGCCCAATTTGTCAATGTTCTCCTTGGCTACCCTGTAATGTTCCTCGCGGCTCTCAAACGAATAAACCTTCTTGCATATGCGCGCCAGCTGGATTGTCATAAAGCCGGAGCCAGAGCCGCCTTCCGCTGCCACAGTATTCCTGCCTATTCCCGTGTAAGCGACAATTGCACCAAAATCCTTTGGCAGCACCACCGCAGCCATCCGTTTAAGGCCTTTCATGTCGTCTGGGAACCTCATCGGCACATCCATAATATCAAACCTGCCCGTTAACCGCCGCTACCCTTTCACAACACCGTGCGGCACCATTTTCACAACCGGGTTTGCAAGGCGCGCGCCGCGCACGCTCTCTATCACTTCATCAATATCCTTGTATGCCTCGGGTGCCTCCTCGGATATGACCTCCTTCTCGGCCACGCGCACGTAGATGCCCTTGCCCTCAAGCTCGGCACGCACCTTTGCCGCAGGATAATCGCGTATTGCCTCATGCCTGCTCATTGTGCGGCCCGCACCGTGGCATACAGAATGGAACGACTCTGAGGACTCGGGTGTGCCCACAAGCACATAGCTTGCCGTGCCCATGCTGCCCGGGATTAAAACCGGCTGGCCAACGTCGCGGTATGCAGGCGGCACCTCCTCACGGCCTGCGGGCATTGCGCGCGTGGCACCTTTCCTGTGCACCCATACATAGCCCTTTGAGCCGTCATCAAGCACGTGCTTCTCGCGCTTGGCTATGTTGTGGCACACATCATAAAGGACCTCAAGGCCCAGGTCCTCGGGGTCCTGCCTGAACACTATACCCACCGCCTCACGCACCCAGTGCGTAAGCATCTGCCTGTTAACGAATGCATAATTGACCGCGCAGTTCATTGCGCTTATGTACGCACGGCCCTCATTTGAATTTACTGGGGCGTACACAAGCTCGCGGTCAGCGAGCCGTATATCATGGCGGGATGCGTATTCTGTGAATGTGCGTATGTAATCAGAGGCGACCTGATGCCCCAGCCCGCGCGAGCCGGTGTGCAGCATTATAACGAGCTGGCCGGTAAACAGCCCAAACCGCTTGGCTATGCCCTCATCAAATATCTCAGAAACCTCCTGTATCTCAGCGAAATGGTTGCCGGAGCCGACCGTCCCAAGCTGGGGGCGGCCGCGCTTGATTGCGGTATCACTCACTTTTGAAGGGTCTGCATCCGGCATGCAGCCTTCCTCTTCAATAAACTGCATGTCGCGCTCCCAGCCGTATCCTTGGCGCACCGCCCATTTTACGCCTTCCGCAAGCGCATCATTGAGCTGCCCCTTGTCAAGCTTAAGCTTGCCTTCACTGCCAACACCCGACGGGCAATTCTGGAATATTGAATTTACAAGTTCCTTGAGCTTCGGTGCCGCCTCCTTGTACATAAGATTGGTCTTCAGCAGCCGTACGCCGCAGTTGATGTCATAGCCCACACCGCCCGGCGAGATTACGCCGTCCTCCTCCCTGAATGCGGCCACACCGCCTATCGGGAAGCCGTACCCCTCGTGGCCGTCCGGCATAACGTATGCTGAGCGCACAATGCCGGGCAATGTAGCCACGTTGCACAGCTGTGTGAGCGTCCTGTCCCCGCGCATTTTCGCAAGCATTTTTTCTGATGCAAATATGTGGGCGGGGACACGCATCTCGCCGTGCCGCTCAATTCGCCAGACGCAATCGGACACCTTTGCAATCTCCATAAACTGAATTGGGCTGCTAAGTATTAAAACGATTTTGCACGAAGTGTATTGCAATGGACTATATTGCCATGGCGACCTATGCAGCGCTGTTTACGGCCGGTGTTGCAGTGCTTGCGGTGTATGTTGCGCTGCACACACCGGGCGCGCTCTCACTCAGGGAGCTCATATTCCCGCGGGTTGAGCGCACCATCAGGGGGGAGGTTGCATCAATATTCATCCACCCGCTGTTCTGGATTGCCGCCACCGGGATATGCACGCTGTTCATAGTTTCGTTGCTTTTCACAACAAGCAATGCATCGCTTGCATATGAATGGCTGCTGTTTGCGGCCTCTGTAATCGGCATGTTTGCAATTGTAAACACCGTGGCGGTATGGTTCTTTGAGGGCAAACTGCACGAGCCGCTGAGGTTTGTCATAGGCTCTCTGTGCTACGGTGCGCTGTGCGCACTTGCGGCATTCCTGTTCAACACGCTTTTGGGCGCATGGCTTGGCAATGCCGTTGACCAAAAGACCGGCCTGCTGGTGCTTCTCACGCTGGCGCCGTTCATTGAAGAGTTCCTTAAGATGCTTGGGGTGGTCGCATTCTCGGGCCACAGGATGTTCAGGGGGACGCTTGACGGCATACTTGTGGGGTTCTCAATCGGCGTGGGGTTTGCGCTTACCGAAAACATGTTTTACATAATAACAAAGATACCCGCCCATTCAGTTGACCTGCTGATGTTCCGCGCGCTCTACAACACAATCGCGCACGGCGCATTTACGGCGATAGGCGGTGCGGTGCTCGGAAAGATAAAGGCAAGGTTTGGGAATATAAACCTGTTTTTTGCGCTCATTGCCGCAATGGTTGCCGCACTTGTGCACGTGGCTTTCAACATACTTGCAATCGTTGACATAGTAGGTGTTAGCTCGCTGGAATTCGGGTATTACATATTCAGCCCTGCGCTGAGCATTTCGCTCCTTCTTATAGTGCTATACTTGATATATTATGCCAAAAAAACTGAAAAAGTGCAAAATTAGTGCGCTACATGTCCATGCCGCCCATGCCGCCGGCGCCTTCACCGCCTGGCGGGGCGCGCGGCTTGCCCTTGCTCGCTATCACGTCATCTATGCGCAATATCATCTGCGCCGCCTCGGCAGCGCTTGAGATTGCCTGCTTTTTTACCTTGAGCGGCTCAATCACGCCAAGGGACTTCATATCGCCAACCTTGCCCTTGTGCACGTCAACGCCGTAATACTTGCCCTTCTCGGACTGCTTGGCCCTAAGCGATACAAGCGTGTCAATCGCATCCATGCCTGCGCTTTCGGCAAGCGTCTTCGGGATAACCTCAAGCGCGCGTGCAAACGCCTCAACTGCAAGCTGCTCGCGGCCGCCTATCTCGCGTGCATACGCACGCAGGTGCTCTGCAAGCATAATCTCCGCACAGCCGCCGCCAATAACGTACATCCCTTCCTCAACCGCACTGCTTACCGCGCCTATTGCATCCTTGATTGCACGCTCAACCTCGTTCACAACGTGCTCGCTGCCGCCACGCACGAATATTGTGACGCTCTTGGGGTTCTTGCAGTCCTTGACAAATACCATTGCCTCGCCGCCAATCTTCTTTTCCTCAACCATGCCCGCATAGCCGAGGTCATCCTTGTGTATGTCATCAAGGCTGGTTATAATCTTCGCACCGGTTGCACGCGCAAGCTTCTCCATATCGCTCTTCTTTACGCGCCTGACGGCCGCAATGCCCCTTTTTGCAAGGAAATGCTGTGCAATGTCATCTATGCCTTTCTGGCAGAACACCACGTTGGCACCGCTTGCTGCAATCTTGTCAACCATCGCCCTCAGCATATCCTCCTCCTGCTTAAGGAACGCAGTGAGCTGGTCGGGCGTGGTTATCTCAATCTTCGTGTCCGTCTCCGGCTTCTCAATCTCAAGCGCCGCATCTATAAGCGCAACCTTTGCGCCCTTAATCTCCTTTGGCATGCCGCTGTGGACTATCTCCTTGTCAATCAGCACGCCCTTTATGAGGGAAGTGTCATCTGTCTTGCCGCCCTCCTTTTTCTCAATCTTTATCTGCTCAATGTCAATGTCAATTGAGTCGGTGCGCTCCTCGGCAACCATTGTGACTGCGTCAACCACAAGCTGCGCTATGTGCGATTTTGATGCGCCGACTCCTGCGCTCTTTGAGCCGAGCGAGACCTCCGCAATCTTCACAAGCAGCTGCTTGTCTGAAAGCGAGACGCGCTCGCCTATCTTCTGCAGGTGCTCGGCGCATTTTGTTGCTGCCGCGTTATACCCCTTGACTATCGTGCTTGCGTGTATGTTCTGGTCAAGCAGGTCGCCCGCGTTCTTCAGCAGCTCGCCTGCAATTGCCGCCGCAGTGGTTGTGCCGTCTCCAACCTCCTTGTCCTGTGCCTTGGCAACCTCAACCATTATCTTGCCCGCAGGGTGCTCTATGTTCATCTCCTCAAGTATGGTTGCACCGTCGTTTGTTATCACTATGTCCCCCAGGTCGCTGACAAGCATTTTGTCCATCCCCTTAGGCCCAAGGGTCGTCCTCACGGCGCTGGCCACTGCATACGCAACCGCAATGTTGGTCCTCTGCGCGTCGCGCCCGATCATGCGGGTGGAGCCCTCTGGCAGGATAACAACCTGCTGTCCGTTCAAATTTGCACTTGCCATTTTATACACCTCTGCTAAAATTACGCACCAATTAAAGCGGGTTAAGTATAAATAGCTTTTAATCTGCGGGCATACACTTCAATTTTTAAGTTTTCCTAAAAATAATAAAACGTGGCAAAATCGCTTTCAGAAGTTGATTCCGAGTTTGAGGGCCTGATTACCTCCATTGCAACCAATTACGGCATGGCGCCGATATGCCCAAAAATGATTGCAATGCTGCACCTTGAGGGCGATGACCTCAGCCTTGATGAGATTTCAAGGCGGACCGGGTACAGCCTTGCATCAGTCAGCAATTATGCCAGAATACTTGAGAACATGGGCCTGCTGACACGGTTCACAAAGCCCGGCACCAAGAGGATTTATGTGCGGAGATACCGGGACATGTGCGAGATGGTAAGCAAGGTTTACGCAAAGCACTATGAGCTTAACGTGAAGCCGCTGCGCGAAAAGCTGCCATTGCTTATAAGCCAGTATGACAAAATATCAAAGGAGGGGCCTAGCGAGCAGGTGCGTGAGGAGGCACGCCTGCGTGCAAAGCGCCTCCGTGAACTGCACCGCAAGATGGCGATGTTCAGCAAGGTTGGCAAGCTTCTTGCAGCTCTCAGCGGGGCAAGGTAATACCATGGAAGCAGGCAGGCACCCAAAATGCAAAGGACGCGAAAGAATCCTGCCCAGCGAGGATGAGAGCATCGGCAGGCAGAAAAGGGAGAACATAATACTCAGCCTGGAAGGCGTGAGCAAAGAATATGTTATGGGCAAGGACATAGTTGTGTCTGCGCTGTGCGATGTTGACCTTCAGGTGAGGCGCGGCGAATACGTAAGCGTGCTAGGTCCGAGCGGCAGCGGGAAAAGCACATTATTGCATATTATGGGCCTGCTTGACCTGCCCACTTCCGGCAGGGTATGCATTGACGGGCACTGCTCCTGGGAAATGACCGAGGATGAGCGTGCATACATCCGTGGCAAAAAAATCGGGTTTGTGTTCCAGGTGTTCAACCTTGTGCCGAGCCTTACTGCACTGGAAAATGTTGCCCTGCCCATGATGATATACAACGTGCCGAAAGAGGAGCGTGAAGCGCGCGCAACCGAGCTTTTAGCACAGCTCGGGATGGGCAACCGGCTTGACCATAAGCCGAACGAGCTTAGTGGCGGGCAGAGGCAGCGTGTGGCAATTGCGCGTGCGCTTGCAAACGACCCGCCGATCATACTCGCGGATGAGCCGACGGGCAACCTGGACTCAAAAACAGGCGAGGAAGTAATCGGGATATTCAATGAGCTGCACAGGAAAGGCAGGACGCTCATTGTGGTTACGCACGATGAGGAGATTGCAGACCATGCAGACCGCACGATACATATAAGAGACGGTATGATTGTAAGGAGATGAATTTATGGGAAACAGGGGTTTGGCCTTACTGGCCTTTATGGTCCTCCTTCAGGGAGTGTTTGCTTCATTTTCGGTGGGCGGCTATTCGGTTTCCCCGGAGCAGGTTGAGCCTGGGGAATACGGCACAATCAGCTTTGTCATAACCAATACAGACCAGTCTTCAGAGGCGCAGTCAATAAAGGTGCTCGTGGACACTACTACCCTTATCACGATAAACAGGGAGGTCATAGTCGGGGACCTTGCACCGGGCTCAAGCGCAGCCGTCTCAATACCGTTTGAGGTTTCACGGGGCATAAAAACAGGGATTTATCCCATCACAATTGAAGTTTACGGGCAGGTTAGGCAGCCAAACGGCAATTTCGGGACCACCAATAAGGTTATTTCCTCGGTTATAAAGATAGTTAACCCGCCCGCACTTAAGGT
>JAVYLZ010000007.1:0-29996 GCA_038740245.1 Candidatus Micrarchaeia archaeon
ATTGCGCGCACAAGCGCTGCATTTTGTGCCGTAATATTTGGCTGGCGCACAGGAACGCCTGTTGCGTGCGGGTCGGTGTCCCCGACATCGCCCGTGGTGCCCTTGCCGCGCACTACCACAACACCGCGGTGCTCCACAGTGCTCTTAAACGCAAACTCAAACCCGTCTATGCTTATTGAGGCGATTGATTTTGCGAGCCCTGAGGCGTCCTGCGTGGCAATCCTGCCCGCGCGCCGGTCCACCACAACAAACCTGTCATCAACAGTCGCAAAATTTGCCCTGAACGCCACATTACCCTCCTCAAGATGCATGCCCGCACCAAGCGCCTCGAGAGGGCCCCTGCCAGGATAGAATTTTTCAGGAGGGTATCCCAGTATGTTAAGTTGTGACGTGTCACTGCCCGGTATTATACCAACCCCTATCGGATGCATAAGCCCGCACACGCCGTTGCGCGCGAGCGCGTCAAGGTTGGGTGTTTTGGCAAGCTCAAGCTCGGTCTTGCGGCCCTTGGCAGGGAGGCTGCCAAGCCCGTCAATCATCAGGAAAACTGCCTTTCTTTGCATAAGATGGAATTGCACGCTAAACTTAAAAAGTGAAAATTAGGTTTAGGTGTTTGAGGGTGTCCTGCAAACGTGGTCCGGCTCATCGCAGTATGTGCCAGCGGCGCAGTCCTCATCAACGTTGCAGTAGCCGGTCTTTGCAACGCACTTGTGCGTTGAGAGCTTGCAGAACTCCCACGGCTTGCAGTCGCCTTCATCGTTGCAGAAGCCCTGCTTGACCTCGCACTTGTTTGTCTTGTTGTTGCAGGATTCCCATGCATCGCAGTCGGCGTTTGAGCCGCATCTGCCAGGTGTTGGCTTGCACGTGTTAGATGATGTATCGCACTCCTGCCACGGCTTGCAGTCGTATGCATTCACGCACCTGCCCTCAACGGGCTCGCACTTGTGGGTTGCATCGTTGCAGTATTCCCACGAGTTCAGGCACATTGATGATGTGTTGCAGTAGCCCGCACGGAGCACGCACTTGCCCTGCACGCGGTCGCACTGCTGCCAGTAGCCGCAATCGGCATCGGTTGCGCAGTAGCCTGCCCTGAACGAGCATCTGTGCGTTTTCTTGTCGCACTGGTACTTGGCGGCGTCCCCGCAGTCCGCGGGCACATCGCAGTATCCTTCAAGGGTCTTGCACACGTTTTCGCCTGTGCAATACTGCCACGTGCTGCAGTCCGCGCTGCTTGTGCACGATGTGCGGCTGCTGTCGCCCGTGCATCCCGCCAGCAGCAGCGCGGCGGCAACTGCAAACAATAGCATATAGATCCTCATACCATCACTCTTCCATCCACTTCTTGTATGATATGTAAAACACAGCGATTAGGAGGGCAACCAACATAAACATTACGATTATGGGCGTGTAGTCATCGCCTACGGTTATCGTCCCAGTGAACGGCTTATAGCCCGGTCTGCGCACCTCAACGTGGTAGTCGCCCCGCTCAGCGGGCACAACTTCAAGCGTCCCGTTTACGTTTGTATACTTGGTTTTTCCGAGCATTATGCTCACGTGGTCCAGTGGCTTGCCGCTGGCATCCGATACCGCTATTGACACCTTGGTCTTGTAGCCTGCCCATGATGGCATCTTGACATTCATTTCGCGGCCGGCGGCCTTGCGCACCACATTCACTGCGGAATACGGCTCACGCTCCTCGCCGTCCCCGCTTACCACGCGGCAGTAGATTGTGTTCTCGCCGAGTGCCATGACAGAGGTTGATACCTGCCCGACGTATGCGCTTTCCTTGCCTGTGGCTGTAATCCAGCCACCGTCATTCACGCGCACCTGCACCTCGCGTATGGGCGTGTCTGCGTAGGCGCTTATCTCCACGTCCAGTGAGTCCACGCCAGACACATCGTCGCCTTCGGCAGGGAAATTGATGTCGCACGAGGATGTTGAGAGTGCTGCAAGCGTTCCGTTCTTTGATATGGCATAAATCATGCCGCCCTGCTTTATAATCTCTGCCTTTATCGGCAGGCCTGTTTGGTAATCCCATAGCAGTTTCCCGCCGTGCGATATGCCGTAAAGTATGCCGCCGTCTGTGATTGCATAGATGCCGCCTTCAGTTATTATGGGCCTTGCTGCAACCTGGCTAGTAAGCTTGGTGCACCAGTCAATGGCGCCCATCTGCTGCATGCGGCACACATGGCCTCCAGCAGTTGTAAATATTATTGCCTCATTGTCGGCCGCAAGGTCTGCGGACACTGCCGCACCGTCAGGAGTTGATGCGAGCAGCATTGCGTTTTTGGGGCTTGATGTTGCGAACGAGTATATCTTCCCGTCATATGTGCCCATAAATATGCGGTTGCCGAGCACCACGGGCGACGATTTCCAGAACACCGTGCTGAACTGCGCCTGGTCTGCAACGGAACCGTCCGCAGTATTAATGGTGAGGACGCCCCCGTTCTCGCAGAATGCGAACAGACGCCCGCCCGCAAGAACGGGCGTTGAGTGCACCTTGCACGGCTGTTTCTGCTGCCACAGCACGGTGCCGCTTGATGTGCTGAACAGCACAATACCGTTTTCCGTTGGTATGTACACGTTAGTACCGGAGACCAGCGGGTCGTTGAGCACCTCGCCGCTCAGGTTTACGGTCTTGACAATCATGCGCGTGGTATCGCTTATCTCGTAAAGCTGGCCCTCGCGTGAGAGCGCTATGATAAGGCCGCCGCTCCTGAACGGCCTGAGCAGGGAGCCCTTTGCCTGCACGCTCCACAGGCTTCTTCCGTCCAATGCTTGCGCCTTTGAGACGGTGTCAAGCGCACCGATGTAGATGGATGTGCCGTCAGTATCAATGCCGCCGGTCACATCTGCGCCGTAATCGCTGGACCATTTCACGCGGCCGGCGTGCGCGCACTGCGCAAGCAGTGCAAAAACAAGAATGAAAAAAACCGCCCTACTTGAGCTTTGCATCATAAACCCCTGCGCCAACCTCGGCAATGACCTGCTTGGCGGGCTTGCCGTCGCAGGTGATGCCCATGCTCACGCAGGTGCCAAGCACCTGGCATACCGAGCTCTTAAGCGAGCCCGTGTTCATGGATTCGCTCTTTGTCTTTGCAATCCGGACCACTTGGTCAATCGTAATGTTTCCTGCAACCGTCTCCTTGTTGCCGCTGCCTTTCTCAATGCCCAGCTCCTTTTTTATGAGCGCGCTTATGGGCGGCATCCCCACCTCAACCTCAAACTCCTTGGTTGCGGGGTCCGCGATTACCTTGACAGGGACCTGTATGCCCGCAAAATCCTTGGTCTTCTGGTTGATGGTGTCAATCACCTTGTTTATGGGTATGCCGGTAGGGCCCAGCGCAGGGCCGAGCGGTGGCCCGGCAGTGGCCTTGCCACCCGAGACCAATGCACTTATAGTCAGCTTTGCCATGAAATCACTCCTTTATCATCATTCGGCTTTCTGGTGTATCTTGAGCCACGAGAGCTTTGTGGTGATGGGTATGGGCACCGTCACCTCAAGCAGCTCAATGGTTGCCTCCTCCTTCTCAAGGTCAAGCTTGACGACCTTTGCGCGGTCGCCCTTGAACGGGCCGTTGATTACCTCAACAATGTCGCCCTTGGACAGGCTCAGTATCTGCGGCTTGGCCTCAATCATTTTCTTAATATCCTCGGCGCTTATGTCACCGGGCAGCACGCCCTTGACATTGGGTACCTGGAACGCCAGCCTGCGCGCGTCCGACTCCTCGGGCGCCTCAACCAGTATGTAGCCCTTGAACCCCTCAAGCACGATTATTGAGTAGACATTCAGCTTGAGCTTGCCAACCCTGTTCCTGAGTAGGTCAGCAACAATCTTTTCCTGCCCTGCGGTTACACGAAGTGCGTAGTAAGCCATTGAAAACACCCTATACAAGCGAAAACAGGAAGCTTATGATAAAGCCCAGCAGCCCGATGCCAAACGCCACACTGAGCACTATCCTGAGCATGCGCTCAAACTCGGCGTATTCCGGCTTTTTGGCGACTGCCATCACGCGCTGCGACTGCGCGATAAAGTCCGTAAACATCCCTATAACGTTCAATTATGGCACCCTTGTAAGCTATATTGACTCCAGGTCCACCTCAAGCTTGTCAAGCTTTTCCTCCTCAAGCTTGTACTCCGGGAACTGGGCCCCTGCTATAAGCACGAGAACCTTTATTACGTTTCTCGGCATCTCCTCGTCAACGCGCGCACCCCATATTATATGCGAGTCCTTGCCTATCTTTGACGACACTTCCATCGCCATAAGCTCGGCTTCGCGCAGGGTCATGTCCGCGCCGCCCACCACATTGATGAGCGCCCTGTTGGCTTCGCTTATGTCAGCATCAAGCAGCGGCGAGTTGAGCGCGGCCTCAATCGCCATGCGCGCACGCTCGTCCGGCTTGGCGTCCGCACCTGATTCGCCGGCACCGATAACCGCATACCCGCCGTTGGTCAGCGTGGTGCGTATGTCCGCAAAGTCAAGGTTGATGAGCCCGACCTTGGTTATGAGCTCTGTAATGCCCTTTGTGGCGCCCGCGAGCACCTCGTCCGATATCCTGAACGCCGTGTTTATGGGCAGGTCCGGCGCAATGGTCAGCAGTTTGTCATTCGGTATGACTATTGTTGTGTCGGTTTTCTTCCTGAGCTTGCTCAGCCCCTCAAGCGCGTTTTTCCTGCGCTGCTTGCCCTCGGAATAAAACGGCAGCGTGACCACGCCAATCGCGAGCGCGCCCACCTTTTTTGCCACTTCCGCAACAACGTGCGCCGACCCGGTGCCAGTGCCCCCGCCAAGCCCGCACGTTACGAATACCATTGATGCGCCTTCAAGCGCACGCTCAAGCTCCTGTATGCTCTCCTTGGCGGCCTGCTCACCGATGTCCGGGTTGCTTCCCGCACCCATGCCCCTTGTAATCTTCTTGCCCAGCAGTATTTTCTTGTCCGCCTTTATCCTGAGCAGGTGCTGGACGTCCGTGTTTATCGCAATTATCTCGGCACCCTCAACGCCCAGCTGGTTGAGCCGGTTAAGCGTGTTGCACCCGCTGCCCCCCGCGCCCACAATGCATATCTTGGGCTTTGTCTCGTTAAGGAACTCAACAAGCTCCTCGTCAGGGTCCTTCACAGGAATCTGCTTTGCGATATCATCAACTTTTGGCATTTAAACACCCAAACCTAGCCGTCTGCACATTCTGTGTGAAATTAGCCACTCAACTTTTTTAAGGTTATATTACAATACCTTCTGTATGCCACTCAGCAGGATTGCACAGCGCACCATACGTGACATCAAGTCCCTTAAGATACAGGGCGCGCGCAACATAGCGCGTGCAGCCGTGGGTGCGCTTGCGGCGGAGGCGCGGGCGTTCAAGGGCACGTCCCGCGGCGCATTCATATCTGCACTGCTGGTTGCCGCCGATGAGATTGCGGCCACGCGGCCTAACGAGCCCATGCTCCGCAACTACCTCAGGTATCTGGTCTCGCGCATCACCGGACAGGAAGGGACTGTTGATGAGCTCAAGCAGGAGGTTGCAAAGCTTGAGCAGGGCATTTACGTGGAGATGGAGCTCTCAAAAAAGATGCTCGTTGACTATGGCTCGCAGCTCATAAAGAGCGGCGGCGTCTACTATACACACTGCCACAGCTCAACAGTGGTGGGCATACTCAAGGAAGCGTACGATGATTCAAAGGACTTCTCGGTTATAGTGAGCGAGACACGGCCGCGCTATCAGGGCCTCAAGACCGCAAAAGCGCTAGCATCGTACGGCATCCCAACAACGCTCATAGTTGACAGTGCGGCGCACGCGTATGTGCGCAGGGCGGATGCAGTGCTTGTGGGCGCGGACTCGGTGTCCGCATCCGGCGACCTCATAAATAAAATCGGCACGTGCGCAATTGCACAGTTTGCGCGTAGCCACCAGATACCGTTTTACAGTGCGGCCGAGCTGTACAAGTTTGACCATCTCACTAAATGGGGCATGCTTGAGCCCATTGAGATGCGCGACCCAAAGGAGGTGTATGCGGGGCCGGTGCCAAAGGCGCTTAAAATTGAGAACCCCGCATTTGATCTTACGCCCGCCCAGCTTATAACCGCATACATAACCGAGCGCGGCATAATACCTCCGCAGTCAATAATGCTCCTTACGAAGTGATGTGATTGGATGCACATGGAACGCATAAGCATTGAATATACCGTTAAGGTGTTTGACATAGGCGCGGGCCTGCCCGTGGTTGTGCTTAACGATAATGAGGCGCGCCAGCGCGACCTTTACCTGGGCGACCGTGTGGAGCTAACCTACAAGGGCAAGAAAATGACCGCCATAGTTGACATATCGCCTAAGCTTGTGCGCGAGGGTGAGCTTGGCGTATTCATAGAGATTGTTGACAAGCTGAAGTGCGGGCAGGGCGACAGGATATCAATGATGCCGCTCAACAAGCCCGCATCAATTGAGTATATCCGCAGGAAACTGGACGGCGGCGAGCTCAGGCAGAATGAGATAAGCGAGATAATAGACGATGTGATGAACGACCGCCTGAGCGATGCCGAGCTGGCCGTGTTTGTGGCCGCAGTTTATGCGCGCGGCCTCAATTCTGAGGAAACAGTTGCGCTTACACACGCAATAATGAATTCAGGAGAAGTGCTTGACTTTGGTGCCCATCCGGTTATTGACAAGCACTGCATAGGTGGTGTGGCGGGCAACAGGACCACCATGGTCGTCGTGCCCATACTTGCAGCTGCGGGCGCGTACGTCCCCAAAACATCGTCGCGCGCAATCACCTCCGCGGCTGGCACTGCCGATACAATGGAGGTGCTGTGCCCCGTCAATTTCTCAAGCGAAGAGCTTAAGCGCATAGTGCTCAAGACGCATGGGTGCATAGTATGGGGCGGCGGTGTCCACCTTGCCCCCGCAGACGACAAGCTCATACGCATCAGGTACCCGTTCAGGCTGGACCCACGCGGCATGCTCTTGGCAAGCATAATGGCCAAGAAGCGCGCGGTCGGCACAGAATACCTTGCCGTGGACATACCTGTTGGCAGGGGCACAAAGCTCGAGGACCCGGCACGCGGGCGTGAGCTTGCCAAGGATTTCATAGACATAAGCAGCCGCCTGGGCATGAAGTGCCAGGTGTTCGTGACGGATGGCAGCGACCCGATCGGGTTCGGTGTTGGCCCGGCGCTTGAGTGCCGCGATGTGCTTGAGGTGCTGCAGGGCAAGGGGCCGCAGGACCTGTACAACAAGAGCTGCCTGATAGCCGGCTCGCTGCTTGAGCTTGCCGGCCTTGTGCAGAAGGGCGAGGGCTACAATGCCGCACAGGGCATAATCAAGTCCGGCAAGGCGTTTGAGAAGATGCGCGAGATTGTGGAAGCGCAGGGCGGCAGCCGCAGCCTGCGTGTGGATGACCTTCCGATAGGCAAGTACAAAGCCGAGTTCCTGTGCGAGGAGGACGGCCGTGTGGAGTACGTATGCAACAAAAAGGTTTCACGGATAGCGCGTGCCGCCGGCTCGCCCAAATCCAAGGGGGCGGGCGTGGTTCTCAAGTGCGAGCAGGGCGACCGTGTCAAGAAAGGGCAGGTGCTCCTTGAGATATATTCCGACAGCGAGGCTAAGCTTGACTATGCGCTCAAGGTTGCACACGAAATCCAGCCGATTGAGCTCCAAAACATACTTTTGGGCACGTACGGCCGCGAGCAGTCAAACGGCGGGGCATCTGATGCGCCGCTGCTCTCAGTTTAGTGCTGTTTTGGCCTGTTTTTAGCGCTTTTATTTATCTTTCCCCCAATATATGCTGATGATGGTAATATCCGGCCAGCGTGCACGCGAGCTCCAGCGCGACCTTGAGTGCTCAGGCCTCCCGCTTAAATGGGACGCAAACCGGTATGCGCGGAACTCGCTTTTGGCTGCGTTTGTGCTGGGCCTTATTGCGTTTGCGCTGGGATTGGCGGCCGACTGGCAGCTTGCGCACACGACGGCACTTGCACTGCTCACCCTTGCGCTCGCATACTCATTCCTGCTCCGGCTGCCAGGCCTGCTTGCGATGCAGCGCGCCACGCAGGTAGATGCGGACCTGCCCATACTCCTGCGTGCGCTGGCAACCGAGCTCTCAATAGGCGTCCCCTTTGAGGATGCGCTTGAGTCGGCATCAAGGATGGAGGGCCCCTCTGCAGCCATATTCCGTGTCGTGCTGGCGGACCTGCGCAGGGGTGTGCCCCCCTCAGATGCATTCGCCAATGCGCGGCGCCTGACACGCTCGCGCATGATGGACAAGGCGCTTTCGCACATCGCATTCCTGCACTCGTACGGGTATGAGGGCAGCGGCCTGGGCAAGCTTGTGGATGAGATTACAGCGGAGCACCGCTCGCGCATCAAGGGCCACGCATCAAAAAGCTCGCTGCTGGGCGTTGTGCTTATTGCAGTAAGCGCGGTGGTGCCGGCGCTTGCAACCACCTACCTCGTTGTGGGCTCGTCATTTATGGACCTTAATCTTTCGCAGGCGGACATATACACACTTTACATAGTAGTGCTGCCGCTGCTTACGTTTGCACTCCTGCTCGCGATGCGTGCCATGTCGCCCGTTGAGTCGCGCAGGGGTGCGGATTTCCTGTCCAAGGAGGAGTTGCACAAGTTCACGATATTCCTGTCAACTTACGGCATAATGATGCCTGCGCAGGCGTTCCTTTTGTACCTGACTTTGTTCTCGCTTGCGCTTGCGGCCGCTGCATATGCTGCCACATCATCGCTGCTGGCACTCTCGCTTGTGCTGCTGCCCCTTGTTGCGTACGGCATATTCCTTTACCTGGATGACATACGCGTATCGCAGGCCGAGGAGCGGATGCCCGATGCGCTGCTGTATGCAGCTTCGTTGCACCATCTCGGCCTTGAGCGCGTCATAGAGAAGATTGCGGCTGCTGATTACGGTGTGCTGTCCGCAGAATTTGGGCGTGCGCACAGACAGGTGCAGGCAGGGCTTTCAGTGCGGCAGGCTCTGCTCTCGCTTTCGGAAAGGAATCCATCCCCAATTGTTGAGCGTGGTGTTGCACTGCTCATAAAAATACATGAGGTGGGCGCACCGCTTGAGCGTGCCCTCAAGAGCACAGCAGAGGACATACAGGACCTGTTTATGCTGTTCAAGGAGCGCAGTGCGGTCCTCTCAATGCAGAAGTATAACATGATGGTGGCGGCTCTGCTCGTCCCCGCCATATTCGGTGTGGTGCTCTCGCTTGTGGCGTCGCTGGACCTTACCTATATTGAGACGCTGCTTTCATCACCGTCCTCGCGCGCTCTCCTGCCCGCCATCCAGTCGGCCGTCCCGCTGTACCTTATTGAGTTCTCACTATTATCCAGCATATTCATAGCTGATTATTCCGGCTCGTGGAAGCGGTTTGCGGTTTACCTTGTGTTCCTGCTGCCGCTTACGTTTGGGGTGTACTACGGGGCGCAGGCCTTTATATAAATAGGGTATATAAGTGTAATCCTATGATTACGGCAAGAGCGCAATGGTTCTTGCGAATTTGCCGTAATGTTGTTGGGAAAATATATAATAAAATAAACAATACGGGTGAATCTTTAAAAAGCTTATTCAGTAATCTCATACGCTACCCTCGGAGCAGGGCTACTCCATAGCTTTGCTTTAGGGTATCCCTTATGAGGGTTACAAATACCCAACACGAAGGGAGAAAATCTAGGGAAAAACTAGAGGTGGATGAATGAAAAGTATGAATACCAAGAAGATCGCTGCACTTGCAGCGGGCGCAGCCCTGTTGGGCGGCGCACTGCTCGGCGCAGTGAGCTTTGAGAATACCGAGCTTATCAACAGCAACGGCCAGGTAATGGCGAAGGTTGTTGTTGGTGAGAAGGCAGCAGCAAGCGATGGTGTAGCAGCGGCAAACATTGCAGCAGTGCTCGGCAACCACGCGTTTAAGAAGGTTGCAGTCAGTGCGACCCCGACCGGCCTTGATGCACTTACGTGCAGCGGCACTGGTGCAGGCACCTGCGAGGTCCTGAGCAAGTCAGTGACGCTTGAGGTCACAACCCCTGCAGGCACAGTCCCCGCGGGCGCGTACGGCTTCAAGACCCTGATAACTGACTACGTTGACTCAGACCTTGAGAACAGGATAAACACAGGTGCAAGCGATAAGGAAACAACTCCTTGGAGTAATAGTGAAGCCGCACTTAAGGTTGATGGTGAGGACTTTCCAGCACTTGAGGACTACACTGTGAAGGACCCGCAGTCAACGTTCTCAACAACCGAGTACCAATACATTTATGTAAAAAGCGACCAGGTCCACTACGACGATGATAAGAGCGATTTCGTTGCAGAGCAGATACAGCTTGCATACGAGATTGAGTTTGACGACTCTGGGATACCAGTGTGTTCGGACTCAAAGAGTGGCTACTGGGCGTACTGTACGGTGAACGTGGGTACGAACGACGATGATGACAACACCGACAAGGCACTTGAGAACCACCGCGTGAAGGTGAAGTTCCTCGGTGAGGAGTGGATCCTCAGTGGCATGGACATTGAGGAGGACACTGTGAAGCTCGCAAAGGAGAGTGCATACTCACCCAAGCTACAGATTGGTGAGAGCCTTGACCTCGGCGATGGCAACAAGCTCGTCCTCGGCGACTTGAAGCCCGCATCTGGTGGCCAAACGGCAGACATTGCAATCTTCTCCGTGAAGGACGCGTCCGGCACTGAGATTGCATCAAAGACCGTTGCACAGGGCGCAACCACTGAGATACAGGCAGGCTCAAAGACCTACCGTGTCCGTGTTTACCAGGTGGCACCCGGTTACACACTCACTGAGAAGTGGGCGGAGGTAGCGGTGTTTGGCCAGGAGCTTGAGCTTGTAGATGGCGATGAGCTTAAGAACAATGAGGACAAGTGGGAGGTTGCACTTACGTGGGAGAACAAGGATACAAATGGCGGTATCTACACTGCTAAAACCGTAGACCATTTGAAGAAGATCCAGCTCAAGGGCATTGATTACAAGGACCTCTACAAGGGCGACTACATGACCGTTGTGGACGACCCTGCGAAGTTTAAGCTGACCTTCACCGGCCTTGACCTGACAGACAAGGATTACCTGAAAGTCAGCTTCAAGGTTGAGAGGACCGGAACGACAGTGTACGATACCGACACAAGCGATACTGACGATGCCGCAGACAGGCGTATCACTGGTGACACTGATGACACCAACAAGGACACCCAGATAAGCATAAAAGCGGATGAGGGGATCTTCACCGTCTTTGATAAGGCGAACAAGAAGTTTGATAGGGTAAGCGAACTCCTGTTCTCGCCAGTAGGTGTAGTGAACTACAGCAACAAGAGCCAGCAGATTGATGGCAACTGGACAATGTACTTTAAGGAGGGTTCTAAGTACTACCTCGCAAAGGATGGAACGAACAATTATGTTGGGTCTGCAATGGAGTATGCTACCGTTCCATACGAGCTAGGAGGGGACACCTTCAACATGTACATCGGCATAGCCAACCTTTCAGAAACATCAACATTCGGTGACGTGAATTGGAGCAACGCAACCAACTCAAGCCCTGTGCTTGGTGCGGATACCCCGGTTTACATCTGGTTCACTGAGGACATAGAGAACAGCCAGACCGCCACATTTGCGCTGAGGTTGGTGGACAAGAACGATGAGGACGATGAGGAGCTTGTCTTTGATGCAGTTGGTAGCAACACCAACGATGACGACGACCAGGTCTGGTACAAAGGCCAGATCACTACTGGCACGGTAGACCTCCACTACTACACTGAGCGCGGCACAAAACTGGACGGCAGCAAGACCTCCTTTACTGTGAACCTTGCGAAGAAGGTCGGCAGGCTCGGCTTTGTGCTCCAGGCAACTGGTGCAACGGAGACCGGCGCCAACTCCTACGAGCAGACGCTGAAGGAGGGCGAGCAGCTCACACTCAGCGACGGCACCAAGGTGAAGGTGAAGGCAATCAACTGCCAGACCGGCAGCTGCACTGCAGGTGTGGGTTCAGTGAGCGGCACTGACAAGGTATCATGCCAGGTCAACGCGAATGTTGCAAACCTCGGTGAGAGGCAGAACATCGCAAGCGACCTCGTGGTGCTTGACAGCGCGTTCAGCGGCACTGAGACCGTGATCGCAGTCGGCGGCCCGGCAGTGAACACCGTCACAAAGGCAATCGTCAGCGGCACTGGCGTGACCTTTGAGAAGGCGGGCGACGTCGTTGTCCAGGAAGTTGAGACCGGCAAGATCGTTGTTGCAGGTTACAACGCACAGGACACACTGGCGGCAGCCCAGCAGTTCATTGCAAAGCTGGCATAAAGCCACAAAACCCTTTTTTTCTTTTAATTTCTATTTCTTGCATAAGCTCAAGCCCAAAATATCCCTGAAAAGCCAGCCATTACACGATTTTAGGAGCGTGCAGGCAATTTACTGCCCAACTAATGCAAAGGTAACGAGTTTCATGTTTCAAGAATTGGGCAGTAAAGTTATTCCTTAACCTTAAGGGAGAGCAACGCCATATTTCCATCCCGAGGGGGCATTACCACGCAACTGGAATGCTTTTTAATGTAATCCGTGCCTAACCTTAGGTGTATGCGCATAATGCTGCAGTTTCCTGAGGGCCTCAAGCAGAGGGCACTTGAGTATGTGCGGAGGTACGTTAAGGAGGGCCACGAGGTGGTGGTCTCATCTGAGCCGTCATACGGCGCGTGCGACATACCAGTAAATGAGGCCCTGAAGCTGGGATGTGCGAAAATCGTGCATTTTGGCCACGTAGAGTTCTGCAAAATACGCGAAATTGAAGTTGAGTATGTGCCGTATTACTCCGATGCGCCTGTTGATGGTGTTGTGAGGGATGCAGCAAATCTCATTAAGGCGGCCGGCTGCAGGCGGGTAGGCGTGATAACCAACCTCAGCCACGTGAGGCAGGTCCCTGCGGTTAAGGAGTTGCTTGTGAAGGAAGGGCTTGAGGTGTTTACTGCTAAGGGCAGTGCAAAGTGCCCGAACGAATGCCAAATCCTTGGGTGTGATGTTACGGCGCTCACATCATTGCCGGAAGTTGATTGTGTCCTGTATGTGGGGGGCGGCACGTTCCACGCGCTTGCACCGGGTGCAATGCACGTGGGCGGGCTTAAGCCGGTGCTGTGGGCCGACCCGTTCAGCGGCACCGTTAAGTGGATAACCGAGGAGATAAAGAGGATACAGAAACAGAGGAAGGTTGCGCTTATGCGTGCCAGTGAGGCGAAGGTGTACGGGATTTTGGTGAGCACCAAGCCCGGCCAGTACGCATACCCGCTTGCACGCACACTTCAGGAAAAAATACGCGCCAGGGGCAAGGATGCCGTGATAATTGTTGGGAATACGTTTGATTTCACTTCGCTGAACAATTTTATGTGGGTTGATGCGTGGATAAACACCGCCTGCCCGAGGATAGCCGATGACCAGAATAAGCTAAGGGCCCCGATAATAAATGCTTCTGAGGCCGAGTTTTTGTTCAAGTAAGGCAAGGAAAGAGCGCACCTATACGCACAAGGCCCCAAAGGGGAAAACACACAAAAAGCAAAAGAAATAGCGGTTATTCCTTGCCTACTTTTTCGTTGATGCTGCGCAGCATCCTGAGCATAAGCTTGCGCTCGGCGGACGCAACATTCTTGCGTGTGCGCTCAATAGCATCCGGGTTCACCGATATGCTCGTTACACCGTACTCAACCAGCTTCTCTGCAAACTCCGGGTACACGCTGGGCGCCTGGCCGCACACTGATACTGTAACCCCGTGCCTGTTGCACTCGGTTATCACGTGCTTTATGGCGCGCAGCACCGCCTCGTTGCGCTCATCAAAATCGCGTGCGAGCAGTGCGTTGTCCCTGTCAATGCCCATTATGAGCTGTGTGAGGTCATTGCTGCCTATTGACACGCCGTCCACGTGCTTGGCAACCTCATCTATCAGGAACACTGTTGACGGGACCTCAACCATCGCCCACAGCTTGAAGTCCTTGGTGCGGTGCAGCCCCGCATCAGCCATAAGCTCTGCAACGTGCCTGAGCTCGCCGACCCTGCGCACGAACGGCACCATCACCCACACGTTCTTGAGGCCGTATTTCTCGCGGACCTTGCGTATCGCCCGCAGCTCCATCCTGAACACGTCGGGCTCGTGTATGTAGCGTGAGCACCCGCGGTAGCCGAGCATCGGGTTGTTTTCCACGGGCTCATACTTGTCGCCGCCCTCCAGCGACCTGTACTCATTGGTCTTGAAATCTGTGGTGCGGTACACAACGGGGCGCGGGTAAAACGCAGCCGCAATCCTGCGTATGCCCTCCGCGAGCTTGTCAACGAACTCATCCTGCCTGCCCTCCGCGATTATCTTGCGCGGGTGGACGCCTATATCAGCAATCATAAACTCGGCACGCAACAGCCCAACACCGTCGACATCGCGGGCCGCAACAGATTCGGCAAGCGCCGGCTCCGCAAGGTTCACGTATATTTTGGTGCCTGTAGGTATCTTTGCCTCAATGGTTTCAAAGGTGTGCGGCTTTTCCTCAGGAGGCTTGCCGCCAAGGTCAACTGCACCCTCATACACAAGGCCGTGGTCCGAATCCACCGTGACCACTGCGCCCTCCTTAAGCATTATTGTTGCGTTGCCCGTGCCCACAATGCAGGGGATGCCGAGCTCGCGGCTGACGATGGCCGCATGCGATGTTATCCCGCCCTCATCGGTTATGATTGCGCTGGCACGCCGCATCGCCGGCACGTAATCAGGCGAAGTCATTTTGGCAACAAGCACATCGCCTTTCTGCACCTTGCCTATTTCCTTGGGGCTGGGGATGATGCGCACCGGGCCTGTTGCATGGCCGGAGGTTGCACCGAGCCCGCGCACCAAAATCTTTGCCGAGGAGACATCTGCAAGCTTCTGCTGTGCCGCAGTGCCGCTGCCTTTGCCGAGTGTGGTTATCGGCCGGCTTTGCACTATGTAAATCGCGCCGTTTGAGTATGCCCACTCAATATCCTGCGGCTTGCCGTAGTGCTCCTCAACCTTTGCGCCGAACCGCGCCAGGTCCTCAATATACTTGTCCTCAATCTTCTGCCCGCGGCGAAGCTCATCCTTGACATTCACGTGCACCGTCTCATTGCCAACACGCGTTATCATGTACGTCTGCTCGGATATGCGCTTGTCAATTATCCTGAAATCCTTTTTTGAGACCTTGTATGTATCCGGTGTCACAGCACCGGAAACAATCGCCTCGCCAAGCCCGTACACTGCCTCAACCACAATCACGTTGGGGTCGTTGGTTACAGGGTCAACGGTAAACATAACCCCAGATTTCTCGGACTGCACCATCTCCTGCACAACGGCCGCCAGCCCGACTTTCTCGTGGCCGAACCCCTGCTCCTCACGGTAGAATATTGCGCGCGCGCCGAACAGTGATGCCCAGCACTTCTGCACGGCAAGCACCAGCGAGTCCTCATCGGGCACGTTAAGGTATGTCTCCTGCTGGCCCGCAAAGCTTGCCTCGGGCAGATCCTCAGCGGTGGCAGAGCTGCGCACCGCAACGTAATACTGCTCGGATTTGCCCCTCAGCGTCTTGTATGCCTTCCGTATCTCCTTCTCAATGTCCTTCGGCACCTTAGAGGCCATTATGAGTGTTTTTATCTCGTCGCTTGCGGCCTGCAGCTGCGCCGAATCATATATGTTTGTGCCCTTGAGTATGCGCTTTATCCTGTCGCCTATGCGCGCATCCTCAATGAACTTGAAGTATGCATCGCTTGTAACCACAAACCCGGGGGGGACCGGCAGCCCCGCACAGTACATCTCACCCAAGTTTGCACCCTTGCCCCCAGCAATCCCAACATCGTTTTTTGATAAGTCGCCGAACCATGCAATATACGCCATATTATGCACCAACACCTACTTGCCTACAAACCTTAAATACGTTTAAAGGGAAGCGGGTGCGCAAGTATTCAGGGCATATGCTTTCGGCATGCCAGTGAAGATGTGTGGCACATAGCATAGCGGGCGGTGGGGGCCGGGATTGTGCACACGGCCAAGTTAAATGCATTTAATAGTTATGTTCCTGAATGCACACATGCTTGAGCTTGCCCTGATATTGCAGGTGATAATCCTGCTTAACCCGCTGTCATCGTTCCCGCTGCTGCTCAGGGCATACCAGGAAAAGCTTAATGTTAGGAGGATAGCCGTGCAGGCAATCCTGCTCGCATTCGTCATAGCAATGCTAATCGTGATATGCGGGCCGCTGCTGTTCTCGCTGTTCAGCGTGAGCATTGACTCATTCCGGATAGCCGGCGGTGTGGTGCTGTTCCTGCTTGGCATTGACACTGTGCGCCCCAAGGAGGAAAACAACCATAAGAAAGGGGTTGACGAGGTTGACGGGCTCATCTCAATAATAGCAACACCCTTGCTCACCGGGCCGGCAACCATCTCTTTTGTGGCAATCAAGACCGCGGAGATCGGGGCCCTGCAAATGCTCGCAAACCTTATCCCAGCATTCATTATCGCCGGCACCATATTCGTGGGCGGCTCGCTGGTTATCCATAAGATTAACCATAAGGTGGTTAGCATACTCTCGCGCGTGCTCGGCCTGTTCCTGACTGGCATGGCGATTGAGATGATTGCAACGGGCATGAAAGGGATGTTTGTGATGTAGGGCGCGCCGCCGGTGTGCGCGTTATTAAAAAGGTTTAAATTTGTGATTTTGCCGAATTTATGCATGTGGCGTTTTAAGAATAAGGTCTCCAGGGAGCAGCGCGATGAGCTTCGTGCGCGTGCACTGGATTTTATAGACCTTGCAAAGAGCGGCACTATGCTGCCCAAGCAGCTTGAAGAATCATTTATGGTATACCTGCCGCAGGCCGCACGTGCGGGCGACATATGGCTTGTATCGCTGCTCATGAATAGCGGCGCGGTCAAGTTCAGCGGGGCGTGCGAGAAAGCACTGCTTGAGGCGCTGCACAGCCGCGACGACAAGATAGTTGCAAACATACTCGGCAGGCGGCCGCCACTTACAAAAGAGGCGCTTAACAGCCTCCTGATCATTGCCGCAAAAAATAATGCCTGGAAAAACATCCCTATGCTGGTTTTTACGGGTGCAAGTGTTGATGCACGCACACCCACCGGCGATACTGCGCTGATAACCGCGCTTCGTGCCGGCGCACGGGAGGCGGCACGCACGCTCATACTTGCAGGCGCGGATGTAAATGCGAAAGGTGAGAAGGGCACGCCACTAATGCACGCAGCCGAGAATGCATACTATGATTTGTGCGATATTCTGATATCGCTGGGCGCCGATCCGCTTGCGCAGGTGTGCGGCTACAGGGCGATTGACTGTGCGCGCGATGCGAAGACATTCAGGCTTATTGACAAGTGGCGCACAATACGGCTTTTATCGCAGTTCAGGGAGTTTGACCACTCAATAAGCTGAGGTTTTTCAGGCGGCTGCCCGGCATTCACATGTTGCGTATTGCGGGTATGCCAAGTATTTTCAGGCAGCGTTCCAGTGCATGCGCAAACTTTGCAACGAGGCGTTTCCGGCTTTCGCATACATCTTTTTCAGAGCCGATAACGCGGCAGCTCGCATAAAACGCATTAAAGTCCGAGCACAGGGCTATTGCATAATCTGCAACGCGGTGCGGCTCGTACAGCTCAGCCGCCTTTAACAATACTTCGTCAAGCTTTGCGATTGAGCGTGCAAGCTTCTTTTCGGCGGGCTCGGTGAGCACGGGAGTGCCGTCCCACTGTGCATCAGCATCCTCTTTATCAAGTATGTGCATCGCACGCGCATATGAGTACTGAAGGTATGGACCGCTGTCACCCTCAAACGTGAGCGCCTTGTCCCACTCAAACACCAGCTCTTTCTCAGGGCTTATGCGCACGAATGAGAACCGTATCGCTGCAACACCGGCAGCGCGCGCAATAACCTCCTTCTCTTCTTCCGAGTATTCCCTGAACCTGTCGCCCACAAGCGCCCTCGCGCGCGAAACACTTTCATCTATGAGCTCGTCCGCAGAATACCCTATCCACGTTCCCTTCCTGCCAGAGAACCTGCCTTCCCTGAGCCGTGCATGGCCGTACGCAACGTGGACATACCTGTGCACGGCATCCTTAAACCCGGCCATCTCAAGCGCCGCGCGTATCACCTTCTGCGGGTATTCCTGCTCAACACCTATTATGTTCACCACAATGTCCGCACCGTTGAATTCCGGGCTCGGAGCACCGTCTTGGCAGCTGGTGGCCACGCGGTCCCCCGTGGCAGTTGTGACGGGCGATTCGCAAAACTTAAGGTTTGCGTCCGTAAGCCCGAGCTTCCACATCTGGAACGCAATATCCTTTGCGGTGTACGTGGCGACACCGTTTGAGCGTATAATTACCTTATCGGCATCTTCCATTCCCTTAAATTCAGGATGCCCGCTCAATCGTATTACTTTACAGCCCGCATTCTTGCCCACACGCTCGCTCACAAGCACTCCCTTTTCCTCAAGCACTGCAAGAGCCTTTGAAAGCAGGCCTGCACGCACAATATCGCTTTCCCATACGAGCACGTCCTGTGCAATGCCGTACGCATTAAGCGTCTGTGATTGTGCAGCCACGCATTTTAGGCACATATCACGGCCCTTGGCGCACACTTCACTCCCGTGCTCAAGGTCATACATTATTTTCTCAACCTTTTCCTTGAGTGCAGTGTCCGTTTCCATATGCGCAGCAACCTCAACGTACTGCTCCCCCAGCAAATGGTCAAACTTTTTGGCGGCTGCTGCGTGCGCACCGTGCTCAAGGTAATAGCACAGGCTCTGTGCCACCTGTAAACCAAGGTCATCTATGTAATTCATGCGTATGACGCGGTGGCCGCACTCGGCAAGCAGTGAGGATATGCAGTCGCCAAGTATTGCGTTGCGCAGGTGGCCGATGTGCAGCGGCTTGTTGGGGTTCACCGACGGGTATTCAACTATTACTTTCCTGCCGGTGGCCGGGGCGGGCGCATCATGCCGTGAGAGGAATGACAAGTAGAACTGCTTCGTTAGCACAAAATTAATATAACCACCTGCGACTGATGCGGAGACATATTCAATGTCCGCCAGGTGTGGCAGCAGTCGTTTGGCGATTTCCTGCGGCGGGAGCTTTGCTTCTTTAGCAACACGGAACGCTATGCGGCACTCAATATCAACCCCTTCAACACCGCCGTCCTGCACAAGCAGTGCCACCTCTTCTGCGGGCATTGTGATGCCAAATTCCTTTGCAAGTGCGTTTGATACTTCTGTGGAAATTATGCGTTTTACCCTAAGGATATCCATGTGCGCACCCTGTATCTATAGTTACATCAACCCATTCACTTGAGCACCTTCCCCGTTTTCATATACCACAAGCACAAATCCAGCTTGCCGAGCGGCATGTGCATAACATCAGAGAGCTGCCGGAGCACGTGCTCAACCGCAATATACCTCCGCTTATTCATTGTCCTGAACTCTCCGATTAGCCCATACCTCCTCAGCAGCGAGAGTATATGCTTGTCAAGTATCGCCACATCGCCATACCCCACATTCCTCAGGAAATGGCTCGCCTCTTTGTACCCCATCCCTTTTACGTTGCCAACGAGCCACTCACGCGCTCTGTACACATTGCCCTGCGCACGCACTGTTTTCTTGAGCTTCCCGTCATGCTTGCGGGCCAGCAGTATGTATTTGGCGCGCGTGTTGTAGAACCGCGAGCCCGCATCCTTAAGGAGCGCGGGCAGCCTGTTTTTTGGCGCCTTCGCAAAGCCCGCATACCCGACTTTTTTTTGGACGCGAATGCCCATCTCAGCGGAAGTGTTTGCTGTAAGCAGGCAGAAGCACAGCTCTTCAAACCACTTCTGCTCGCCGGCGCGCTGCATGGCCAACAGCTCGCCCCACCGCTTTTCAATGGCCGGCATTTCAGGGGCACACTTGCGTGCAATATCTGCTGCAAGCAGGCACACCTCCTTGCCGGGGTTCTGCTTTTTATGCCACTGCGCATGTGCACAGGCACGTGAAAGCGAAGTTGCATCAAGCATAAGGCATATTACCCCGCCAACCTTTTTAATTAGCGGCGGCTACTTTTTGCCGCCCAGTTTTTGCATAAGCTCCTCGGCATCAACCTGCAGGCGGTACTTTGAAAGGATTTTTTTGGGGTCCTCCCCCTCCCTTGCGATGAGCGCATCCAGCTCCTTGCCGGTGATTCTCAGCAGCCCGCCAAGCTCAACGGCCTGCCGCACACCCACTTTTTTTGAGAGCACTTCGCGCAGCACCTGCTCCACGGCCTTCTTTGTTATCTCACCGGACGAGCATAGCAGCACAGCTTCAATAATTACCTCATCATCAAGCGACTCAACGGGGAGACCTTCTCGCGACAGTGTCCTAAGCGTATTGGTAAACGTGACCGCAGCAATGGTCGGGTTGGCTCCCCGCTCAACCGCTGACAGGTACGCCTGCAAATATTTGGACCTTAGCAATTGCTCGGCAAGCTCCCTGTTAGTTTGCATTTCAAGCATCTTTAGTATTTCTGCAGGGTCCTTTGGCGCATACTTTGCGGCTTCCGCAAGCATCTCGCTTGTCACATCAATTGCCTTTACATCAGTTTCGGGATACATTCTCGCCCCCGTGGCCATCGGCCGCATATACCGCGTATCCCCGCCACCAAGCGATTTCCTGGTTTCTGAGGGCACCTCACGCATATACGCGCGCCGTACAATCTCCCTGAATGCAAGCTGCATCCTCCTGTCATTTGCGCCCACAAGTATCGCATACGAATCATTTCCTGATGCACCGATGGCCGCCTCAACGGCCGTACGGTCAAGACCGTATTTTGACAGGTCCTCATCACCGTGTATCATCCCGCCGAACCCGAACGGCCGTGCGTAATCGCTCACCTCAGTGCCGTATCTCCTGCCGGCAAACAGCTCAGTGCCCATAATGCCCTTGAGCCCTGGCAGTTTTACCGCAACCGCACGTGCACCGCCAGCAACCGCCTTGGCAAGCCAGCCCTTCGCATTTTTTGCGCACTCAGTTATGTCAACAGTATCAAAAGTGGCTGCTGGAGGCATCTTTGGCACACGCGGCAGTATCTCAATAAGCTTCTTCTGACGCTGCGCCTCACGTTCCACAATTAGCGGTATCTCATCAAGCTCCTGCACGCCCTTTATCTCAACACGCGCACCGCCGGGTATTGATATGTTAAGGTCCTGCCGTATGGTGCCGATGCCGCGCGCGGCCATCCCCGTCATCCTGAGCATCATACCGATTGCAAGCGCAACCTCGCGCGCCTCCTCACCGCTTGTGATGCACGGCTCCGTGGCAATCTCTATGAGCGGTATGCCGAGGCGGTTAAGCGCAAACCGTGCACCGTTGCCGTCCTCAACAATGCCTGCGCTCTCCTCCTCAAGGCACAGTGTTTGTATGCCAATTTTTCTGTCGCCAACGGTGAGCGCACCGCCAAGCGATACTATTGAAGTCCTTTGGAAGCCGGAGGTGTTGCTCCCGTCAATGACCGCCTTCCGCATCACATAAATCCTGTCAGGTATGTCCGCGTTGAGATAACGCGACACTGCAAGCGCAACAAGCAGTGCGGTGTGGTCCATCTCATGCGGCGGCTCCTCATCAAGCTCAACAAGGCAGCAGTTGTCGTAAACCTCATATGTAAACTCCTTGCCGCGCATCTCCTCCTGCACTGCAGCAACATCCTCTTCACCGAGCTCGCTGCGCACGCTGTGCAGCCTTCTTTTTATTGTGAAGAGCGGGCCGTTTTTATTTGCGTGGGGGCACCTGCAGAACAGCTTGCCGGTGTTAAGCCGCTGGTGTATCTCAAGGCCTATTTTTATGCCGCTGCCCATACGATTCCCCAACACGCATCCTCACTGGCCGGCACTTTGGTAGCACAGCGCCGCCTGCTCCGGATATTCAGCCGCATTTATGAGCGCACAGTCCTCCTTCTTCACCTTGCCCTTCACGATTGCGTTGTTGAAGCAGGCAAGCCGCCCGCTGACAACTATTTTTTCGCAGTAGTGCGGCTTGTAATATTTCTGTGCGACTATGCTGATGCAGTAATCCCTGTCCTTATACGGGTCATGAGTAAACGTTTCAGCAATCTCAAGGCACGGCTCAATGATACCCCTCTCCATTGCAGCAGATGTGTAGCAAGCTTTCCTTTCTGGGTAATAGAGTATCTTCGCACAGAGGCTGTAATGGCCGGATGACGCTGCAACTGCAGCATAGCACTCATCCTTGTAGCGGCTTAATGAGATGCCTTCACAGATCTCGCTGTCCTTCCCAGTGACACGTGAGTATTGCCTGATGCATTCCTTATGCAAGGCATCATATTCAAGCTCGGTGTAGCACAGCATATAATTTCCTTCAACTATTGCACGGCAGGCAACCGCATTATAATCCCCTATCAGCGAGCAGGCACTGCTGTTTTTTGTGGCGTTCGCAAAGCCAATGAGACATCCCACATTATCCCCGCAATGTCTGTAATCCCCAGTTGCAAGCGCCTTGCACAGGCCGGCATCGCCCGCGCTTGCGCACCTTGCGTTAAGCGCCTTCTCATTGCATTCATTGCGTATTCCATCATCTGAAATTTCTTCGCACTCAAGCCTGCCAAGGTAGCACTCATCGCGCAGCCCGCTGTCCGCAATCTCACTGCACAGCCCTTCTGAAAGCAGGCACGCGTCAACTTCGGTGCGCGTAAGTGCGGTGCACGGGCCGACAGTGATATTCTTTGTGATGTTTGCCTCACCTGCACCAGTGCCGGTTTGGTTTTCCTCTGCAACCGGCTCTTCTGTGGTGGTCCCATCATTTTGCGGCGGGGTGACACAGCCGCCAAGCAGGATTATCAGTATTAATGCAAGCACAAAAGCAATTCCTCTCATAAGCATACATCTCACTCAACATTTAAAAAGAGGAGCAAGCTCCTGCCGGGATTTGAACCCGGGTCTTCGGCGTTCCCCAGGAAACCTAAGGGGGCGCTCCCCCTTTGGTTGGCTGTGAGAGGCCAACGTCCTTGACCGGACTAGACTACAGGAGCCGGTGCTGGATTTAAGGCGTGGAACTAATTTAAAGTTTTTGAGGGAGGATCGGGTGCCGCATAAATGTCAGGCTGCCGCGGGCCGTCTTTAGGTGGCGCACCGGTTGCTTGATGCTGTGGTGTGCAAGTGCTTTATTTTATTTGCCGTATAAATCCCTAGCATGGTAAAGGTCATTGCCACGTACGGCCCTTCACTTTACGATAGTAAACTGCTTGCACAGGTGTGCCAGGAATGCGATGTTATCCGGCAGAACATCTCGCACCAGGAGCCGGATGAGGCGGTGCGGACGTTTAACCTGCTGCGCAAGTACAACCGCGCGATAATGATAGACACCAGCGGGCCGGAGGTGCGGCTGCACACGCAGGAGAAAATCACGCTCAAGAAGGGAGACACAATTGAGATGGGGGCAGGCAACAGTGGTGCACGCGTGTGGCTTGACCAGCCGCTGCACAAGCATCTGGAAGTCGGCGATTCAGTATACCTTGACGATGGCATGTGCGAGCTGCGAGTTGCGGACAAGCGTGGCGAAGCCATCATTTTCAAGGCGGTTGATGACGTATGCCTGCGCAACAGGATGGCTGTAAACCTGCGCGGGCGCTCGTTCACATTCCCAATACTCAAGGATTCGGACATACAGGTGCTAAGGGCAGTTTCACCCTCATTTATCGCGCTTTCATACACACGCACCTACAAGGACGTGCGCGAGGCGCGCAAGTATACTCGCGCCAAAATAATAGCTAAGATAGAGAACAAGGAGGGCATCTCAAACATTGAGGAGATACTTGCCGAGGCCGATGGCGTTATGATTGCACGCGGCGACCTCGGGATTGAGGTGCCCGCCGAGGAAGTGCCAATTTTGCAGAAGCGCATAGTTGAGCTGGCAAACAATTACGCAAAGCCGAGCGTTGTGGCTACACAGGTGCTTTATTCAATGGTTGACAAGCCGGTCCCTACACGTGCGGAGGTAAGCGACATTGCAAATGCCGTGCTTGACGGCACAGATGCCATCCTGCTCTCAAACGAGACCGCTGTTGGCAAGTACCCGCTTCAGGCGATTCGGCAGATTAAGAAGGTTGGTGTGCGTGTGGCACCTTACGTCCGTTCCAAAGTGCCTGATGACCTGCGCAACACCGCCATAGACCCCATCTCTGACATGCTCAGCAAAACGCTAAGGACGATTGCACTCAACAAGCAGATTACCAAGATAGTGGTGATAACGCGTTCTGGATACAGTGCACGCCTGATTTCGCGCTTTAAGATACACAAGCCGGTAATCGCAATAACCACAGAGCCGGATGTTGCGCTTGAAATGTCCCTGCTTTACAACATCATCCCCGTGCGCTGGACCAAGAAGCCGGAGCGCCACATTATTCCGCGCGCCGCCCTATTATGCCTTGAGCGGGGGCTTCTTGACGAGGAGGATACGGTAGTGTTTGCTGCGGCGGTGCGCACCAAGGCCTCAGGCGTTACAAACACCATTGAAGTGCATAAAATCTCAGACATGATGTCCTCACTGGGCATCTGAATTTTTTGAAAAAAGCGCCGAGGGAGAGATTTGAACTCCCAAGCCCTTTCGGGCATACGCTCACTTTCCCATGTGGCCTGCCCATCTCCACTGACGGGATCACGAGCGGCCACACGTCACATCTAACCCCCGCAAAAGGGGTTAGGTGTAGAACACACGACACGCATTCGGCAGGGCCGAATCGTGCTGGGACTCAAGGCGTACGCATTACCGGGTTCTGCCACCTCGGCCGAAGGGAGCCAGCGGCCAAATGCACTTTGTGCATATTCCGCCATAATCGCCCCGACCACTTATTCAACCCTCATAGTTTTTTAATGTTTAGTTTTTTGAAAAAAAGCCATGGAGTTTATGGGGCTGTCATTCACATCGGAGCTCTTTGGCAACACGCTGATGCAGTACGGGATGCTGCTGAGCACAATACTGGTGTTTGTGCTGCTTTCAAAGGGCGTGTACTATTTAATAAAGACCTACGTGCGCCGCATTACCGAAAAGACCGAGACGGACTTAGACGACATGATTGTTGACATAATCGAGCACCCCATGACCATGCTCGTTATGATTGCGGGCCTTTATGTGGGCACGATACTATACCTTACACCTGGCACACCCGCCTACGATTTTGTGAATAACGTCTTCAGGGTGCTTGTCATAATTGATGTTGCGTGGTTTATACTGAGGATAATTGATACAATTGTTGTCCATTACCTGAAGCCCTATGTAGAAAAATCGGAATCAAAGCTTGACGACCAGCTTCTGCCGATACTGCGCAGGGGCATAAAAGTTGTCATAATCATCCTCACGCTGGTATTCCTGCTGAGCAACTTCGGGTATGACGTTACCGCACTGCTTGCAGGGCTTGGCGTGGGCGGCCTTGCAGTTGCGCTTGCAGCTCAGGATACCATAAGCAATTTCATCGGCTCGCTCGTTATATTCACGGGAAAACCATTCAAGATAGGCGACTTTGTAAAGTTCGGCTCGTTTGCGGGCACCGTGCAGGAGGTAGGGATGCGCACCACGCGCTTTGAGACGCCGTCCGGCACTGTGCTTGTAGTGCCTAACAACAAGATATCCAGCGAGATTGTTGAGAATGTGACCGCAGCCAAGATGAGGCGTGTTGACCTCACAATCGGCGTTACTTATGACACAAGCTACCAGAAGCTTAAGCGCGCAATCAGCATAATTGAGGGCGTGCTCAAGGCACACCCCAACGTTGAGAAGTATGACGTGCGGTTCAGCGAGTTTGGCGCATACTCGCTCAACATAAGCACGTGGTACTGGCTCAAGGACCCGTCAAAGTTCAGGGAGACGCCGCATGAGATAAACCTTGAAATAAAGAAGCGTTTTGACAAGGAACGAATAGAGATGGCCTTCCCGACGCAGACAGTATACCTCAAGAAATAGAATGCGGCGCAATAGTTTTTGCGGGGGACCCAAACCTTCCGGCGGGCTTATTTTTTGCGCAAACCGCCTTTCGTTTCACTTTTGCTTTCCTGCAGCGCAAGCCGTATTTTTGCGAGAAGCTCGTCCGGGCGAGCCGTGCCTATTACGCGCACCCGCCCGTTTATTATGGTGGTTGGCGTAAACCTTATGCCCAGCTGCATTGTTTTCTCTGGGAAGGTTACGCCATCAATTACAGTCACGTTAATTTTTGGGTTGATGCGCGCAAGCTCATACGCCCAGCGCGCCTGCTCTGCCGACTCAAGGTTTGACACTGCAATTACCACGGCAAGCCCGACCTTCCGTTTAAGGCCGGCAATTTCCTTCCGTATATCCTCAGGCGTAAAAAGCGCTCCAGAAGATGCATCTGCAAGCATGTGCACAAACGTGCCGGTCATTGTGCCTGTCGGCAGGCCGAGATATGTGAAGTTTGGGAGGATGCGCACGCCCGGCGCATCTTCCGAGCGCACACGCCGGAACTTAATCTTGCCGTGCGAGCGCTCGCCTATTTTATCGCATATCTCCTCAACCACTGCACACCGCGGGTCCGTGCCCACAAGAATGTCCGCCTGCACCGGCTTTTTAAGCGTGCGCTTGAAATGGCTTTCAACAAATGCAAGTGTGATATCGTCAATTACCGGCATACAATCCCTATTCAGCGGTCATAGTTTTAAATGTTGTGCAACAACACATAGGGCATGGAGCTTTACTCACACAACTTGGATGGCATTGAGTATTCAATACGCGCAATTGAATCGCTTGCGGCACAGCATGCGCAGGGCAGGAAGATGTATTACCTGAACATCGGCGACCCCGTCAAGCTCGGTGTTAAAACCCCAAAAAGCGTGTGCGATGCCGCGTGCACAGCAATCTCCCAGGGCAGGAACGGGTATTCACACTCGTTCGGCTGCCCTGAAGGCAGGCAGGCCGTCTCTGAGTTTTATGCTGTGAGGGGCATCACTGCACCCGCCAACGACATATACCTGACTTCTGGTGTAAGCGAGGCAATGTCGCTTCTTTACACTGCACTGTTCAACAGCGGCGACTCAATCTCACTGCCGCGGCCGTACTACCCGCTTTACGAGAACCTTGCGCAGCTCAACCGCGTGCGCATAAACTACTATGAGATGGACGACAACGGCATACCTGACATTGCAAGCCTGCGTGAGAGCATTAAAGGGGATACCAAGGCATGCGTGCTCATAAACCCGAACAACCCGATGGGCTCGTGCCTTTCACGCAGGCAGGTTGATGAGATACGCGATACCGTGCTTTCACGGGGCGCAATCCTCATTTCCGATGAGATTTATTCTGAAATCATATACGGTGGGCAGAAGATGGCGTATGCGATGGCTGGCGCCGAGGATGAGAACATAATAACACTGGGCGGCATATCAAAGTCGCACCTGGTGCCCGGCTGGCGGTGCGGCTGGGCGGTGTTTGGCCGAAGCAGGCAAATTCTCAAGCTGCGCGGCAATTTTGAGAAGCTTTTGCAGATGCGCCTGTGCTCGCCTGCCCCGTTCCAGTATGCGCTCCCGGCAATCCTGAAAGACACATCCTTCTTCAATGATTACCTTGCACTGCTTAAGAGAAACGCCGGCATTGTCCAAAAGCACGTTTCTGAAAGCGGCGGCCTGCTTAGCGTTGGGCGCATAGACGCGGCGTTTTATGCGTTCATAAAAATGAACTGGAAAAACCCGGACAGTGCGGCACTTGCAAGGCATCTCATAATAGACAAGGGTGTTGTAGTCGTGCCGGGCACTGGGTTCGGCAAGGAGGGATACTTCAGGGTGGTGTTTGCGTGCGACAGCACACTGCTTGAGGAGGCTATGTCAAAGATAGTTGAAGGGGCCAGTTCCCTTAATAAGTAATCCGGGTGTGGGATGCCCCACGCATGCAATCAGGACCCCTACCCCGAGAGATAAGCTGGCCCTATATTTTTGGGTTTTGTGCGCTCACAGTATCATTGCCCATTCTTTTCAGCAGGCCGCTCGCGCTGCACACCGGTAATCTCATCAAACAGGTCCTCAATCTCGCAATTATCCCTGTATTCCTGATACCTCTTTATTACCCTGCACGGTGTCGCATAATAATGCAAATATCCCTGGTCATCCTCAATTCCATTGCAGAGGTCGCACAAGGACGATGTGGATATTGTTTGGCCGAACACCGGCTGTTTGTTGAGTACTTTATTGTAAACAGTTTTGTCGCTCTTTTTGAGCGCAAACATAAATGCAGTAACCTGCAAATCGCTGCCCCCAGGCTTAATATTCTCAATGCTTATGATATTCTTGTCCGCAAGCTCTTTCTCTGTGTCATACCATTCCTTGCAGTCGGTTATTCTTATGTTTTCATTGTAAAGCGCGCGCAGCAGATGCCTGCTGAGGCCGCAGCGCTCAGCATTGAGCTCAACGGACGGATAACCGGTGCTGCAATCGCTCTGCTCAGTTGACACCTCATAATCATCCCACTCCTCCCAGCACGATGCAATTCCCGTCAAATCGCCAAAGTCAACCTCGGGGATGCACAGCTTATATTTCTTATCAGTATCCTTATTCAGGTCAATCTTATTGGTTTTCGGCTCAAGCGCGTCAAGATCGCTCGTGTTTATCGCACGCATCTTGTGGTTTGACACAAATTCACACTCGGTTGTCAAATTAACTCCGTCTGACTGGAACACCACAGGCTCTTTCCTGTACGGCTGCGGTGCGGTGTAATAGTTGCACAGTTTCATCCATTCCCTGTTTGTCAGGGTGTTTGTGTTCTGCGCGAGCGGCAGTGCCGAGCCGGAAACCGTTATAGGGTTACCATCATAAGCAAAATACTGCGAGTATGCCATCCCGAACACGCCCGTCTGGCGCAGCATCTCAATTGACGTGTATGCAATCTGTGCAATCTCCTCCTTATTCTGCTGGCACTCCTTGCTTATTGAGAAAAGGAGGAATGTCGGCTTGCCGTACCTGTTCAGCACCATCCTGCTCCTGTTGGCTGTAAGCGCAAGCGCATAATGGGCATCGCAGTTATAGTCATCGGAATTGATTTCAAGCGTGGTTATAACCGCGCTCACTTTAGGCATAACGCCTGTTTTGTTGAGCGCGTCAAGCACACTGAATATCCTGTCCTCTTTTGGCTGCTGTGCCAAAATGTCCGGCGGGTTGCCCTGCGCGGGGAACACCGCAACGTTGCACCCTCTCCTTTGCAATATAACTTCCTTCTTGCATCTTAATTCTTCCAATTCAAATTCTGCCTCAACACACTCGCGAATCGGCTCGGCTTCGCACGCCGCATATATGGTGCTCACCTGCCGTGAAACATCCTGCACCATCTTTTCAGTGAACTGCGCCTCCGGCACAATTATTACATTCTCAACCTGCGTCTCAATATTGGCATTCTCAACATCAATCTGGTCCATAAAGTCTGCAAGCCATTCATCCTCCACATACGTACCCTCAGTGTATATTATGTATATCGGCAGCACGCCCTTCTCAAGCATGCACTCAATCGTCTCACCTTCCTCACTGTCAATGGCCCCACCAAGCATCTCCCTATCATACAATGGCGGCCTGTGCTTGCTGTAAAGCACACGGACCGCATACTCCTCACCAAGCCCGCACCTGAGGTTTGACTCCTCAAACTCCGTGAATGTTGAGCCCACACCCACACCGAAGTCTTTCACGTAATTGTCGTCATCCTTCTGGAGGAAGTAGTAGATGAACTCGCGCGTGCACTTGTCCCTGAAATAGCACGCGCCTTTGGACATGTCATTTCTCACAAAGACGTCAAACAGCTTGCTGCCCGTGCTGTTTGTGCACAGCATGCACATGCAGCTGGGCACTGGAACCGGCGTGGCGTTAAGCGAGATAACCTCTTTTTTATACTCGGATGGCGAGGCTATGCATCCGGAAAACATCACTGCAGCCATAATTGCAATAATCGCTACGGCATACGCACTTTTAAGACCCATTCTTACATCCCCCTGAAGTACATCCCTCTCATATAATCGTTTTG
>JAVYLZ010000008.1:0-22091 GCA_038740245.1 Candidatus Micrarchaeia archaeon
AAAAAGGTATACCTCTCAGTGAAAAGCGCGGGTGTTGGGCTTGCCGGGCAGGATGTTATATACATAAGCCAAGTTGCTGCTGAAACAAGCGTTCCTGTTTCCATAGATGCAAGGAATGCCGAGGAAGGGCCGCAAAAGATTGAGTTTGCAATAAATTATGAGGATGAGCTTGGCAACTCATACTCGGATGTGCGCTCGCTTCCCATCATTGTGAAAAAGGAAAGCGGCGATTTTGTGTTCACCCAGCTTAGCAGCATAACCACTGGCAAGGAGGGCAAGGTCCGGCTTGAAATGATAAACTACGGTGATGAGATACAGAACCTGAGGTTCTCAATTGACGGCAACAGCGTGCAGCTTATCGGCCTCAGTGAGTACAAGATGGGTGATGTGGGGCGCGAAGAGCGCAAGGTTGTTGAAGTCCCGATTATTGCAAACGTTGAGCCGGGCACCACGCCTGTGAAGCTTAAGCTGAAATGGACTGAGAAGGGGCAGAGCAGGGAAAGCACGAAGGTTGTGCCATTGCGCGTAAGCTCGGATGCCGATGTCGGTGTATACCTTGAGGCAAAGCCCGCACCGCTTTACACAAATTCAGAGCACACAATATCAATAACCGTGTCTAACCTTGGCTCGTATCCCATACAGGCGACAACTGTATCGCTTTCAGGTGAGGGAATTGAGCTCCTGAGCATACAGCCCGAGCAGTATGTTGGCGGCCTGAGCAAGGATGACTTCAGCAGCGTGCAGTACAAGATAAGGACCAATGATGCTGAGGGGCAGCACCCGCTTACAATAACGGTGAGGTACAAGGATGCCAGCGGCGAGCAGATGGAAAAGGTGGTTAAGACAAACGTGCAGGTGAACCGCCTGGTAAAGCAGAACGGCTACGGCATTGAGCTCGTGGTTGCCGCACTTGCAGTTGTGGGCATAGCGGTATACTGGCTTTTTTTCAGGCAGAAAAAAGCTGAAAGGCGGTAGCCGGGTTGTGCGGTGCCTGCAATGAAATTGGCTGAGCGGTTTGAATATGCCATGCACAACCTCCGCTATAGGCAGCTGAGGACATGGCTTACCGTTCTGGGGATAGTTGTAGGCATTGCCACAATTATCATCCTTATCAGCCTGGCAGGCGGGCTGAAGGCCAGCGTTGAGAAGCAGCTTTCAAGCCTTGACCCGCGCGTCATAGTCATCCTGCCGAGCAGTGCCGGGATGGGTGGCATACCAAGCGGCGGTGGCGGCATGGGCACATTCATGCTGACCGCGGGCAAGCTTTACGAGCGCGACTACCAAAAAGTCAGGGCTGTAAACGGTGTTGACAAGATTGCTAAGGCGGTAAGCAACCGTGCGCCGATTAAGTACGGTGATGAGATAATTTCGGCGCAGGTTGCCGGCGTTGAGCCCGATGTAATACGCGAGGTCTCAACGATAAACATACAGGAGGGCAGGTTCCTGCAGCCTGGGGACCGTGGCGTTGTAGTGCTTGGGAATTCAATTGCAAACGACGCATTTGACAAGAAGGTTAATTTGGGCTCGGTAATAGAGATTGCCGGCAGGAAATTCACTGTTGTGGGCATAACCGAGAAGAGCGGGGCATCAATGGTAAACTTTGACAATACACTGTTCATACCCTTTGATGAGGGGCGGCAGATATTTGGGGAGTTGCTTGTGCAGAATGAGATTTCAATGATGCAGGTGCTTGTGGCAGAAGGGTATAACACAAGCGAGGTGCGGAAAGAGATTGAGGATGTGCTGCTGCAGTCGCACCGCCTGAGCGTTGATGAAAAGGATTTTACAGTGCTTGACGCACGCGCAGTCGGTGAGCAGGTGGACAGCGTAATCGGGGTTCTCACCCTGTTCCTAGGTGCCGTGGCACTGATTGCGCTTGCAGTGGGGACTATTGGCGTGTCAAATACCATGTTTATGGCCGTGATGGAGCGCACGCACGAGATTGGCGTGCTAAAGGCCATAGGCGCCACAAACAGGGACATTATGCTGACATTCATTATTGAAGCGGGCATCATCGGGCTTGTGGGTGGCATACTCGGCATACTGTTTGGCACATTGTTCTCCCTGTCGCTCGGCTATTTTGGCATAAAAACCATGGTTACAATTGAGCTTATAGTAGGGAGCTCGCTGTTTGCGTTTGCTGTGGGCGTTGTTGCGGGCATCATACCTGCAAAAAACGCCTCCGAGATACCTGCAATAGAGGCATTGAGGTATGAGTGAACATGCGCCTTTATGACATGCTTGTTTATTCGGTGAAATACCTGCGGACACAAAAGCTGCGCTCATGGCTGACAATAATCGGGATTGTAATAGGTGTTGCAACAATTGTCACGCTTGTGTCTGTTGGTGACGGCGTAAAGCAGGATGTTGAGTCGCAGATGTCGCAGATGGGCGATAATGTCATTATGGTTGTCCCCGTCAATATCGGTAGCGCTTCCTTAACGAGCCTTGCAAGGACAACAACTGCCGGCAAGCTTTACGAGCGCGACTATGAGAAGGTTATGTCAACGCCAGGCATAACAAAAGGAGCACGGCTCATTATAGGGAGGACCTCAGTGCAGTTCAAGGATAAGGTTGTCACGTCGCCCGTGTATGCAATTGACAGCACATTGTTTGAAGCATATCCAGAATACCTTGAGCTGGAGAGCGGGCGGTATTACAACGACAATGAGAAAAATGTCGTCGTGCTCGGGTATGATGCCGCAAACGAGCTGTTCGGCAAGGATAAGGTAAAAGTGAACAGCATTATACAAATAGGCGGCCAGGACTTTAGGGTAATCGGCATCCTAAAGGAGATTGGGACATCGCTGTCAACTTCTGATGACCTGGCCATCTACGTGCCAGTGCGTGCGGGCCGCGACCTTTTCAAGTCGGTTGTCGCGCAAAACGAGGTTACAATAATTTATGCAATGGTTGACGAGGGTTATGACGTAAATTTGGTGAAGGAGAGGATTGAGGCGCAGATTGATGCAAACCACCACGTCAATGCCGATACGCGTGACTATTCCGTGATAACCGCTGAATTCATCAGGAAAACCGTGGACCAGGTGCTCAGCACGCTTACCGTGTTCCTGCTTCTCATTTCATCGGTATCCGCGGTGGTGGGCGGCATCGGCATCTCAAACACCATGTTTATGAGCGTGCTTGACCGCACACGTGAGATAGGAGTGCTAAAATCTTTAGGCGCAAAAAACAACGAAATACTTTTGCTGTTCATAATTGAGGCAATAATAATCGGGCTGATAGGCGGGATAATTGGCTGCACGCTCGGCATCCTAGCCGTTGAGGTGATTAAGGGATTTGGCATAATGGCAATAGTAAGCCCGCAGCTAATTGTGCTGGTGCTTATATTTTCAATGGGGATTGGCGCTGTAGCGGGCGCAATACCCGCACGCAATGCATCCAAAGTTCCGCCGGTTGAGGCATTAAACTACTAATCACGCGCAAGTGGCCGCCTGCGCTCACCCGCATATCTCTTGAGGCATTGAACTACCCTGCATCAAAGCATTTTTAATCCCTTCACACCTAAATCGTGGTGTTGCCGATGGCAACAAGTTGTAGGCATCGCCTACAACCCATTTCGCGAATGCGAAAGTGCGGGGCCGCTGGAGCCAACAAAATACGGTCGCTGGGGGTTGCGAAGGGGCCGCTGGAGCCCCTTCGGCCGAGGTGGCAGAATCCGGTAATGCGCCAGACTCGAGATCTGGTGCCCGCAAGGGCTTAGGAGTTCAAATCTCCTCCTCGGCGCTTTTTTTTAAAAAATCAGCGGTAAGAATCTATTATGGAGTGTGCCTTTTTTGAGACGGACTCACGTTTTTCCTCGGGGACTGCAATAAAGAGCATCCGCTTTTTCTCAGAGGCATCGCATATGGACTTGACAACTTCGGAAATTTCAGATAGCTCGCGCACCTCGGACTTGCCTTTTACTGAAACTGCAATTGGCTTGTAGCTGCTATACGTATAATAACTCACTATTTCCTCGCTTGCAAGGCCGCACGATGCACATATCTCATCCTCAAGGCCTGAAAGGAATTTTTCATCAATGACATTTTTCAGTCGCTCTGGTATCTCATACCCCCGCAGGACAAGGGCTGCTTTGTAAAGCTTTCTTGTAACCAGGCGCGCGGCGAGAAGACCGGCCTGGGGGTGCTGCGCAAGGGATTGCAGGCATTCAATATCAGTCATCTCTGCAAGCTCGCGCGCACTGAATAGCCCGTCACTATACGCGAGGTCCATCGCCTTCCGCAGCATTGCTGATGAAATGCCAACCGCCTTGTGCTGGTACAGTGCAGAGAACATCATGAACCGCGAAACCACAAGCGACTCTGCCGCCTCAATCCCCTTCTCGGAAATCAGCAGGTCGCCGTTATTGCCTATTGACATTGACGTGAGCAGGCGCTCATAATCAAGCCGGCCATACATAACCCCGGAATAATACGAGTCCCTCATAAGGTAGTCTATGCGGTCTATACCAAGCGTGCCTGTAAGCAGCTTTCCTTTGCCCCTGCCTGCAACACAGTCTGCAACAGCACGAGGGGAGATGCCCGCGCGCTCAAGTATGTCCGCCACGTGGCTCGTTCGTATCTTTTCCTCTGAAAAATGCTCGTGTGAGAGCCCCTCCTTCTCAAATATATACTCGCTCTCATGCGAGAACGGCCCGTGGCCCACATCATGAAGCAGTGCTGCACACGCAATCTCGTGGTCCAAAGGCAGCTCGTTTATCTCGTGAAACCGCTTGGCAAGGAACAGTGTGCCAAGCGAATGCTCAAACCGCGTATGGTTTGCGCCGGGGTAGACCAAATAACCAAGCGCAATCTGCTTGATATACCTGAGCCGCTGCATCTGCGGCGTATCCATAAGCTGGATTTCCAAATCAGAAAGCTTGACAAAGTTGTAAAGCGCATCCTTAACAAGCTTCATTTAAACCAGCTCATACCGGCCCCGCGATTTCTCAATCACTTCAGATTCCTCAAGCATAAACGTAAGCACGCCCTTGCAAAGTAGCTCATCAAGCGATGTGCCCTTGCTGATCTCACCGAGTGTTGAGCGCTTATTTTCCTGAAGGAATTTTGAGATTACCGCGTGCGCCTGTGAAAACTTTTGCGAGGTAAATATGTAATATTTTGAGTCAAACCCGCGTATGCCGCGAACCTCACCCGCTTTTATCTTGTCACGCAGGCTGTACGACACGGATTTTGCAAGCTCATCATTATCCAGGGTTACGAACCCCTGCTTTTCAAGCTGTGACAGCAGCGCCTGCACGCCCTTGCCGGCCTCCACCGGTGACGGTGCGGCCGTCTGCTCAGGGGGACTGCGCACTGCAAGGCCATAAGCATCCTTTGGTATTGTGTAAACGCCTTCCTTGGAATACTTGCCCTCTTTGTAAACGCGCACCACACCCTTATCAATGAGCGTGCGCAGGCTCGCCTTCTCACTCTCAGAAAGCTTTGGGAGGATAGATGAGGGGGCACGCTGCTCAAACCGCACGGATGCCAGGCGCTTAAGAAGCGAAAGCTCATCTTCTGAGAGGGTGGGCGGGGCCTTCCCGCTTTTTTGCGGGGCATCCTCACCGCCAACCGGTGGCTCAAGTATGGAGCTCCGTATCTTCTGCCTTAAATGCTCCTTGAACGAGGATTTCCGTATTACGGCGAGCATCCCTTTTTCAAGTGTCACAACATAAACATCTTCACCCTCCTGAAACCCTGCATTATGGAGCTGGCTTTTCTTTACTATTATCGCGCATGAATCGCTGTCATGCTCAACTATCTTCATTATACCATCTCCACAACTTCGCCGCTGCTCCCTTTTTGCGTAAACACGCGCGCTGTGAACACGTATACCTTGGCTGCAGGATTGTTTGGCTGCATGCCCGCCTTGTTGAACGCGCGTGCAAGCGCCCTCTCAGGTGTAAGTGACTGTGCACGTATCTCACGCGGCAAAAGCACGCCTGCGTTTATCGGGCCTTCAACATAAAGCCCATACACACGCTCATCCCCAACGGCGGACAGGTCCTTGTGCGGCCCGGAGACCTTCCGTATCAGCGTAAGCTCAAGCGTAATGCTGTCCAGCTCCTCAAGCGTAATGTGCCTGTAGCGGGGATCCTCGCTGGCTGCAGCTATCGCACAATCTATGGCTGCAAGGTTAAGCTGCCGTGTAGTCCCAAGAAATCCCATACTGCCGCGTACGTTTCCTTCCTTGTCCAGCAGTGTGACGAACACACCGCACGCACCGGTTCGCGAGTTGCCTGCCGGTATCGGGTAAGATACCCTGCCCTGCGAAAGGAATACTGCAAGGGATTTGCGTATGCTGTCAAAAAGCGGCTCAATGTCCTGCTTAAGCAAAAGCCTTTCTGCGAACCTGCTGACCGCCATGCTGTAAATTGGCCCGCAAACAATTAAATACGCAAAAAATTACTGTAAGCCATATTGGATAATTAGCCTATAATCATCCTAAGCACTGCAACGCCCACTATTATAACGATTGCAGCGATTAGCACATGCTGCGGTTCAACCTGTATGCCGCCACCCGTGCCGACATCGCTGAACCTCATGAGCCCTGCGCTTGAAGCAGGTGTTGATATCCTGAACTTGCCCATAGCAACCACTTGTATTAAAATGGGTAATAATAAAAAGGTAATTACCTGTGGCCTTCCTTGGCACGCTTGAGCCGCTGCATCTTTTCCTCAAGCTCGCGCTTGAGCTCGTCAACCTCGCTTTCCATAAGGCTGATTTCGTCGGCTGGCTTTGGCTGCTCTCTGGGCTGCTCGGGCTTGCCGACAACTACTACCTCCTTCTGTGGCTGCGGCTGCGTTTCTGGCCCGGCTGCGCTCTTTTCATCGGGATCCGGTAGCTTGCCAGCCAGGAATGTGTACACCACAAAGAACAGTGCGGCCGCAAGTATTATGCCGCCCACTACCAGCCAAAGCGGCATCGTTGCGCGGATTGCATCAGCGGGCGATATCTCGCCTGCAAACGCCGCAAATATTGTGCCAAGAATGCTGCGCTCAGGGCCCTGCGGCTGGCTTTCATTGCCCTCCTGCCCGCCACCAACTATTGGGACTATTGGCTTGGGCTGGCTGCCGTTTGTCGGTGCGCCCGGCTTTTCAACGGCCTCAAACTCTGTATCGCCCACTATGGCATACTTAGCTGAGACAATCTTGTACTTGCCTGCAACGTGCGGCGTAAACTTGGCCTCACCCTTCCTGCTGGTCACAAGCGATACCTTTGTACCGTCCGGCCATACAAGGGTGAGCACTATGCCCTTCAGCGGGTCGCTGTTTGAGTCAAGCACAGTGACTGTAACCTCCTCACCCACATATCCTTTTGTGGGCATGATTACCTTAACAGTGCTTGGTGCGCCCGTATTGCTTGTTGTGTTGCCGCCTGCAGGGGGCACAGTGGGTGTTGACGGGGCGGTTGTGGTTGGGCTGCTTGTGTTTGTGCTGGTGGATGTGCCAGGCTTCGGCTTATCCTTGTCCTTTTCCTCTTCCTGCTTCGTCACTGAAACTGTAATTGTATCGTTAAGTGCCGGGTTGGGATTGTATACCGCGGTTATGTGTGCAGTGCACGCACTTGACGGCGCCGTAAACGTGCTGCCACTGATGGCACCGCACGTGGTTGTATATGCAACGTCATTTGTTGCCCAGCGGTTTGAATATGCATCCTCAAGGTACGATGAGAGCGTTGCCTGCTGGCCAACCCTTACCGAATTGCTGCTTGCAGTAAGGTCAAGGCGCTTGGGCTCGCCGTGCACAATAGTGAGGGTGGCACTCCCAGTCACACCCAGGAATGTTGCACGGACGGTCCTGCTGCCCGCATTTGCTGCAATCAGGGCCGGCAGGTAAAGTGCGCCTGCATTGCCGGTATCCCATGTGGCAGACATTGTTACGTCCTCATCATGGCCGTCATTGTAATGCGCAACCGCGCTGAGCGTTGCCTCATCGCCTGCCGTGAGTGTGGTATCTGATGCCTGCACCGCAACTGAGACGACTACCGGCATCGTGTTTATGGGTGACGAATCAAGAGCAGGACTAAGCTCTGCTGAATCCGCAGGCCCAAGCGAGACAGCCTGAGAGTTTGAGACATAAAACGGCGCCTCAAACAAGATGTCATAATCGCCAGGAGAAAGCTGCATTGTGCCGGAGCACCCTGAAACAGCCTTAACAACTTCATTGCCGTTCTGTATCGCCTTTACAATGCAGCCGCTGATTTGCTGGCCGCTTGCATTTTTCACTGTGAATGTAACCTGCGCGTTTGGAACAACCAAAAGTGCACCCATGTTAAGTGTTTCAGATTCACCGACAGTTGCAGTGAAATAGCCGTTGCTGTAGCCAGCACTAATTGTACGAATTGTATACGAACCGGATACGCTGTTTACTGTGAACGTGCCGGTTTCGCTGGACTGCACTTGCGCTGCAAGCACGTTTTCCGAATCATAAACGTATATGCTTGCACCGGAGACAGGTGCACCGGACTGCATGTCAGTAACTGTTCCGGTTATTGAGCCGGCAAACACTGCACTGAAAAATGAAACTAGCACAAGCAGTGCCATTGCAATGGTGTTTTTTGCGGTCATCATGATCACCTGTAAAGGACGAAGTCCTTCTGGGCTTCTCCGGCAGTCGGCACGTAGAGCGTGTGCATCGCCCTCATGTAGTCGGGGTGCGTCACCTCAATCACATAAACGCCCGCAGGCACAACAAACTCGTATGCACCGGTTGCGGAAGTTGATGTTGTTGAGACAAGCACGCCGTTCCTGTAGGCCTTCACTGTTGCGCCTGCAACTGCACTGCCTGTCTGGTTGGTCACCGTGCCGTATATCCTTGCCATCTTGGTAAGCACATAGTTCTTGCTTACCGTCTGGCCCGCCTCCACCTGTACCCCGTAGTCACGGGAGGTAAGGTAGCTGGGATAAGAGACATGCACATCGTAGGTGTCTGCAGGCAGTGCAAGCGAGTATGCACCGTCAGGTCCAGCTACTGTCTCAAACAGCACCGCGCCCTGCTTAAGCACCTGCACAACTGCACCGCCAAGCGCTGCACCACTCGCGTTTGTCACGGTGCCTTCAAGAGTTCCTGCCTGCTCAATCGCAAGAACGGTTATCACGGTGGTGTTAGTAATAGCGCCAACCGATGCGTTAACCGTGCACTGGCCCTCGGTTGCAGATGTAAACTGAGTCGTTGCAACACCGCTGGCGTTGGTGGCTGCGGTGCCGGTGCTGAGTGTTCCGCAGTTTGATGTAAAGGTTACCTGCACATTCTCAAGCGGCTGCATGTTTTGATTGAGGACTGTTGCACGCACAGTGCTCTGCCCGCCTGCAAATATCGTGCTAGGGACAGCGGACACAAGCACCTGTGCAGGAGCGCTCGGCTGCTGCACAGCAACAAACTGCCTTGATATTACCGTCTGCGTAAGCTGGCCGTTCACAACCGCTTCAACCGTAAACGTGCCTGACAGGCCTGCAACATCAACCGTTGCATCGCATACCACTGCATTGCAGGTGGTGACGGTATTGCCGTTTACACGAACAGCAATTGAGGAAATGCCTGTTGCGTCTGAGGCCTGCACACGAACGCTGAACGGTTCACTGTGCTCGCTCATCTCGGCTGGTGTGGGGTCAACAAATGCTGCTTCGGGCGGCACGTTGTCCACAAGCATATCAACGGTGCGCTCCGCAGTGTAGCCGTGCGTATCCGTTGCGGTTATGAGCACCTGAAGCTGCCCGTCAGGATAGTTTGCAGTGTTGACTGCGCGGGTAAAGTGTGCATTTGCGTGCTCAACCTCCTCCCCGCCGTTTATGTATGTCCTTGCGCCTGCATAGTGCGCATCGTACACCACCGCCTCAACGACAACCATGCCGCTGAAGTATGGCCCTTCAGTTGCGCTTGGCGAAATCACTGTTATAACCGGGGGCTCATCATCATATCCCGTCAGAACGACATCAATCACCTGTGTTGACTTTGGCATGAGCGGGAATGATACCACTGTCGGGTCATAATTGTCTGCACTCACACTGAGCGTATACATTGCCTCAGCGGGGACCGGCACTGTTATCTGGTAGTGCCCTTCCGCATTGGTTGTTGCTGCTGCCTGCTCGGTACCGCCAAGTGAAAGCACAACAAGTGCGTGCTCCACAGGGCTGCCTGAGCTGTCGTGCACATGCCCTTCAACTACCGAGTACGGCACGAGCACGAAATTTACGTTGTAATCGTGGTTCTTGTGTATCACAACTTCATAGCCTGTCGGCCGGTACCCGCTTGCAAGCGCCGTAATTGTGTATGGCCCGTCAAGGTCAACCTCGCTTATCAGGTAGTTGCCGTTTTCATCTGCGATCGCCGAATACCCGGTGCCTTCAATCACAACCTGTGCGCCGGCCACGGGGTTCATCTGTGTGTCCGTGACCGTCCCGAATACGGTTGCATTGGGCACATATACCATGAATGAATCTATGTCAGTTATGGTGGTGCCCTCAACAGTCATTGAGTACATTACTGCGCCTTCCTTATCTCCGATATTGATTGTGACCGTTGCAATACCGGACTCGTTAGTCACTGCCACCGGGTTAAGCGCGGTCACGTATGCATCGCCTGCAAGGTAATTGAACACCACGTTCACATTTGGCACTGCGTTGCCGTTCTTGTCAGTAACCTTTGCGTATACCGATTGCGTGGTCTCAACCGGCATCATATTCTCTGAGTATGCGTCAATTGACATTGGCTGGCCCGGCACAACAGTTACCTGCGCGGACTCGCTTATGCCGTTGTATGAAACCGTAACGGTGTCCGGCCCTGCCAGTACCGGCGCAAAGTAAATGCCATCCTGCGTTATGGTGCCGCGCTCGGCGGACCATACAAGTGCGGGATTCTGTATCTGGACGCCGTACTTGTCATACACGGCTGCGTTGAACTTGAGCATCTGCTCTGGCTGCAGCTCAACGGAAACTGGCTCAAGCACGATGTTTGCCGCTTCACCCGTGCGGACCCTCACGATTGCACTGCCGTTAACAGTGTATATCACAGGGTCTATTACGGGAATGCAGAAACCAATGCTGCAGTCAAACTTGGTAGAGTATATAGTGTATAATGCTGATGCAACTATCTCTGCCTCACCCGGGAAGTTGGCCTTGACGACACCGTTGCTGTCCACGGTTGCCACTGTGGTGTTACGTGAGGACCATATAATCTTCTGGCCGGGCAGCTCGTTCATGTTTGCATCGTAAACACGCGCGACAAGTGCCACGCTGTCGCCCACATCCTCAACTGTTTCCTGCGGTGTTATTATAACCTGGGCGGGCATGCCTGCAACCACAGTAAAGTGCCTTTCATCAACGCTGTCCGCAGGGCAGAACTTGAGGTTGTTTGCATATACCTTAATGCTCGCGGGGCCGGATTTCAGTCCTGTTGGGAATGAAACGCGCGCTATGCCGTCACTCCCTGATGTAAACGTGTATTCCGTTGTCTTGCCCTCTGGAGAGGCATACTCAACGGATACACCTGCTGCCTTAGGATTGCCGAACTCGTCTGTAACATTAACGCTGAACGTTGCGTTTGAGCCGGCCGCATATGCCTGCTGCACCGACCCGATTATAGCGGACTGCGTGCACATGCCCGGCTCAACTGTTATCTGTGCGGTAGCATCCCTGTCAAGGTAAACTGCGGTGAGCGTAACCTTGCCTGCCTTTGTGCCTGAGAACATGACCTCATTGGCGCCAAGCCAGCCCGGCGTGGTGAGCGTGCCGAACGACGGGTCGGAAAGCGAGAATGAGGCCTTTATGTCCGCGGGGCTGCCGGCAGCATCAAGTGCGATGAGCCTGAACGACGTGCTGCGGCCAGCCTGCACGGTGGCCTGCTGCGGTGAGAGTGTGAACGATTTTATGTTTGAGGCACAGTATTCTGACGGCTCAAGCGTCACCTTTGCCTGCGCCGTGCCGGCTTTTACCGTATAAACGCCGCGCGGCTGTGCTGCGCCAAACTTGAACACGCACTTGCCTTTTGAGTCGGTCTTGCAGCCAAGCCCTGTGTCCACGCCGTTTGCCATATACACCTTAACCTGTATGCCCGGCGCATAAGAGACTGTTACGTCACAAGCGCGCGGCACAACTGGCGGTGTAACCTGCAGGGCAGGGTCCGCCTTTAGCGGCACGGCAACAGTGTCACCTGGTATTGTGACCACGAATGCCGAGACCGATGCAAACAGCAGGAGCATGCCTGCGAGTATTGCCATTTTTGTATCCATCTTCGCTCACCACACAATTAATATTCCAAGCTCTGGGACAAGTGCCCAGTTATTGCCTACACTGCGGTATTCCGCACCAAGACGCAGCGTAAATACATCCTTCATGTTTACGGCCTTAACACTGCCGAACAGCAGGTAGCCGCTTTCAAACCCTTGCGAACTTGAAATGCTGCCCATATAGGTTGCGCCGTCCCTCTCATATGTTCCAATGCCCGGCACAAACAGCTGGCTGTATTCCGAACCAAGTATTGCGCCGCCGCCAAAGTTCAGGTACTTCCAAGTAAGCGAGGCGCCAACCACTGCGGATGCGTTCCACGCCATATTGGGGCTCGCAGAGGCATACCTGCCGCCTGCACCTACAACAAGGTTGAGGTATGCCGGCTTGTCATACCACAGCGGAAGCTGCAGCAGCACACTGCCCTCGGTGCACTCAAACACTGAATTTCCGTCCTTCTTCTGCGAGTATATGCCCGCAGAGCGCACTATCAGCGGGTACTTGCTGGCTGTATCCCATACATTTAATGAATATGACAGCGGCGCCCTCTCGGTAAACGTGCCGCTTACATTAAAGTTCATTACATCGCTTGTTACAAGGAACGTGCCGCCAACCATTGCATTCTCGCTTTTCCTGGTGCTCTTTGAAAGGTTAAGCAATGCGGCGATGCGCCAGTCCCTCCCGTCCTTGTCTTCCAAAAGCAGGCTTGGGCCAACACTCAATAATGCATTATGATTGTAGTACCCTTCAGTGTACTCGTGGCCGTACCCTTTGTATGCACCGCCCAGTGTAAAGCCTATTTTTGCAGGGTTAATATGAATATATACTGGGGCAGTTGCATCCCAGCCAAACAGCTGTTTACTTCCAATAGATGATTGCGAGAGGTATCCTATCCCGCCAACTTCCAGTGCACCCTTAACTGCCTCCTTTTGGGTATCCTCGCGTGCGGGGTCAGGTGCAGCAACCGGTACGGCTTCAGTCTCAGCGTGTGCAATCAATATATCTGCAATCTCATCACGTTTGGACTCAAGACGGCCAACCGTATCAATAACTTTGTCTCTAAGGGCTTCTGGGTCGGTGCACCGGCGGCACTCATCTATCTTCTCAAGTATCTTAGCACCATCATTACCTGCAAGCGTAACCTTCTCATTGAACCTTTCAATTATCTTGTTGCCCATCTGCAAAAAGCCTTCCTTCGTGTTGGGCTCTTCACCGAAAGCGTCTATTACTATCTTTTCGGATTTTCCTTTGCCGCGGCTATACTGTGCAACCAGCTGGTTGATCTGCTCGTTAACCGCATTAATCTCGTTGTTTTGCGCTGCCTCAAATGAATCAACAAGCTCAAACACTTCTTTTGAAGTGGGGGCGTTTTCATCTGCAATCTTTTCATTGATTAGTGAGGAATACTCCTCCTTCTTCTGGATTACGTATACATCAAGTTGTGAAAGCTGGTCAAGCATATATGTAATTACCATGCGGTCCCCCTCAGAGCTCTTATTATAGTCGTCAAGCTGCTTTTGTATCTGCTGCACCTCTTCAATCATTTGCTTGTGCAGCTTCTCTACACGCTCAAGCAGCTTGGGACCTTCTACAGAAACAAGGTCTCCGCGAAGTATTTCCTCAAGCGCAAAGTCAAGTTCTGAAATGCCGTTGCGCGTGCTGGCTTCAAGCCCCTCTATGCTCTTGGCAATCACTGCGAGATTGTCACCGGCCTTTTCCTTCTCTGCAAGGATCTGCTCAACACGCTCCTTGTTCGGAAGCTCTGCCACGCATCCCTTGCATTCAGTCTTGTACTCTACTGCTGCGGGCTCAGTGCTCGCTTTTTGTGCATCAGCCTCCAGAGCGGCCTTCAGCTGTTCCTCGGGAACACGCTTCTCCTCAATTATCTCGGCAATGGTCTTCTCCTCTGGCGCACCGCTTAAGCCCTTGCGCATCTGCGCATACTCCTCATTAGACATTGCATAAACAGTTGTCTCCTGCACCTTTGGCGGCTTTGGCAGCTTGTGAATAACCATCTTGCCAGGCGGCTCAACAAACCGCTGCTCAGTGGCTATTGTGCCGTCCGCCATCTGATAATATATGGGCGTATAATTCCTTTTCTGGTGTTCTGCCGCGGGTTTTGCCTTTTGTGCATCCTTGCCCTCCGTTGCGCTTGGTGCCTTACCCTTCGCAACAGGGGCTGATTTCTGCTTCGGCTTGGGGTTCTTGAGGTTATACTGGTAATCGCACTCAAGCTGGGCCAAAATCTCATCAGAGACCTTAGGGAGCAGCTTAGGCGGCAGCCCATTCTTGCGTATGATTTCTGCGGATTTGGGGGTCACATATACCGCACGAAGGTCCTCGTATGAAAGCTTGCCTTTCTTATACTGCGCATATGCGCGCTCAAGCTCATAATCAGTGCCTATTTTCACTTTCTTTTGGACACCTTCAAACTGGACCTCGCTTGTTGAGCACTTTTGCGGCCCCTGCTGTGCTGGCATCTCCTGCGCGGATGCGCCGGCGACGGTGCATGCCAACGCAAGTCCAAGCATTATCTTGTAAACGCCTGGCGGCAGCCTGAACCTGCGTTGCACCTGCTCTTCGGGCGCGCTTAGTTTCAGCTGACTGTTATCACCGGAAACCTGTGCCTGCCGTGAGATTCCTTTAAGCATATATGAATTAACCATAGTATACCCCCAACGTTGGTAAGGGATTTTGAGTGTTCCGGGGTTTATATACATTTCTATTATGACATGTAGGCGGCGGAGCCAAAAAATGAGCATATATAAGGATATGTGCCCATAATTGCCTTGCGGGCCCGTAGCTCAGCTTGGCTAGAGCGGCGGACTTTTAATCCGAAGGTCACGGGTTCAAAGCAGGGACCCAGCGGTCCAGCATGCGCTTTGCGCATGTGGCCTGCAAACATTCTGTTTGCACGGCCCCGCACCCCTTGCAACCAAGCAAGTGGGGGCGGAGCCCCCTTGGGCTGCCAAAAAATACCTCGCACATGTGGGGGTTTGGGCGGTGGCGGACTAAGGGGGCGGAGCCCCCTTGGGCTGCCATGTGAAAATCCCGTCGGGCCCGTTTTTAATAAAAATTGCCTTCTTTTAAGGCAAATGTTGCGCTTCGGGCTGTTTAAATACTAGTTGCACAGGAGGAGATGCTAAAGGCATTTATAAATTATACCGCTGATTACATAAAAGGTGGTGTAATGAATAGATTCGCGATTGTTGCACTGTTTGTGCTTACGTTCTCTGCAATGACCTATGCAGGAGTTGGCGAAACGCTTAATAACCTCTGCTTCCAGGCGAGGGGTCTTATACCGATAGTTGCATTTGTCCTAATCGTGTTCGCAGGTCTTGTGTATGCCGCGGGGCAGGTGCTGGGTGCTGAGATGCGTTCCAGGACCAACGTGTGGGCGACAACCATGGTCATTGGCGCGATAATCGGCCTGATATTTACGTTCAGCGCACCTGCCATAATCAGCCTTGTGGCTGGGGCATTTGGGATGGATCTTGAGACCTACGAGTACACGTGTGAAACGCTGCTGTAGAGGGATGCGATGGAGCTGAACGAGACGCTTGCGTACGGTGCGCTCGGAGCGGGCGGGGTATTCCTGCTGTTCGCCAGCCAGTTTGCCCCCATTGCCCTGCTTTCAATAATCTGTGCACTGCTCGCATACATGTTTTACAGGTGGGGCAACATCTACGTGCCATTCCTGGTATTCCAAAAAAGGGAAATACAGGTACCATACGCCTTTGAGATTTCGCCTGCAGAGGATGCTGTATTCAAGCAGGTTGGGGATGATTATATAGCAACAGTATTCCTCAATTTGGATATCTACGAAACGATGACCAACAAGAACCAAGATGAGATAAACGATTATGCGCATTACTTTGAGCGCTCAATATCAAGCGTCAAGGACCCCATAAAAATATCTGCAATACTCTACGAGAGGGACATGGGGCGGTATGCTAAGGCAATTGAGGAGAGGAAAGCTGCGCTTGAGGATAAGATTGCTGCAGAGAGACAGAAGAAAAAGGCGGACCCGCGCACAATTGAAGTGCTTGAGCGCGAAAAGCTTATGTGGGAGCGGCGGCTTGAGGGGCTTTACAAGTCGTCTGAGCGGCCTCGTGCGGTTGAATACATAATTGCAACTTCCGGGTTTGGGCCGTCACGCGACGCCGCGCTCAGCGCTGCAAAAACAAGGGCACGGGAGATTAAGGCAACGTTTGCGGGCGGCATGTCCGTCAATGTTGATGAGCTTACACGGAACAGAATGAGGTCCTGCTTTGAGTGGGAATTCCTTTCCCCAGAATGGTGAGATTGTGCCAAGGATACCCAAGCTGTATATGATTGCCGGCGTGGTCTTTGTAACAGCAATTGCGCTGTTTATACTGTTCCAGGCAGGAATAGTGATATTTGCAATAGGCCTGCTTCTTGCGCTGCTGGTTGGTGCATTCATTTACTTCGGGCATTTCATCACGCCGCTCATAACACGCATAGCTGGCATAACCTACCGAAAAGGTGAGTATATTTTCCCGCCGGGGCAGGATGTGATAGTGAAAAAGAGCGGGGATAAGTATATGGCCGCCAAATTCATGCTGGTAAACATACCAGAGCGCGAGGAGGTTTCAGGAAAGCGCGAGGAGCGGTCCGAAGTGTACCTGAAGGACTTTGAGGCCGCAGTGAGCGCGATACACGTGCCTGTGAAATTCAATATGCTGCTCGCGACCAAGGACATAAGCGCCTACAGGGAAAGCATACAGTCCAAGGTATACGAGTACGGACTCAGGATAAAGCGTGAGATGGAAAAGGCCGAGCCCGACGTGATAAAGCTTGACAAGTGGCAGAAGGAGAAGGAGTTTAACGAGAACCTTCTCAAGCGGCTTGCAAGCGGCGTGAAGCCGATGGCCTGCGTGATGTATGTTATGACATTGGCCAAGGGCATAACGCAAAAGGAAGCCATTGACAAGGTAAAGGCCAATGCCAAGGAGATCAAGGCGGTCATCTCAAACAACCTCAACGCCGAGGTAACCGACCTTATTGGCGAGGATGCAGAGCTCTGCCTTGAGTGGGAGCGTGCGCTGCCCACAAGCTATGAAGAGCTTGTTGCAGCTACGGATTAGGTGTATGCGATGGGAGTGATAACCGTAAAGAACAGGAAGCTATACAGCTCTGATGTGGCGTCGCGCGGCATTGTCAGCAGGCCGCCAGAGCCGCCTGCCGAGCTCATAACCGGCGATCCAACAAACTCCATCTATATCGGCAGGACTGCGGTGTTCAACGAGCCGTTCCACTGGAGCTATGAGAATGTTACAAACCCCCACATCGCAGTGGTTGGTATCTCAGGTGCAGGCAAGTCATACTTCATCAAGACATTTCTCACACGCGCATCTTTCGTGTGGGGCACAAACGCGCTCATAATTGACTGGGCCGGCGAATATAAGGAATGGGTAAAGCAGGCCGGCGGCAAGGTGCTCGCGCTCGGGAAGGGGTCATACCTGAACCTGCTTGACCTTGCGGGCATGCGGCCGCTTGACCGCATAAAGCAGATAAGCAGGAGCCTTGAGATACTTACGGACATCGGCTCATACCCTGAGCAGAAGCGGCTTACCGAGGAAGCGATCGAGCGCGCATATGTTGACAAGGGGTTCAAGCTTTCCGTAAAGGACCAGAAGGATGCGCTTGGCAACCCGCTTACTCCCCCCACACTCAAGGACGTTGTGCGGGTGCTTGAGGACAAGCTTGCTTCCGGCACCTATGAGTTCCCAGTAGAGCTTGAAAACGCAATATACAGGCTCAAGAAATTCACGCGCGAGGGTGAGGATTTCTTTGCCGAGCAGAGCACTATAAAGCTTAACGAGCTCATTTCATCCGGCCTTGTGGGGCTTGACTTATCGGGCCTGCCTGATGAGACGATGCGTGCGCTTGCTGCGCTGTCAATACTCCAGTTCATCAAGGAAAAAATGCGCGCCTCGGGCTGGGAAAAACAGAAGGGCATCAAGCTCATCATAGTGCTTGATGAGGCATGGAAGATTGCAAAGGACGATAACGGCGATCCGGTTATGATTGTAAGGGAAGGACGCAAGTACAACTTTGCGCTGCTTGTCGCATCGCAAAACCCCACGGACATAAGCGAGGCGATATTCTCAAATGTCGGCACGACGTTTATACTCAGGGTCAAGTTTGAGAAGTTCCTTGACTATTTGCAGAACACGCTGAACTTCAGCGATTACATGCGGCAACAGATTGCGCGCCTTGGGGTTGGGCAGGCCGCAGTGAACATGGCGCTCCAGACAAGCACACCGTACCCCGAGACGTTCCTGCTCTCCAAAATAGAAGGTGAGGAGCCGGTGGTTGAATACTTCCTGGACGTGCAGCCAAAATTGATTGGTGGAGAGGATATTGTGGGCAAAACATTCTCGTTTGAAAGGAATGAGCTTCGCAAGAAGCTCCGGCTGTTTGGGCTGAATGACGAAAAGGTGGAGGAGATAACCTCAACATTTGACAAGCAGAACAGGCATATGGACATCGTTGACTTCGTGATTATGCTTGAACGTTACGGCATAGACCGCAACGACATTACGGGTTACCTGAAGGACTTGGGTGTGGAGGACAGCGTGATAATCAACATACTTTCAGAAGCGGATTATAAGAAACAGGGCATCCGTGGCGAGAGCACGGAGGTTGAGCTGAATGATTAAGGAGAGGGGCAAGCACCTGAGAGGCGCATCAAAAAACAGTGTGTGCATACTTTGCGAGAAGCTGGGAGCTCGCGGCAGGGCCGTTAAAGAGGACTATTTAATAGCGGCGATACGCGCAGTGAAGCGGCTCTTCAAGATGGAAGCCGGCAATAAGCTGGTCGTGTGCGATGAGTGCTATCCTGCCTACAGTAAGAAGCGCGGGGAGTTTGAGAAAGGCCTGCTCATCTACGGTATAATCGGCATGGCAATCATGCTGCTGCTTCTTATTATGAGCTTCTCGCTTGGGAGCCTGATTTCCGGATTGCTTATGCTGTTGTTCCTGCTCATACTTGCACACATCAAGTACACGCCTAAAGTAGAGGGTTGAAAAATGGCTGAAACTGAGAGAACTGAAGCGCAGCCGGCACGGCTTGACCTGGTGCCAGAGCCGATGGGCGCATCATTCAAGTTTGGTGCCAGGCGCAAGGTTGATGCTGCACAGCTGGCCAAAATGCTCTCAAGCATACCCGATATTGAGGTTGTTGAGCAAAAGGGCACTGTCTGCATGATAAAGGTTGACAGCAGGGATATTGACGGTATGCCTTACCTGTTCACGATTGTGTATTTCAATGAGAATAACATTGAGGTTCTCTACACCATTACCCCGGAAATAAGCCTTAGGAAGCGGCGGCTTGAGCTGCTCAGGTTTCTTGTTAATACGGTGACAATGCTTTCAGATGCCTATGACATTGACCTGCCAAGCTTTATGCAGCTGCTTGATGTTTTCCTCGCGGACATTAAAGAATTTGCAACACTTGACTATGAGAAGCTGTTCACGCGGTATGATGCAGCCCTTGCGCGGCTTGAGGAGGCAAAGAAAAAGATAGAGCGGCTTACTGAGAGCAACGAGCGGCTGAGCAAGGATGTGCTTGAGATTACAAACCAGCGCAACGAGCTTAGGCTCAAGCTTGATGAGCTTGAGAAGTATTCTGACGATGCGCTCATGATAAAGGTGCAGGAGTGGATAAAGGAGCACAACAATGAGATTAACATAGGTGATTTCTGCAAGCTTTACAAAGTCAATGAAAGCCGTGTTGAGCAGATACTCAACAAGATGGTGCGCGAAGGGTATCTTGAAGTAAGGCGCTGAGCCGCAGGTGTTCACAGGATGGCTGACAAAGTATACCGGTTTGTCCCGAAAAAAGAAAAGAAATATGTGCGCGAGTTTAAGCCGGTAAAGGAAAAAACGCTCAGTTTTGACAGCATCCGCGAGATATTCCTCGCCACAATCAAGAAAAAGCGTGGTGCGGCCGGCCCTTCTGAAACCCGCGCAATTGACAAGAACAGGCCTGTGGTTAAGAGCGCGTTGCGCAGCGTTTTCCTGTATATAGGTATGTTCATACTGGCGCTTGGGCTTATTATCGGCTATATCCTGTTCAGCCTGCAGGGCATTGTTCTGGAGACGGGGCCGGCTGTGCCGCCAGGTGAGGAAACGCTTAATGTCCGCATAATTGAAAGCGGGATTGCAAACATCAAGGGTCTTGATGTTTATACACCCTACGCAATAGTAGCGGCTGATTCATACGGGCTTGGCAAAGTTGAGCTGGTAATGGAGGCTGCTGACGGCCCGATGTTCAGCCAGGTGTATGTACTGAACTCGCGCAGGGAGCAGGGTGCGTCTTATCAGGAGTTCAAGGATGAGCTTGCACGGCTGCTGTGGAAAGATGGCATTGTTGTAAACGAGATTTACCTGGACGAGCTTGCGCACGTCCCCAAAGGTGCCAATTCAATAATAATCGTGCCGACCGGCTATATGCCAGCAGAGCTTGCAACAAGCCCAAACAAGAACATAATGGAGCTCGCAAACAGAGGGGCAACTATAATATATATCGGGTACGGCATTCACGAGGGGCTTATGGATGAGCGCAGGGGCAGGGTTTTCCCGGGGGTTGACTACTCAGTCCAGTCGGTTGAGAAAAGCCTCGGCATAAGCACAAGCGGCCAGGCACCGGCGGCTTCAGGGCTGCGCCTGCAGCAGGCAAGATATGGTGTTACATCCGCATCAGTTCAATCGGAGCGGAAGTCCACTGTAAGATATATATACGGTGCGGTCTCAGCGGTAAGCTGGGGCGGAGATGGTTACCTGCTTGCCGTGCCCAATACACTTGACAGCGGCTGGGTGAACGGCAAGGCAGCCGCCGCAGATATTGCAAAAATAATCAGTGAAAAGGCATGGTATACTGAATTTGGGAGATTCGCTGGGAGAAGCATAAAGGATTCAATTGAAACAACTGAAAACGCAACTGTTACTTCGCTGCTCATAACACCTGGCAAGGAAGGCCTTGCGTCATCAGGCATGCGCATTTACGCATACGGTTATGATTCAAGGGACCGCTTGGTAATTTCGCAAAGCACATATGTTTATGCAACGCGTGAGCAGCGGGGCCAGCTTGGCAACGAGTTATACTCGCTTTCAGAGCGGCTTAGCGGCAAGAAACTGGCTGTTGAAGCAGTCCTTAATGAAAGTGCTGACAAGTTCAGGCAGCCGCTCCCGCTATTCATAACTGTAACTGACAGCAGCGGCAACCAAATATCAGAGCAGTTTTTCGGTACCGGCCCGATACTCCCAATACGCGAGTACAGGCAGAGCTGGCAGTATGACCCGTCCATGGGTCCTGGCAGGTACCTGCTCAAGGTTGAGGCACCGACTGCACCAAGGACAGTCCTTGCCAAATCAATACTTATTGTCCCCGAAGTTAAGATAGAGCCATATTCCCTTGATTGGAGGACCCAGGAATTCTATTTCAGGGTTAATGTGCCAGAGCTAAGCTCACAGAACGAAAGATTCACACAAAGCCTTGCTGACACGTACGTGACGGTTGACAATGACCCTGAGACGCGCACAAAAATAGTTGTGGGCAAATATGGCACTGATACTGTTGCCAGGGTTGCAATAACCAAACCCCTTGCAGAAAATGCCGAGCACGTGTTCAGGTTTGATGTGCAGTCGCTTGAGTATAAGGGCAGGTCCGAGATATCACGTGGATGGTGGGAGCAGTGGTGGTTCTGGGCAGGGGTTGCCCTTACGCTTGGCATTGTTGGCATTGGCATTATGTTCAAGGCACGCGAGAAAATCGTCTATTCACTTGACATACCCGACTTTGAGATACGCAAGAAGAAAAAGATTGCAATAAAAAG